>JAXDQF010000356.1:0-30873 GCA_034668025.1 Gammaproteobacteria bacterium | reverse complement strand
CACCCACCTAGGGTCCCTGGAAGAAAGTCCCGTTTCAATCCAGGCACCGGGAGACGCTAAGTCCCTATCGTACGGACGAGCGGTCTGCACGTATTCCTTCGACACCATCCGATCGACAACGCTCACGCGGGAGACAGTAACTGCCACACTATTACTGCTGCGTCACAGCGGAATATCTCAGCGATCGCAAATTATTTTTCTTGGGTGCACCGCAGGGTGCGCGCGAGGCTGTGCGCCCCAGTATAGATGTTTCGTCCGTGGACTCAATCGCCGGCTGCAGGAGCGAGCTCCAACAGCGCACTCCCCTCGGGTACACGGTCGCCACGAGCGAAATGGAGCGTCTGAACGGTTCCTGCGTAGGGCGCGGTGATGGTGTGTTCCATTTTCATCGCCTCTATCACCATCAGGACATCCCCGGCCGCAACGGCCTGCCCTGCAGTTACCGCCACTGCGGCAACGACACCTGGCAACGGCGTTGTCAGGCCACCCTCCGAGGCCGTGGTTGAGAATTCCTTCGAGCGGGGGTCCTCGTGAAGAAAATCATAATGTTGGCCGTCGAGCCACACGTGCACGTGTATTTCGTATACGAAAACGCGGGCTTTCAGGCGCAGTCCGTCCAGCGTGGCTGTGACAGTGCCACCCGCTCGCACTACGTGGGCCACCGAAATGGAAGTGTCATCAACGGCGATCATCGTTTGATCGCCGGGCCCCGACCCGATGGCAATAGCGTGCTGTTGTCCCCGTAGAGCCAACGAAAATTGCACCGTCGCCGGCAGATTCGGTGTGAATCCATCAACCGCGGACCAGGGATTCAGTGCGGCACGCTCACCCACGGCAGGGGCTGATGCCGCCACCTGTACTGCCAGTGCCCCAAACGCCGCGGCCCGGCGCTCCTCGACGGGATCCGGGTACGCGCCAGCAGAGAATTGTTTCGCGTGTGCTTCGAGAAACGCGATGCTGTGCCGGGCCTGAAGAAACTCGGGCGCTGTCAGAATTCGAGCGAGCCAGCGCTCGTTCGTGCGCACGCCGGCGCAATAAATCCGTTCCAGGGCTCCTGCCAGCTTGCCCGCAGCCTCGGCTCGCGAAGGTGCCCACGCAATCACCTTCCCGAGCAATGAGTCATAATTCTCGGGCACCCGATCGCCGCTGCCGAATCCGGCATCCACGCGTGCAAACTCGGCCGCCGGCCATTCCAGCAGCCGCAAGTCACCGGCGCTCGGCAGAAAATCACGCTCCGGATCCTCGGCGCAGACACGCGCCTCGATGGCGTGCCCGGTCAGGCTGATCCGCGCCTGCTCGAGGGGCAGACGTCCTCCCGAGGCGACCACGAGTTGCCATTCGACGAGATCGAGCCCCGTGACCTGCTCCGTAACGGTGTGCTCGACCTGCAGCCGGGTATTCATCTCCATGAAATAGAACTCGCGCCCGTCGAACAGGAATTCGACAGTTCCCGCGCTGACATAACCTATCTCGCGGCCTACGACGAGCGCTGCGGCCCGCAAACGGCTCCGCAAGTCATCGGGTAGCCCGGGTGCCGGCGCCTCTTCGATCAGCTTCTGATGGCGGCGTTGAATCGAGCAATCGCGATCTCCCAGATGCACAAAGTTCCCGTGCGAGTCGGCGAAGATCTGCACTTCAACGTGTCGGGGAGCCGGCAGATACCGCTCCAGCAGCAGTGAGCCGTCGCCGAAGGCGCTTTCGGCCAGGCGGCGCGCGGCAGCCAGGGCTTCGGGGATCTCCGCAATATCGCGAACGATGCGCATGCCTTTGCCACCGCCACCGGCAGCGGGCTTGATGATCAACGGCATACCGAGCCGCCGTGCCTGCGCCTGCAGGTGCTCGAGCTCCTGAGCCGCGCCTTCGTAGCCGGGCAACACCGGAACGCCCTTGGCTCGCATACGCGCCTTGGCGACGATCTTCGAGCCCATTGCACCGATGGCGGCGGGCGGCGGTCCCACGAAGATCAGTCCGGCGTCGACACAAGCCTGTGCGAACTGTGCGTTTTCCGAAAGGAACCCGTATCCGGGGTGAATGGCTCGCGCGCCCGTAGCCCGGGCAGCGTCGAGAATCTTTTCCACATTCAAGTAGCTTTCCCGGGGGGCCGCGGGGCCGATCCGGACCGCTTCATCCGCTTCCTTCACGTGCCGTGCGGAAACGTCGGCATCCGAGAAAACGGCAATTGTGCGAATGCCTAGACGGCGGGCCGTGCGGAAGATCCGGCAGGCAATTTCGCCGCGGTTCGCGACCAATAGACTTTCAATCACGCATCGTTCCCCTTCAATCACATGCGGAAGACGCCGAAGCGCGTGTCATCTCCAGGCGCATGCCTGGCTGCCGCAAGACTCAGCGCCAGCACGCGCCGCGTCTCGGCCGGATCAATCACACCGTCGTCCCACAGCCGCGCCGAGGAATAGTAAGGGTGTCCCTGCGTCTCGTACTGTTGCCGGATCGGTTGCTTGAACGCCTCTTCATCCGCCGCCGGCCAATCCACGCCTCCGGCCTTCATCTGATCACGCTTTACAGTAGCCAACACGCTCGCAGCCTGTTCGCCACCCATCACGGAGATCCGCGCGTTCGGCCACTGAAACAGGAACCGCGGCGAGTAGGCACGCCCGCACATCGCATAGTTACCTGCACCGTAGCTGCCGCCGATGATCACGCTGAGCTTCGGAACATTCGCACATGCCACGGCGGTGACCAACTTGGCGCCGTCTTTTGCGATGCCACCGGCTTCCGCGCGCCGCCCGACCATGAAGCCGGTGATGTTCTGCAGGAACAACAGCGGCACGTGGGCCCTGGCGCACAACTCGATGAAGTGCGCGCCTTTTAGCGCGCTTTCCGAAAACAGGATGCCATTGTTGGCGAGGATGCCGACAGGGAAACCTGCGATATGGGCGAAGCCACACACCAACGTGGTGCCATAGAGCTGTTTGAACTCATCCAGCTCGGAAGCATCGACCAGCCGGGCAATCACCTCGCGAACGTCGTACGGCTTGCGCAGACTCGCGGGAACAACTCCATACAGCTCCTCGGGAGCGTATTTCGGCTCACGGGGTGCTACCGGCGGACTCGAGTCAGTTGCCGGGGCCAACCTCGAAACGATTCGTCGTGCGATCGACAGCGCGTGGGTATCGTTTTCAGCATAATGATCGCAGACACCCGACTCGCGGCAATGCACATCCGCGCCGCCAAGTGATTCCGCATCGATGTCCTCACCTGTTGCTGCTTTCACCAACGGCGGTCCGCCGAGAAATACACGACCCTGATTTTTGACGATCACATTCTCATCTGACATCGCGGGAACATATGCGCCGCCAGCGGTGCACGACCCGTGCACAACCGCGATCTGCGCAATACCAGCTCCTGACAACGTGGCCTGGTTGTAGAAGATCCGACCAAAGTGGTCACGGTCGGGGAACACTTCATCCTGCGCAGGCAGAAACGCACCACCACTTTCGACGAGGTAAACACAGGGTAAACGGTTGTCACGCGCAATCTCCTGCGCCCGTAAATGCTTCTTCACGGTGATTGGATAATAGGTGCCGCCCTTCACCGTTGGATCGTTTGCGACGATCACACACTCGCGGCCACTGACCCGACCGATCCCGGTGACGATGCCGCCCGAGGAGATCTCGCCGCCATACATCCCGTGTGCCGCGAGCTGTGAAAGCTCCAGGAACGGGCTGCCGGTGTCCAACAACACCCGGACCCGTTCCCGCGCCGTCAACTTGCCCGCGGCCTTGTGTTTCTTCACTGCCGCGGCCGTCCCGCCCAGCGCCACGCGCGCCGCCTGCCGGCGCACATCGGCCGCCAGCTCGCTCATCGCCTGCTGGTTGGCACGGAATTCCTCGGAATGCACATCGACGCGGGATGAAATTGCAGCCATACTTGCCACGATTGCCGGTTTGTCCGACAATCATACGATCGTACAGAAGGGGAAGGCAAGCCATGGCTGCCATAGATTGTGATTTCGGGCTGGATGAGAGCCTCGAGGAGATCCGCTCGCAGGTGCGGCGCTTTGCCACCGAGCGGATTGCCCCGCGCGCCGAACAGATTGATCGCAGTAACGAGTTTCCGCGCGACCTGTGGCCTGCCCTGGGTGAGCAGGGGCTGCTGGGTGTCACCGTGCCCGAGCGTTGGGGCGGTGCAGGTCTCGGCTACCTGGCGCATACCCTCGCCATGGAAGAGATCTCCCGGGCATCCGGCTCGGTCGGCCTCTCGTATGGCGCGCATTCCAACTTGTGTGTCAACCAGATCCGGCTCAACGGTACGGACGCGCAACGGGATGCGTATCTGCCGAAGCTGGTCAGTGGGGAGCATGTTGGTGCACTGGCGATGTCCGAGCCGGGGTCCGGTTCGGATGTTGTATCGATGCAGTTGCGCGCCGAGCTGCGTGGCTCCAATTACGTGCTCAACGGCCGGAAGATGTGGATCACGAACGGTCCTGACGCGGATGTGTTCGTTGTGTACGCGAAGACGGATGTAGCGGCTGGCCCCCGCGGCATCAGTGCTTTCATCGTGGAGCGCGGTAGCACCGGATTCTCAACAGCTCAGAAGCTCGACAAGCTGGGCATGCGCGGCTCCGGAACCTGTGAGCTGGTGTTTCAGGACTGCGCGGTACCGGCGGTAAACCTGCTGGGCACCGTGAATCGAGGCGCCGCCGTGCTGATGAGCGGGCTCGACTACGAGCGCGTTGTTTTGGCCGGTGGTCCGCTGGGTCTGATGGCCGCAGCACTCGATCTGGTGTTGCCGTACGTGCGCGAACGCAAGCAATTCGGCCAACCCATCGGTACATTCGAGCTGATGCAGGCCAAAATTGCAGACATGTATGCCTCCCTGAACGCGAGTCGAGCGTACGTCTACTCGGTGGCACGCGCCTGCGACTCGGGAACCGTCAAGCGACGCGATGCCGCCAGCTGCATTTTGTTTGCGGCGGAGCATGCGACGCGCGCAGCGCTCGAAGCGATTCAGGCGCTGGGCGGCAACGGCTACATGAATGACTATGCGGCCGGCCGCCTGCTGCGGGATGCGAAGCTCTATGAGATCGGTGCGGGCACCCAGGAAATCCGCCGCATGCTCATTGGGCGCGAGTTGTTCGAATCAGCCGCATGAGCGTGACCGAAGTGAATATGCAGTTCGACCAGATCCAGATGGAGCCGGCCTACCGCAAGGTGGCCGCAGCCATCGGCGGCCGCATCCTGGACCGTACGCTGCGTGAAGGAGATCGACTGCCTCCGGAGACTGAGCTGGCACGCCAGTTTGGTGTAAATCGATCCACTGTGCGGGAGGCATTGCGGGAACTCGAGAGCAACGGGCTGGTCATGCGTCGTGCCGGCTCCAAGCTCATGAGCGTTACCCGGCCCCAACATTTCGCCATCGCCGGCGCGGTGACCCGCGGGCTGGTCATGCACGATGTGACCTTCCGGGAAGTCTGGGAGGCCTTGACGCTTCTCGAGCCCCCGATCGCCGAGAGTGCCGCACGGGCACGGACGGCAGACGATCTCGCTGTGATCACCGCGGCCGCGGAACGCTTTGCATCTGACAATGCCGCAACCGAGAAGGCCGCGCACGGTTCAGCGGAATTCTTCCGCAGCGTGGGCGCTGCAACTCACAACCAGGTGCTGATGCTTGCGCAGGAGCCGTTGTTACAATTACTCGAACCTTCGCTGCGAGTAATGATCGATGACGTACCGCAAGCGCGCTCCCGAATCATCACCGCACAACGCAAAATCAGCGAAGCGTTGCACACACGGGACACGGATGGAGCGCGCACATGGATGGCGAAACACATCCGCGACTTCCGCAAGGGTTTCGAAATCGCAGCAATCGATTTGGAGCATCGTATCCGGGTGGGTGCGAGTTAAATTGTTGGCCGCGTCCACCGACGAACTTACCGCCGTAAAAAACGTGCGAGGTGCTACCACCTCGCACGCTCTAACGCCGCGACGACGAATGAGGGGGTCAATCGCCGCTGCGAACGTGGCCTCACTTGGGCACTAAAGCCGGAGTCGTCATGCCCGGTGTGAGGCGCACCGCCGAGAGTATTAAAGCAAAGGGCATGCCAACCTCTTCGGACCCCTGAATCGGGACTCCAGCGGCCCGTGGGCCGATGGAAGGGTGTTTTGCGCACCTTTTGAGTGCACAAATGCGTCCCCTGAGCCTCGGTAAGGGGCAGCGGGCCTAGGAGTCACACAGCCTCCTAGGGTGTGACGGTGATCCAATCCACGGTGCGGCCAGCCTGTTTCGCGAGGATGCGCGCGAACAGGGGTTGCAGCTTGTCCAAAAGCTCCACGGTCATTCGTTTCAGGTCAGCGGGTGCCACGTAGTCGACCCATTCATCGGTATAGCCCCCGCCCCACTCGCGCGCCTGGAGCTTCGCGCCGTCCGGGGTCACCCCGATCAGAAGCACCTGGGTCATGTCGAAGAGCACGGGCCTGCCGTTGGGGTCGCCGGTTATGAATCCCCAGCCGCGCAGATAATCGGGCAGATCCTTCCTGTAGATGCCGCCGCCCGCCTGCGAAGAGTTGTTGAGGCCGGGTGCCAGGACGATCAGGGCATCCAGGCGTTCGGGGGCCGCCAGCTGAGCGAACTGCCGGGCAACATCCTTGGGCAGACTCTTGGCGACCGAGTTGTTGACGAACTCCTCATCCCGGTTGCGCAAAAGGGCGTCACTCGCGCCGATCGCCACCGGGACGAGCTCGAGCTGGGTCAGCCGCTGGCTGACGGCGTCGGTCAGCATGGAGTCCACCTGCCAGTTGACGAGGTGTGTCTTGAAGAAGCTCTCGGCGAGGACTTTGCTCGTGTGGAAGTGAGTCACTTCCGCATCCATCAGGTTCACGATGCCCACACGGGCACCTTTGTGAAGAAGTAACTGCGTAGGATCTTTGGCAACAGCCAATGGACCGGCCACGGAACAGGCCAGCAGCAGACAGGCAGCGAGCACCACCTTGGTCATGCATCCCCCTTAGTTTTTGTTGAGTCCAAAGTCTACGTCGGCCGGGGGGCCTGTAGATAGCCCTGTTTCGCACTGAAAAGGGGCGGCGGAACGGCCGTTGTGCCTTGCTCAAGTTTCATCGGCACGGGTCGTTATCCTGACCGATGTCGAGACTGACTAAATACATGCCCGCCGTGGTGGGTTACAGGGAGAGGCTGGCCACTCTGCAGGGCGCGTGGGACAGCCTTGCCCTGCTTTCTCACCTGAGCGATGACGGGACCAACCTGAGCAACACACGCGAGGCGTTCGAGTCGCTCGCTGCCGATCTCGTCACACACCTCGAGACTGAAACCCACAAAAAGGCGTTGCTGGCCGCGAGAGCCCGAGCGCAGGTCGCGATCGACATTCTCGTGCGCAACCTGTTCGAACGAACCGCAGACATAGGCTTCCTTGCCGCCGACGACGCCATCCGCAGCTACGCGAGCGAAGCCGTCGCAGTCCGGGACACCTCAGAGTCCGATGAGCAATCAGCTGAGAGCGCCGTCAGTGCAACCCACCGCATGATGCAGCGACGGCTGGCAGAGTACGTCTCCAAGTATTCGGTATATCAGAACGTCATACTGCTTTCGCCCGATGGCCGCGTTCTGCTGCAACTCGAGGGCGGCCAGGCACCTGATGCGAGCCGCGATCCCCTGCTGTCGGCCACGCTGGCAACAGACGGGTACGTTGAAACTTTCCGCCGCAGCGATCTCGTCCCGGACGCGCGCCGGGCCCTGATCTACTCCCATCGGGTCACGTCTGACAGGCAAACGCTCGGTGTGTTGTGCCTGTGTTTCCGGCTGGAGGATGAATGCGAGAGCATCTTCGCCCAATTGCGCAGCGAAACCGACTGGACGGTCCTTGCACTTCTGGACGCCAACAGCGAGGTCATCGTCAGCAGCGACAGCCAGCAGATGCCGGTCGGAGCCAAGCTGGCCGGGACCGGGGACGAGAGCGGCAACATCCTGCGGTTCGCCGGTCGTGAATTTCTGGCCGTGACCTGCAAGGCGCAGCCCTATCAAGGGTATGCGGGCCCCGCCTGGCGCGGGCACGTGATGATTCCCCTGGAGCGGGCCTTTGAGGGTCACGACGGGGCTGAGCAGCCGAGTTGCGCGGCGGACGTGCTGGCGGACCTGCGGGCAACCGCCTCCAAGTTTTCGGCAGCCTTGCGCGAGATCCCCCGCAAGGCGGACGCGGTTCAGCGTGACCTGAATCGCTCGGTGTGGAACGGCAGCGTCCGGCTTTCGCTGGGTGACGGAAGCAACGGCACCTTCGCGAAGGCGCTCCTGCGCGAGATCAGCAACATGGGCCGCAAGACCAAGGAAGTCTTCGAGCGCTCGATTGACGAGCTGCACGAGACGGTGGTCTCTTCCGTCCTGCACGACAGCCGGTTCCTGGCCTCACTGGCCATTGAGCTGCTGGCCCGCAACTTCTACGAGCGAGCCAACGACTGCCGCTGGTGGGCGTTGAATGCATCTCTCAGCGGCCGACTCGCCGGCGTGGAGGATTGTACCGACGAATCCGCCACACAGGTTCTACGCCACATCAACTCGCTCTACACCGTCTATCACGGGATCGTACTGTTCGACAGCCAACGACGCATCGTTGCGGCATCGCGCCCCGACTACGAAGAGATGTTGGGTACGGTCATCGAAGAGGCCTGGGCAGCCGATGCGCTCGCCGTATCCGGAACCCAGGCCTACAGTGTTTCGCAGTTCCGGCCGAGCCCGCTGTACGATGGCCGGCCCACATTCATTTTTGCCGCCGCAATCCGCTCGGCGCAAGGACGCTCGATCGGTGGCATCGCTGTTGTGTTTGATACCGCACCCCAGCTCGCGGCGATGTTGCAGGATTCGATTCCGAAGGACGAGAGTGGCAAGCCCCTGGAGGGCTGCGTCGCGTTGTTCCTGGATCGCGACCTGCGCGTATTGGCGTGCACGAACCCGGCCATTGACGTCGCCAAGCTCGATTGGATCAAAGAAAGCGCGCGCACGGGTGAGGCCCAGGTCATGCGCATCGGCGATGAATACCATTCGGTGGGTGCCAGGCGCGACACGGGCTATCGTGAGTTCGAGGGCCTGGGTGGCTACGCGGTCGTCCTCATGCCGTTGGGTCAAATCCCGCAGCAGGGTGCGGCGCGCCGGTCGCTGACCCAGCGCTCGTCGGCTCGCCAGGACAACAGCAAACAGGACTCTGTCGAGCTCGCAACCTTTGCGGTTGGCGAGAACTGGTACGCCCTCCCAACAGCCCATGTCATCGAGGCCGTGGATGCGCGCTCGCTGCAGTCGCTGCCCAAGACCGAGTCCTGGTGCGCCGGCTATCTGATGTTTGCTGGCGAGCCGATCGTGGTCGCCGACATGGCGCGGCTCCTGGGTACGGGTAACATTGAAACGCCCCGCATGGTGATTGCCATCCGGGCCCCCGGCCAGACGCGACCATTCGGGCTCCTGGTGGAATCACTCGGCGACATTCCCGAGGTGGCACGCGACCGTCTGCTGACGATCGATACCCTGCGGGATGAGCCCACTTCCCGGCTGGTGGAATTTGCACTAGAGGTGGCCGATCCACGCGATCCGATGGTCATGGTGCTCAATACACAGCGGCTCGTGGCCCTCCTGCGCGGCGAAGCTCTCGAACAGGCGGTCGAAGCCGCTGCCTAGGTCAGCTTTGCATCGTCGAGCGCACCGCAGCATCGATTGATCTGCCTTACGACTCCCGTCGGTTTATCCTTTCGCGCAACTGCGCGGGATGCGAGGCCGACCATTGCTTACTTCATCGCAAACGTCCGCCGTCCACGGCGAGATGGCGGATCGATTCAGGGAATTCGACTGGGGCTCAACACCGTTGGGTCCGGTCGATCGCTGGCCTGAGAGCTGGCGAAACGCAGTCAACATCATCCTGGATTCGAGCTTTCCCACGGCGCTCGCATTGGGTTCCGAGCTCGTCTACTTCTACAACGACGCGTTCATACCGCTGGCAGGGCCGTCCCGACACCCGCATGGACTGGGGACGCCCGTGCCTCTCGCCTGGAAGGAGATCTGGGAACAGATCCTCGCCCACCGGTTTGAATACACCTTGCGTACGGGCATGCCGACGTTCGAAGCAGACCTGTTGATGCCGCTCGCGCGCAGCGGTTATCTCGAGGAAACCTTCATTACGTTCTCGTTCTCCGCGCTTCGCGACGTACAGAGCAAACCTAACGGCATTTTCTGTACGGCAATCGAAACCACTGCCCGGGTGATCGCTGATCGACAACTGCTCTGCCTGCGAGCTTTGGCGGCGCAGGGATCGTTGGCTGAATCGCCCGAAGCCGCGTGCCAGGCCGCTGTGACGACACTCGAAGCCAATCCGCGTGACCTGCCGTTTGCCCTCCTCTATCTGATCGAGCGGGGGAGCAAACGCGCGCGCCTCGCAGGAACTGTGGGGCTCGCCTCGATTCCGGACACGGTGCCGGCACTCGTGGATCTGTCCAGCGGCCCCGATCCCTGGAAATTTTCGGCCGTCGCCGGGACGCGTGCCCCTGTCTCCATCGATGCGGTTCAAGAGCTCATTGCGGGGTCTTTGCGGGTGACGGAGGTGACCCCTGAGCACGCTGTTGCGTTACCGATTGTCAGTCGCGGGGATTCGGAGCTCGCGGCGATCCTGGTGGCCGGTGCCAATCCGATGCGGCCGCTGGACGAATCGCGGACATTTCACACGCTGATTGCGGGGCATCTGGAAACAGCCATTTCAAATGCTCGTGCCAAACAATTCGAGCGTGAGCGGACCCAGGCACTGGCGGATCTCGACCGCGCCAAGACGATCTTTTTTAGCAACGTCAGCCACGAGCTGCGGACACCCCTGACTCTCCTGCTTGCGCCGCTGGACGAGGCCTTGTTGCGTGACAAGCTGGAAAGTGCGGATCGTCAATCGCTGGAGCTCGCACGGCGCGGCGCAGGCCGTCTGCTCAAGCTGGTGAATTCGCTCCTGGAATTCTCACGCATCGAAGCTGGTCGGGTTGAAGCCGCTTACGAGCCAGTTGACCTCGCGGCGCTGACGACCGACCTTACAAGCATGTTCCGCTCAGCTTTCGAGCGCGCGGGCGTAACGCTGACAATCGACTGCAACTCGCTTCCCGAACCGATCTATGTGGATCGGGACAAGTGGGAAAAGATCGTCCTCAATCTGGTATCCAACGCGCTGAAGTTTACTTTCGCAGGTGAGGTGAGTGTCACCCAGCAAGTCGTGGGCGATTACGTCCAATTAGACGTCGAGGACAGTGGTTGCGGGATCGCAGCTGAGGATCTGACACGTGTCTTCGAGCGCTTCTTCCGTGGACGTGCGTCGCAGACACGGACTCACGAAGGGACGGGTATCGGACTGTCCCTGGTTGAGGAACTGGTGAAAATGCACGGTGGTAGCATCGCTGCGCAAAGCGACCTTGGCCAGGGCACGACAATGACAGTGCGGATTCCGCGCGGAACCGCTCATCTCGATGCCGACCGGATCATTGCCCCTCGCAAGACAACGCCCTCCCGGGTTGGTCTCCACGCCTTCGTCGAAGAAGCATTGGGCTGGTTGCCCGACGCGGGCGGCCATAACGTTTCGGGGTCCGAAATAGCGACGCCGGGAGAGAGCCCGGCGTTCGATCAAACAGCAAAGATTCTCGTAGTTGACGACAACGCAGACATGCGCGGATATCTGTGCCGGTTGCTGGATCGACGATGGAAAACAGAAGGTGCGGCCGACGGCCTGACCGCCCTTGCGTGCATCCAGCTGCAACCACCGGACCTCGTGATTGCGGACGTCATGATGCCCCGACTTGACGGCTTCGGTTTGCTGCGAGCCTTGCGGGAGGATCAAGCGACGGCACAAGTGCCCGTCATGCTGTTGTCCGCTCGCGCGGGGGAGGAAGCGTCGGCTGATGGTCTACGAGCAGGCGCTGATGATTACGTCATCAAGCCGTTCTCAGCCCGCGAATTGATCGCCAGGGTCGAATCTCGCCTGACCCAAGCAAAGCTTCGGGCTGCGGAACGGCACGGTCGGGATGCCGCCGAAAAGGCCAATCAGGCGCGCGATGAATTTTTCGCAATGCTGTCGCATGAGTTGCGCACGCCGTTGATGGCAGTGTTGGGTTGGACGGCCCTGCTCCGCGGCAATCGTCTGGGCCAGGAGGACACTGCGTACGCAGTGGACATAATCGAGCGCAATGCCAGAACCCAACGCCGCATGGTCGATGACCTGCTGGACGTCTCGCGGATCGTCACAGGACGCCTGCGTATTGATGCCCGGTCTATTCCTTCGTTGGCACCGGTCATAGCTATGGTCGTAGATTCATTCCGGCCCGTGGCCCACGGAAAGGGACTCACTATTGTGACGACGCTGGAAAATGATGCAGGTCCCTTGCGCGTTGATCCAGAACGTCTTCAGCAAGTAGCCTGGAATCTACTTTCCAACGCCATTCACTTCACCCCTCCCGGCGGTACGATTCAGGTGCGTTGTTCACGCGAGGAGTCACACGTAGTACTGCGGGTGAGCGACACCGGTCGAGGAATCAGCCCGGAGTCAGTGCCCCATATTTTTGAGCGTTACTGGCAAGCTGGAAGCGCACATCCGCGACGCCAAGGACTGGGTCTCGGCCTTGCGATCGCGCATAAGATCGTTGAGTTGCATATGGGCGTCATCGGCGCAGAAAGCGACGGCGAAGGTCGTGGGTCGTTGTTTACTGTTAAATTGCCGGTCGCTCTCCCTGCGCACGGCCACGATACTGGATATGCGGCCGCTGACTTTGAACCGTTGGCCGCCGCCAGTGTGCGCATCCTCGACGCTGCAACAGCAACCGCTGAACGTGACCCGGATGCACACATCGGTGCCTCTCCGGCGTTACAGGTACTGGGGATGACAACACCGGTGCGGAGCGCGAACTCAGACGACAATGAAATCTCGCTCAGAATTCTGCTGGTGGAGGATCACGATGGAATCGCGAGAGCTTGCCAACGATTGCTCGTGAGCCATGGACACCTGGTGATCCGTGCAGCCGGCGCGGCGAGCGCATTAGCCGCGGCAGAACGCGAGATGTTTGATCTGTTTATTTGCGACCTGAGTCTGCCGGATGGCAACGGACTGGATCTCTTGCCCAGACTTCGGTCGTGCTCACACCAATGGATGCAGCGCAACATCGTTCCGGCCATTGCGATCAGCGGGAGTGTTTACGAGGACGATATTGCTCGGTGCTTGGAGGTTGGCTTCACGGCGCATGTGGCCAAGCCTTTCGATGAAGATCGGTTAGTGGCAGTAATCGCGGAGGTGACGGGGCGCGATGCCGCACTGCAAGATAAAATCAGGTCCGCCCCAAATGGGATCGGGGGCATCCCTTCCCCCGTCCCAGCCCGTCATCGGTGATCCATAAAGCACCGCCGACAAAGATCACCATCGTGGTTGCGCGTCCGTGGCGCATGACGGATCGATTGACGAGCTCACCTCGAACTACACAAAGGGCCGCTGCCACGCTGTGCCCGTAGCCATCATGCGCGCATGAATGGACGGCACAATTGGCCTAAGGTCCAATGCGCCAGCTCAGCAGTTGCTGTGTTCAGGCTCTGGTTC
Source organism: Gammaproteobacteria bacterium (assembly GCA_034668025.1). Classification (GTDB taxonomy): domain Bacteria; phylum Pseudomonadota; class Gammaproteobacteria; order Steroidobacterales; family Steroidobacteraceae; genus 13-2-20CM-66-19. The sequence continues at coordinate 17,315 of JAXDQF010000356.1, read as the reverse complement.
GGTTCGGATGTTGGAATCAGTTCCCGAACCGGGTTCAGGTGACACGGGCCACGTATCAACACCCACTAGCGATGCTAGATGCACCAGCTCGACAATCGACGCTGCATTCATCTTTCGCATCATGCGTGCGCGATGCACCTTGATGGTCTTCTCCACGATCCCCAGCTCCGCGGCGATCTGCTTGTTGAGACGACCCGACACGACCTTCTCAAACACCTGCCGCTCACGCGGTGTCAGTGTGCCGAGACGCTCGGAAACAGAATGACGGGAACTCCACAACGCGCGCTCGGACGCATCAACCTCGAGCGCCTCTTCAACCGCTTTCAGCAGTTCGCGAACATCGACGGGTTTGGTGAGGAAATTGACGGCGCCGGCCTTCATTGCCTGCACGCTCTTCGAGATGTCGCCGTTTCCTGTCAGGAAAATAATGGGACGATGGCATCCGGAAGCAGTCAGATGCTCCTGCAGCTCCAGGCCGTTTAATCCCGGCATCGCCAGGTCGAGAATGATGCAACCAGCGGAGAGTCGCGCCTCGCCACTTACCAGAAACTCGCCGGCTGAACCGAACGAGCGCGTGGTGTAGCCCGCCGAACGCAAAAGTCGCGCGAGCGCGCGACGCACATCCGGATCGTCATCGACGATGTACAGAATGACTGGGATTGCGTTCACTAGTCCTTCCCTGTGCCCGAGCCCGCTTGCAACAACGCCCCGATGCTCCGGGCAACGACCGCCGCACGCTTATCGTCAGTGATAATGTCGTTCAGAATCTCGCGCAGTTCCTGCAGATCGACGGGATCTGACGCCAGAAATCGCTGAGCGGCCTGCGCGTTGCTCAGAATGGCAGTCAACGGCTGGTTGAGCTCGTGAACCAGCGCGGCTAGAAGTGAAGGAGAGTCCGGCACGAAACACCACTCTCATCGGGCGGATGGGTCCGCCGTTCCTTGATTTCGGGAGCACCTATCCCCGCGATGCACCAGACGACGATTGTGCAGCGGGGGTGCCCACCGCTCAAGAGGTGTTTTGCTGCTCAAACAAAAAAATCCGGCAGCAGATCTTCCTCGCGCACGCCCTCGTGTCGGTAGCGTGACAGGTCAGTTTGTCCCGCACTGCGCAATACTTCCTCGTCTATGCAGAAACGGCCCGTAAATTCGCGGCTGTTGGCCGACAGGATGGTGTAGGCCGCATCAGCCATAATCTGGGGTTTGCGGACGCGTCGGCGCTCGTTGTTGTCATATTTCGCCATAGCAATGCGCAACGCTGCGGTATCGATAACTGTTCGCGGCCACAAAGCGTTTACAGCGATTCCTTGCGCCCGTAACTCGCCGGCCAGACCGAGCACGCACAAGCTCATGCCATATTTCGCGATGGAATAAGCCACGTGCGGAGCGAACCACCGCTCTTCCATGTTGAGCGGTGGCGAGATCATGAGGATGTGCCCATTGGACGAGCGAGCCAGATGCGGCAAACACAACTTCGAGCAGAGGAAGGTGCCGCGCGTGTTGATCTGGTGCATCAGATCGAAGCGCTTCATGTCGGTGTCTGGCGTCAGTGTGGGACTGATGGCACTGGCGTTGTTTACCAGGATGTCAATTCCACCGAAGGTTTCCACCGTTTTGGCGACTGCCTGGGTGACTTGTGCGTCATCGCGGATATCAACCGCCAACGGGAGAGCCTTGCCCCCGGCGGCTTCAATCTCGGCCGCTGCGGTGTAAATCGTGCCGGGGAGCTTGGGGTGCGGCTCCGTGGTCTTGGCCGCGATCGCGATGTTCGCGCCATCAGCCGCAGCCCGTAGGGCGATGGCCAGGCCGATTCCGCGGCTCGCCCCTGTGATGAACAGTGTACGACCCGCTAACGGGGCCGATCCTGATTGGCTCATTGCTGCACTCCCCCTTTTTGCAGACGTTCCCTATAACTAAAGAGAATTAGGCTAGGCCCCGGAAAGCCCCCAGATAGGTTCCGGTCCGGTAACATTCTGCCTTATGAATATCCGACAGGTGACTTTATCTTGGCTGCGATAGGAACGGAGCGCGTCCTCAAAGTCCAGCATTGGACGGACACACAATTCACCTTTACCACTACACGCGATTCTGGCCTGCGTTTCGAGAACGGGCAGTTCGTGATGGTGGGGCTTCACGTCGATGATCGGCCGCTATTGCGTGCCTACAGCATCGCGAGTGCGAATCACGAGGAGCACCTCGAGTTCCTGAGCATCAAGGTTCCGGACGGTCCGCTGACCTCCCGACTGCAGCACATTCGCAAGGGTGATGCGGTCCTCATCAGCCGGAAGCCCACGGGTACGTTGGTCCTCCACGACTTGAAGCCGGGCAAGCGGCTTTATCTGCTGAGCACAGGGACAGGCGCTGCGCCGTTCATGAGCGTCATCAAAGACCCTGAAGTCTACGATCGATTTGAGCACGTCATTCTCGTCCACGGCGTTCGCTGGGTTCGCGAGAGCGCCGTTGTGAAGCACCTGATCGAAGAGCTGCGGGGGCATGAGTTCCTTGGCGAGTTGGTGCGCGAGAAGCTGCATTACTACCCGACGATTTCTCGGGAGCCTCATCCCAATTATGGGCGGCTGACGACACTCATCCAGTCCGGCAAGTTGTTTGAGGATCTCAAACTTCCGGCGTTGGACGCGAAGGAAGATCGCGTGATGGTGTGCGGGAGCCCGGGGATGCTTGCCGACACGCGTGCCATGCTGGACTCGAATGGGTTCCACATCTCTCCGCACATCGGAGAGCCCGGGGACTACGTGATCGAGCGGGCTTTCGTCGAAAAGTAGTCGCTGCTCGCAGACATCTTTCGACCGATGAGCCGCTGCGACGGATGGCACGCATCCGTTCACGGCTCCCCCATCGCGGGCTCCTCGAGGGCACCACGCCCGCGTGCGAACCCCCAGCGGCCGCGCTTGCGGTTGTCTCTTTATGTGTTCCCCGTCGCGTTCGTGGGTGACCGCACGGAACCGTCAACTCTCCCGTTCAGTTAACGTTGCATTGGAGTAACGTAGATTTCTTTTCGAAATCTACATGATTTCACGGCATTCAGCCGTCGTTCAGACAACGATCGCAACGAGGTCATCATGGATAAGAAATCGCGTCGCCTCACCCCGGCCCGAGCTGCTCTCGCAGGGCTCGCGCTCGCGGCACTGCCGATGGCGTCCTTCGCGTTCGTCTCAGTCGGCGTCTCCATCACCGTCGCACCGCCTGCCTTGCCGGTGTATGTACAACCACCCTGCCCCGCAGTTGGCTACATCTGGACACCTGGCTATTGGGCGTACGGTGACGACGACTATTACTGGGTGCCTGGTACGTGGGTATTGGCTCCCTCCCCCGGTTTGTTGTGGACGCCCGGCTATTGGGGCTGGGGTGGCGACGTGTACGCGTGGCACGAAGGTTATTGGGGACCTCACGTAGGGTTCTACGGTGGTGTCAACTACGGCTACGGATACGGCGGTGTTGGTTTTGAGGGCGGCTACTGGCGTGGTCATTCGTTCTACTACAACCGGTCCGTCGCGAACCTCGGTGGCATTCATGTCACCAACGTCTATAACAGGACGGTCATCAACAACGTCAACGTGACTCGTGTGAGCTTCAATGGTGGCAATGGTGGTCTGCATGCGCGGCCGAACTCCCATGAGTTGGCTGCGGAGCATGACCATCATGTGGGCTTCACAAACTTGCAGCGAGAGCACGAGCACGGCGCGTTCGGCAATCACGACCTGCGCGCGTCGGTGAACGGCGGTAAGCCTCGCATTGCTGCTACCGAGCGCCCTGGGGTGTTCTCGGGTCGCGGTGTGGTGGCTGCACGCGCTGGTGCGCCTTACCACGGTGGGGGTGACCACGGCGGTCCTGGACATGGGCCGGACGGGCGCGGTGGCAACGACCACGGTGGCCCCGGACGCACGGCGGACGCGCATGGCGCTGACCGCGGTGGACCTCGTGGCGGTGAACGTGGCGGGCCTGCTGGCGCTGGGCACGGCGGGCCGGATCATGTGGCGAATCGGAGTGATCGGCCGCCTGGGGCTGCGGGGAGCGCTGACGTGCGGGGTGGCACCGGCGGCGGGCCCGGCGCTGGCGGGCATGGAGTTGAGAACCATGCAGGTGGGCCGGCGGCTGGTCGCGGCAATGAGTTTCATGCAGGTGGTCCTGGTGCCGGTGGGTCGGCGCCTGGTCGCGGCAACGAGTCTCATGCAGGTGGTCCCGGTGCCAGTGGCCCGGGGGCCGGCCGCGGAAATGAGTTTCACTCAGGTGGTGCCGGTGGTCCCGGTGCCGGTGCTAACAGTGGAGCCCACGGCGAGCCGGCGCACGTTGCAGGGCGAAACGACCGGCCGCCAGGGGCTGGTGGCGCGGAGGTTCATGGTGGCAACGGCGGCGGACCGGGCGCGGGTAGCGCGAGCGGGATCGCTGGCCGCGGTCCTGGCGGAGGACCCGGGGCGGGTAGCGCAGGTGGCTTCGCCGGCCGGGGCGCTAGCGGCGGGCCCGGCGCGGGTGGTGCTGGCGGCGGCCACAACGAGCAGCCTCACGTAGCGGTGGCACACAACGATCGTCCGGCGGCGCCGGGTGGCAGCGCCGGCGGCGCGCCCCGCGGTGTGCAGCCGCGCGTCAATCAGGGCAACCAGATGCACAACATGCCGCAGCAGGGCCCGCGACCGGGTGGATCGCCCCAGCCCTCCCCGCACCAGGCCGGTGGTGGCGGTGGCCAGCCTGCCCCGCGGAGTGCCCCGCAAGCCGCGCCGCATCCGCAGCAGAATGCGCCGCGACCTGAGATGCATCGCGGTGGTGGCGAACCGCACGGTCAGGGTGGTCGGCCGGCGCCTCAAGGACGAGAGCAGCAGGAGAATCACGGCCGGCGGTAAACGCTGAGCGAAGACACCGCGGGCGGCGCTGATGGTCGGCGCTGCCTGCGGTGTCACGTCAATCGAAACCGGCGATGAGACCGGCCGACCCCACCAGGCGATGGAGCGCGCGCGCCTGTAACGTCACTCATGGCAAGCTGACGGGCGACACACCACTACGCCAGGTGATTCGCCTCTCATGGACCAGCTCTCTCGCAGGGATTTCATCCAGACAGCCTTCGCGCTAGGAGCAGCGGCAGCGGTAGCTGGGGTAGCCGGCAAACCATCAACGACGACCTGGCACGAACGACGCGATCTTTTCCCCGAGGGCGTCGCGTCGGCTGAACCTCAATCGGATAGCGTGTTGCTCTGGACCCGTTACCCCGCGGTTCCAACCGCGAGCGTTACAGCAGCGAACGCGACGGCGGCGAATTCGACAGCAGCCGGTGCGAATGTCGCGGCCGCTCCTGGTGAGTCCACAGCGAGCGCGACCCTGACGGTTGAAGTCGCCAAAGACCCTGCCTTTCAAAACGTCGTTGCAACGTCCACCACTACGGTCTCTGTGGCGAGTGATTGGACGTGCCGCGTGCTCGTCGGCGGGCTCGAGCCCTCGCACGAATACTGGTATCGGTTCACCGATAGCAAGGGCTCCGGCAGCCGTGTTGGCCGGACGCTCACTGCACCGGCGGAAAGCGATACCCGCCCGGTCAAATTCGCCTTTGTGAGCTGCCAGAACGCCAATCAAGGCGCCCAGCATGCCTACCGACGGATGATCTTCGAGGACGAGAAAGCAGCGCCCGCGGATCGACTCGGGTTCGTACTGCACCTCGGTGACTTCATCTACGAGATCGTCTGGTATCCGGAAGATCGCCCTCAGGGCATGTACGACCGACGCTTGCGCGACATCGTTCGCTATGAACATGGCGAAAAGATCGCCGACTTCCACATACCGACCACGCTGAATGATTATCGCGCAGTGTATCGCGCGTACCTCCACGATCCGGATCTGCAAGACGCCCGCGCACGCTGGCCGTTCGTCAACATGTGGGATAACCACGAGTTCTCCTGGCTCGGTTGGCAGGGAATCCAGGACTTCGAAGGCAAGTCACGCCCGGCACAGACGCGCAAGGTCGCCGCCAACCAGGCGTGGTTTGAATATCAGCCGGCGCGTGTGACGAGACCCGGAGTCGCCGTCCTCGAGCGGTTCGATCCGCCGGTGATACACGATGCGCCGATTGAAAAGTTTGACGACCACGGTTTTGGCCAGGAAGCCAACAACATCGCCGCGGTCGCCAGCCTGACCGGCTACCGGCTGGTGAAATATGGCCGCAATGTTGATCTCATCATTACGGACCAACACAGTTATCGCTCTTCTGAGCCGACGGGCAGACCCGAGGCCAAGCCCTTGGACAACGCAGATTTTCCGGACCTGGTGCCACAGGAGGTCATGGAAATCCTCGACGCCGGCCGTGAATACAATGGCGGCAAACCGCCCGACACCATCGAATTCGGGACGGCACGCATACCCAACTTCCGCAAGCACGAGCCCGCGCAAACCATTTTCGGCAAGACGCAGAAACAGTGGTTTCTGGAGCGCCTGCGGACCTCACAGGCCACGTGGAAGATCTGGGGCAACACGGAAGGCACACTGGATTCGCGAGTGGATCCGCAAAACCTGCCACCGGGCATCACCAAGCCCTGGCCAGGCGCGGGCTACGCTGCGTTCGGCGGCGGAGGCGATCACAGCAGCGCGTACGTCGAGCGCGCAGAAATTTACGATTTTATTCGCCAACACGGTATTACCGGTTTCGCCACGGTGGCCGGCGATCGGCATAGCTTCTGGGCAGGCCTGGCGGCGAAGGGGCTCCCGCCCCAACCGTTTGACCCGGTGGGAGTCGTGTTTGTGACCGGCTCGATCTCCGCACCCGGGCTGGTTGAATCACTGGAGCACAAGTTCCCAGCCGCCCATCCCTTACGCGCGCTCTATCTCGCGGACGCCCCGGCAAAAGCCGCGACTGCCGACGAGGCCGGAAAGGTGAGCCCTCTTCCAGCCGTCAACATGCTGCTGAAACACGGCGTAAAATCGTGCCTGGAGTATCAGCGCAGCCACGATATCGCCCAGGCTCGCAAACTCTCGAATCCGCAACTGGCCCCACACCTGTCGTTCATTGATATGGGAGGTCATGGCTATGCCACGGTTCGCGCGACCAGCCAGTCATTCGAGAGCGAGTTTGTTTGCATTCCGCGGCCGGTTGAGCGAATTGAGCGCCCGGACGGCGGCCCGCTGTTGTACCGTGTAGCGCACCGGGCCCAATTATGGGCCAAGGACGGGCGCCCAAAGCTCGAGCAGACCGTTCTCGAAGGCAATCCCGAATTCAGTCTTACGACGTAAAGGCCCGACATGTTGTATACGATCCTCTGTTATCACTCGGAAAAAGTCGTCGGTAGCTGGACCCCCGCAGAAGATGCAGTGGTCATGGAGAAGCTTGCCGGTGTGCAAAAGAAGCTGGCGCAGCAGGGCAAGCTCGGTCCCGTGGTGCGGCTGATGCCCACAGGCAGCGCAACCACACTTCGCAAGGAGCCGTCACCCGTTGTATTCGACGGACCCTTCGCGGAGACCAAAGAGCAGCTGCTCGGCTTCTATGTCGTGGACGTTGAAACGCGCGAGGAGGTCAATGAGATCGCGCGCCAGCTGGCTGCCGTGAACCCCGGCGGCGGTTGCTACGAGATTCGACCGATCGCCATCATCAACCCGGTACATTCGGGTCAACTCGCATCCAGCTCGGGGTAATGCCTGGAGATCCCTTCCGTGTTAAAGGGTATTCGCCGATGAGCTCCCGCGGCCTGGGGTGGCCTGCCAGGCGCAGATGCCAGCAAGTTTCGAGCGCCGATCGTCACCCCGCGGGGGCGATGGATATCGCGGAAACGATCGCTTGGCCCTTCACCGGCTGGAACTCAATCAGCAGCGCACCGTCCTGGGCTTGCGCCTGCACGGTCTGATCCACCGCCGTCAACTTCCCGCCGGCGGCAGAAAATACGTCGATCTTCTTCAACAGCCGCTTGCCGTTGACAGACACGTCGAATACCCGCTCGCCAGCGGCGGCGGCAGTGGGCTCGGCGAACCTGAGGGTGATTTTATATTTCCCCTCGGGGACAGGCACGCGATACGAGAACTGGCCTTCGCGATAACTATCGTACAGGCGTACGTCAGAGGCTCCGACGCTGATCCGCTTATCGCTTGGCGTATCCGGCGGATTGATGCCCTTCCCCTCGCCGCCCGAAAAGTACATGTCAGATCCGTAGCGTTGATGATCAACGGTGACGTACCCCGTCAGGTCGCCCGCTTTGATCCGCACTTCGCCCGGCTTTCCGGCAAACGTCCACTGCAGCGAGTCGCTCACTGCAGCGCCGCCGATGTCGGCAGTTGCTTTCAACTCGTTTGCTCCGGGTTGGAGGTGGACCGATTTCCACAGGCAAATTCCGTCAGCACACGAAGCAGCGCCGATGTCCGTACCGTTCACGGATAGATGTGCCTGAGTGGCGTTGCTGTATGCCTTCACATCGAGCACGGCGTAGGGCCGATCCACATACCGCCGACCCACCAGGTGCAACGTGGGTTGCGCGCTCCAATTGGCTCGATAGAAGTAGAACGCATCCTTGCGAATCTTGCGGTTGTAGCTGACGAGCCCCTTCTCGTTGATATCGGTGAGGTCGCCTTCCTGGCGGGCATCGCTCGAAAAGTCGAACATATTCCAGATGAACGCGCCCCATATGTACGGCCGCTGGCGCAACGCGCCCCAGGACGCCTCGTGATAAAGGTTCTGGTATTCCTCGGGATGCGGCCGGCCGTGCGGGTTGATCGGACCACCGTTGGGGTCATCGCTGTGCTGTGTGCGTGCGGCGCCGGCGCCATATTCGGATACCGACATTGGCAATTGCGGATGGCGTGCGTGCGCTTGATCCAACATGGCGCCGAAGTCGGCGAAACGACCTGTGTACCAGCCGAAATAACGGTTGTAGCCGATCAAGTCGGCAATGCCGACGATGGGTTCACGCGGGCTGACGCCGGCGATCTCATTTCCCACATGCGGAAGCACCGCCACTTCGCAACAATCGGCGAAAGTGGTGGGCCGGTCAGGGTCCCGGGTCTTGGCCAGCTCATTCAACGATTTGAGCAGCGAGCCCGGTCGGCTGGGTCCCTTGACCTGGGTTGGCGTCAGATCGATTTCATTTGCAATCGACCACATGGCCACCGACGGATGATTGCGGTTCTGTTGAATCAGCTCCAACAACTGTTGCCGCGCGTTTGCCGACAGTGCCGCATTCGCCGGAGTACCGTCGTATGAGACCTTGTTTACCAGCGGGATTTCTGCCCACACAACGATGCCGGCGGCATCCGCGAGCTCGTAGGATCGCTGGTCGTGTTGATAGTGGGCCAGGCGGGTGGCGTTTGCGCCCAGGTCAGTGAGGATGGAGAAGTCCTCTTCCTGGTCGGCGTCTGAAATGGCCCAACCCTTGACCGGGCGGTCCTGATGCATGGACGCACCTTTGAGGTACTGATGCTCCCCATTGAGGAAGAAGCCCTTGTCGGGATCGAATTTGACGGTGCGCAGGCCCAGCGGCTGGGTTACACGGTCGAGCATGATTCCTTTCGGTGACCGGAGAGTCACAACGGTCCGATACAAATACGGATCGCTGACGCCCTTCCACAAGTGCGGGCCCGGGATGTTCAGGCTCGATTGGATAACTGACACAGCCCCGGGGGCAACGGGTCCAGCATCGCTGGTCGTGGAAGCGACTACTTTGTCGCTTGCGTCCAGGATGGCTGCTTCAACACGCAAACGCTGTGGCGAGGACTCATTGTTGGTCACGCGCGATGTCACCTGGACCGTCGCTGCGCCGGGTTGAATATCCGCTGTGCGCTCGTAGATGCCGGGGCCGCCGAAATCCAGCAGGTCGATGTGGACCGGGCGCGTAACTATCAGGGATGCACTGCGATAGATACCACCAAACATGAAGAAGTCCCCGGACAGCGGGATGACGCTCTCCGTGGTCGTTCCGGGCGCCGGGCGGGTGTTGTCGGCTTTGACGACCAGCAGGTTGTCGCCCGTGCGGTTAATCGCGGCCGAAGCGTCGAACCGGAATCGGGCGAATGCGCCCTCGTGCTTGCCCAGGTAGTGGCCATTCAGCCAGACGTCGGCGATGGTGCTCACGGCGTCGAACTGCAGAAAGTAGCGGCTGCCTTTGGGCGCAGCGGGTGCTTGGAATTTCAGCCGGTACCAACCGATGCCCTGAATGTTGTTGGATTCAGGCGATCGCTCGGTGCCTTCGTTGCCAATGCGGTTCCAGGTGTGGGGGACCGTCACCTCGCTCCACGCGGAGTCGTCGAATTGGGGGGCTTCGACGCCGGTGAGGCCGGCCGCTTGCTTGAAGCGCCAGCCCATGCCCAGAGGGACGGACACGCGCACAGCATCGTCCGCGCCCGGCGCGACGAGGCCAGGGCGGCCCGCATTGGCGGCAGCCGTAACCGGCCGAACGGCGACCAACGAGACCATCATTACAGCCGCAACAGCGGCGGACCGTGCCAACAACAACATCCTCATCCCCCTCTCCCTGCGCCTACCAGTTCGTCATCGTGCCATCTTCCAGTCGATTGACCGGCAGATAGGCGCGTTGGTAGGGATATTTGGCTGCGAGCGGCTCGTCGATGTCGACACCCAGGCCGGGCTTGCTGCCAGGATGCAGCGAGCCTTTCGAGAACGTGTAGGCATGCGGGAATACCGCATCGGTCTCGGCCGTATGGCGCATGTACTCCTGCAGCCCGAAATTCGGAATCGACATGTTGAAATGCAGTGCGGCGGCCATGCACACCGGCGACAGATCCGTCGCGCCGTGGCAGCCCGTCTTGACCGCGTAGAGATCGGCCAGGCTGGCGATTCGGCGCAGGTGCGTGATGCCTCCCGTGTGCACGACGCTCGTCCTGATGTAGTCAATCAACTGGCCCTCAATGAGCTCTTTGCAGTCCCAGATGCTGTTGAACACTTCGCCCACGGCCAACGGGGTGGTGGTGTGCTGGCGGATCAGGCGGAAATTGGCCTGATTCTCAGCGGCAACAGAATCCTCCAGCCAGAACAACCGGTAGGGCTCCAGGTCCCGGCCCAGCCGCGCCGCTTCGATCGGAGTCAGGCGATGGTGCACGTCGTGCAGCAGATCGACTTCCCAACCTAGTGCCGCCCGCGCAGCCTCGAATAACTTGGGCACGGATGGCAGGTATTTGCTCGTTGACCAGCGGTTCTCGGTTGGCAACCCGCCGTCAGCGGGCTCGTAAAACATCTTGTCGCGCGAGACACCGTAGGTTGACGGCAATCCCGGCACGCCAGCCTGCAGTCGGATCGCCGTGTAGCCCATCTCGCGATAGCGCAATGCCTCGGCGATCGTTTCATCAATGGTCTCCCCGTTGGCATGCCCATACACACGCACGGCGTCGCGGCATGCGCCCCCCAGCAACTGGAACAGGGGCATTCCGGCCGCCTTCGCCTTGATGTCCCAAAGCGCCATGTCGACCGCGGCAATCGCGGTCATGGTCACCGGACCCCGCCGCCAGTAAGCGCCCCGGTACAGAAACTGCCAGATGTCCTCGATCTGGTGTGCATCGCGCCCGATCAGCGTGGGGATGACGTGATCCGTCAGATAGCTGGCCACCGACAGCTCGCGACCGTTCAGCGTGGCATCGCCAAGACCATAAAACGCGCTCGAGGCGCCACCGCCGGTCTCGATCTTCAGGGTGACGAAATTCCGTCCTGGGCAGGTCACGATCACGCGTGCCGCCGTGATGGGCAAGGTTGCAGCTTTGGCCTGGGTGTCCGACATGTAATCGATCTTCTGAGGCAGTTTTTGGTAAGGCCACTTCAGCGCATTGGGCGCACCCTCGTCAAGGCCTGGGACCTGAGATTTACCCCTGATTCGTGTTCCATAGGCCAATTCACCGGCAGCCCACCAGACCGGGCATTTGCCAAATTGGCCTGACCAATATAAGTTAGCGCCCGATTCGATCCACGGCACGTGCGCAAACAGGGGGAGTAACGGCCAATGACATCGATCCATCGTGCGCTTTTGGGGAGCGCCGGCGCGCTCGCGGCATGCTCCGGTCTCGCGGCACCCGCTTTCGCAGATGACACACCACAACTCGCTGAAGTCGTCGTTACCGCAGAAAAGCGTGTTGAGAACGTACAGACGGTGCCGATCGCGGTGACCGTCGTCAGCGGGGACGCCTTCACCAAATCCAATGTCTCCGGATTTGCGGACCTGGCGAAATTCGCGCCTTCTCTGACCATGACCGCGGGTGACCAACCTGCCAACAGCGCGATCGTCATCCGCGGCATCGGCACATTTGCCTACAGTGTCGCCGCCGAACCCAGCGTGCTGGTTGTCGTTGACGACGTCGCGGTGGGCTACCAGGCACAGGCATTCACGGACCTCGTCGACATCGACCGCATCGAAGTATTGAACGGACCGCAGAGCACCCTCTTCGGCAAATCAGCCTCCGCCGGCCTGGTCAACGTGACCACCAAGGCGCCGACGGACACCCTCACCTACTTCGGTGATTTCAAGGCGACTACCGATGACGAGCAGCGCGCCACATTGAGCGTGTCCGGCCCGATTTCCGACACGTTGTCGCTCCGGGTGAGCGCGGCGGCGCGCCACTGGGGTGGAAACGTCAACAACCTCACCAGCGGCGGCAAGATCGACGACGATCGCTCCGGCGGCGTGCGTGCCAAGTTGCAATGGAAACCCAACGAAAACCTGAACGCTCAGTTCACCCTCCACTTCAACGAGGATCGTGCTGACTGCTGTGGTGTGCCACTCGTCCGCCTCGATTCCGGTGCGCATCTGTTTGGCGTCCCGGCTCTCACGCCGGCAGCCGCTATCGCCGGCATCACTCCGGGCCCTGAAAACACGGGTGTGCGCGTCAACCAGGTGCCGACGGCAAACTCGGAAGATATCGGCTTTACTTCGCATATTGCGTATGACTTCGGAAAAGTCACGCTGCTGGCGATTACGGGTATCGATCAATATCGATTGCACGACCTCACCGACTGGGACACCACTGATGCGGATACGCTGCAGTACTTCACGCCGTTCACCAACACCCAGCCGGCCGGATCGAATCCGGGGTCCAGTCCGCAACTGCATGGCGGAGTACTGCAGGGAGGTCGTTTTTCCGTCAAGACCTTCAGTCAGGAGTTCCGCGTCGCTTCCAACGGGCAGCAGGACTTCAACTACCTGTTCGGCGCCTATTTCTCCAACGAAGACCTGGTCAGGAATTTCGGCCGCGGCTTCGTGGGAAACACCAAGGCGATTGCCAATTGGCGCGGCGAAACCCGTTACAACAACTATGCGCTCTTTGGCCAGACGACCTGGACGTTCGTGCCGCGCTTGTCTTTGATTACGGGTCTGCGCGCGAATCGCGAGGAAGCCAGCTACTCGTACGACGATTACTATCGTGTGGTCCACTTCCCCTCCTTCGGCAACGCATCCGACAATGTGGACAACGTCGTCACCGGCAAGGCCGGACTGCAGTTCCAGGCGACCGACGACATCATGGCCTTCGCCTTCTATGCGAAAGGTTACAAGGGCGTGGCCTACGACCTGGTGACCGGATTGAGCGCGGTGGAGGCCGCAAGCTTTCCCGTCAAACCGGAGAAATCGAATGACTACGAGGCCGGGTTGCGCACCGAATGGCTGAACCGGCGCCTGATTGTGAACGGCACGATCTATGACACGGAATATTCGGACTTCCAGGTGCAGACCATCGTCCCGAACATCCTGAACTCGTTCATTCTCACCAACATTCCCAAGGTTCGCAGCCGCGGCCTCGAGATCGAAGCCGTGGCTCAGGTCACTGAGCAACTGCATGCGACTCTCGGCTACGCCTACACAGACGCCCACGCCGTGGATTACCCGGTGGGCCAGTGTTACAGCGGCCAGACTGTGCCGAGCACCTGCACGGGTAGCCCGGCGTTCCAGAACCTGGCGGGCGCCACCTTGCCGAATGCTCCGAAGAACAAGATCAACGTGGGACTCGACTACAAACAGACCCTGCCCTTCGTTCCAGTCGATGCCGATTTGAACGCCACCACGTTCTGGCAGAGCGCACAGAACTTCTCGATCGTCAAGGATCCCGGCACCCTTCAGGCAGCGTATGGCATCACGAACTTCAACCTCACGCTGACGCCGCAGAAGCTCGATCGCTTGAGCGTCTCACTGTTCTGCAACAATGCCTTCGACCGGCACTACGCAGCGAATCTCAGCAACGTTCGCGGCAACTGGACCTTCCCGACGGCGGCCGGCACCGCTTACGCGCAGGAACTGCCGAGGGACTACTTCCGATACTTCGGATTGCGGGTGGCGTACACCAGCAACTGAGGGCCAACACGGCCGGCGAGGCAGGCAAGCGCAGCGGGCAACGAGCAAGCCGGTAATGGGCATCGGACCAGGGCCCGCGCTGCCGGTCCGGCTTGGACCTTCGAAGCGGTGGCCAAGGATTGGCCTGACCAGTAATATTGGCCCATACACCCAGCTATTTCGTGGCACATGGCCGATACCCGCAGACTTTATGAGCAGATCGCGCAAAAACTGGCGCGCGACATTGCCATAGGCCGGTACGAGCTGGGTCAGCGCCTGCCCTCGGAGCGTGAGCTGGCTCAGACGTTTGCGGTCTCGCGGCCGACGGTTCGCGAAGCAATCATCGCCCTGGAACTGGACGGCCTCGTTGATGTGCGCACCGGCTCCGGCGTCTATGTGATGAACAAGAAGCCGCCCAGCGGCAAGGCAGGAGCCACCGACATTGGTCCCTTCGAGCTCCTCGAGGCCCGTCGCTCTATTGAGGGCGAGGCCTGCGCACTGGCTGCGTCCCGAATTGACGAAGGGCAGCTCGTGGAGCTGGAAGTGCTCATTGCCGAGATGTTCGACGAAAACGAGCACGATGTTGTGAAGAGCGAGGATGCGGATCGCCGCTTCCACGAGCTCATTGCGCGATCGACACAGAACAGCGGAATGATCGCCGCGGTTCAGATGTTGTGGGACGCTCGCACACGATCGCCGCAGAACCGCTCGATGAGCACCAAGGTTCGAGCCAAGGGTGTCAAGCCGCGGATTGACGAACACACGGCGATTGTCGATGCCTTGCGGCGGCGCGATCCAGACGCGGCGCGCGCGGCAATGCGTGACCATCTCTCGCGCGTCATCGGCGCACTGCTGGAAGCCACCGAGTTCGAAGAAATGGAACGAGCCCGGGCGCATATCGCCGAGCAGCGACGCCGGTACGCGCTGTCGAAATAGCTCCGCGGGTCACTGTTGCCCCATCCTTTCCGCCATCCTCTCCAACGCCACCCCCTTTGTCTCCGGAAAGGCAATCAACACCACAACAAACTGCAACGCCATCATCAGCGCGAAAAAAGCGAATGGTGCTGACGTCGAATAGGCCGCCACAGCGGGAAACACGGCGGACACCACCGCGTTCATGATCCAGTGAGTGGCGCTGCCGAGACTCTGCCCCCGCGCCCGAACGGCCGTGGGAAACACCTCACTCAGGTAAACCCAGATAACGGCTCCCTGAGACAGTGCGAACGAGGCGATGAAACCGATGAGCAGCGGCAGCAGCAGCTCCCGGTGGGTGCCCGTCCCCATGATCACGGCCACCCCGGCCAGTGCGATTGCTGTGCCGACGGCGCCGATCAACAGCAACGCTTTGCGGCCGATGCGGTCAATGAAGCTCATACCGACAATCGTTGCAACGAGGTTGGTGGCTCCGATGGCAACCGATTGCAGGTCCGCTGACATCGAGTTGAAGCCCGCGGCAGTGAAGATATCGCCGAGGTAGTAAAGGATGGCATTGATGCCTGATAGTTGGTTGAACATGGCGAGAGTGACCGCCAGTACTATCGGGCGACGATGTTGGGACCAGGAAAGCGCCTCCATCCGTCCCTTCAATGCCAGCCAGCGCGGACTGTCAGGAATCGTAAACAGCAAGGCGAAGAACACGGTCGCGGGGATCGCCGCGACGGCAAGCTTGATGCGCCACGCGTACGGGTCTGCCACGAGACTCGCCACTACGAAATTACTGCAGTAAGCGAGCAGGATCCCGAAGACCACGTTGAATTGGAACAAGCCCACGAGCACACCGCGACGCTCCGTCGCTGCGATCTCTGAGATGTACACCGGCGCCAGTACCGAAGAGCCGCCGATTGCCAGGCCCACGAGGAAGCGGAAAACGATAAATGAAGGCAGATTCCATGCAAGCGCGCATCCCAGCGCTGCAATAGTGTAGAGGCCGCCGATGAAGCGCAGCGTATTGCGACTGCCAAACCGATCGCCCGGCACACCGCTTGCGAGAGCGCCAACGAGTGTTCCCCACAACGCGGCCGACACGGTGGCTCCGAGACCCGCGGGTGACAGCAAATACTCCACGCGCAGGGCATGAGTGACTCCCGCGATGACGGCCGTGTCAAAACCGAACAGCAGCCCGGCGAGGCTGGCCGTGATGACGATGGCGAGGGGTGTTCGAGTCACGACACGCAGGCTAGCCGAGTGCCCGCGCGACTACCAGCGTGCGTCGATGTCTTTATACTGTGCCGACTGAAGGGGATTGGAGCGGATCATGAGCAAGTCGTGTTCACATCTGGGTGGTATCAAGAAAGTGACGCCCAGCGCGCTGGGATGCGAGGAGTGTCTGAAAACGGGCAGCCCGTGGGTGCACCTGCGCCTGTGCCGGACCTGCGGGCACGTCGGCTGCTGTGATGATTCACCGAACCGGCATGCCCACAAACACTTCCATGCCACCCGCCACCCCATCATCGAGGGATACGATCCGCCGGAGCACTGGGGGTGGTGTTATATCGATGAGTTTGCTTTCGACCTGTCGGACCAGGCGACCGCGCAGCGGGGCCCCATCCCGCGGTTTTACTGAAAGTCAGGACACCCGGCGGCTGAACGCGCCACCCGGCAAACCTGCGAGGCTGCGCGACAGCGTCTCGAAATCAACCGGCTTCACCAGGTGATCATCGAAGCCGGCTTCCTGGGCGCGACGCAGGTCATCACCCTGGCCATAACCGGTCAGGGCGATGAGCTTGATGTCGGCGGGTCGCCCGAACGCGCGCACGCGCCGCGCCACCTCGTAGCCGTCCATCTCGGGAAGCCCGATATCGAGCAGCATGACATCGGGCTCGAATGAAACGGCCAGCTCCAGGGCATCCTGCGCCGAGTAACCGGTCTTGGTCACGTGACCATCCAACTCCAGGACCAACGCGAGCGAGTCGGCCGCATCGACGTTGTCGTCGACTATCAGCACCCGCCTGGAGAGTTGCCTGGGCGCTGACAGCTCACCCACCAGGCTTCCGGGACGCTCGATCAGGGGCAGCCACAGCCGGAACGTGGATCCACGCCCCAGCCCCGGGCTGAGCGCCTCTACCCTGCCGCCGTG
>JAXDQF010000355.1:0-3157 GCA_034668025.1 Gammaproteobacteria bacterium | reverse complement strand
GGGTGTCTGACCAGCCAGCAGCCTGCCGATCCGAAGATGGATCGCGGGCCGCTCGGGTTCGGGGATGAGTCCGTAGGCCGCCTCCTGCACGCGGTCGTGGAGGAATGCGTATCCGCCGTTCTGCCGGAAGATCAGCCCCGTGCGGACCGCATCCCAGAATTCCGCGTGCAGCTGCTCTTCCGACAGCCCATGAACCAGGGTCAGGGCGGCGATCTCGGCTACATTCCCGAGACAGGCGAGTTGTTTGAATCGTTCCTGGGTTGCCTCGGGCAACCGTTTCAGCTTTCCGACCATGAGGTCCACCACGTTGTCGGTGTACCCCTTGGCGCGGATCCGCGGCAAGTCCCATATCCAGGCGGCGGCGTACGCATCGAAGCTCAGCAGGCCTTCCTCGGCCAGGGCCGTCAGGAATTGGATCGCGAAGAATGGGTTGCCCAGCGTTTTGTCATACACGAGCAGGGCAAGAGGCTCGGCTCGCTCGAGCTCGCAGTGCAGGGTGTCAGCGACGAATCGGGTTACATCATCGAGAGTCAGGGGCGCGAGAACGATCTCCTGTACCACAGCCTCAGTCCCGCGAAGCGCATAAACCATCTGCATCAGGGGATGTGACGTGCTGACCTCGTTGTCGCGAAACGCTCCGATGAGGAAGAGGTGTCGGACGTCAGGGTGAGTGATGAGGTGCTCGAGCAACTTGAGGGTTGCGGCATCGAGCCACTGCAGATCGTCGAGAAAGATGGCCAGTGGATGCTTCTCGTCGGCAAACACCCCCAGAAAGGACCGGAACACCATGTGAAATCGGCTTTCGGCTTCCGTCGCGGAGAGCTCCGCAACCGGGGGCTGTTTCCCGATGACGAACTCGAGCTCCGGGATGAGGCTTACGATGAGTTGACCATTCGGACCAACAGCCATGCGTAGCGTGCTGCGCCATGCCTCCACCTGTGCCTCACTTTCGCTCAGGATCTGGCGAATGAGGGTCCGGAACGCCTGGGCAAGCGTGGCGTACGGAATATCCCGCTTGTACTGGTCGAACTTTCCGGAGATGAAGATTCCCCGCGGCAGGACGATCGCTTTGTGCAGCTCGTGCACGACCGAGGACTTGCCGATGCCGGAATAGCCACAGACCAACACCAGGGCCGGTGTGCCGGTACTGACCACCTGATCGAAGGCAGCAAGCAGGATCTGCCGTTCACGGTCCCGGCCGTAGAGTTGCTCAGGCAGCAGAAGTCGATCCGGAGTGTCGTGCGCTCCGAGGGTGAAGGTGTCAATACGTCCCCGGGCCTCCCATTCGGCAAGGCAATGCCTGAGGTCGGCTTCTACGCCGCCTGCGGTCTGATAGCGTTCTTCGGCGGTCTTGGCAAGGAGCTGCAGGATGATCGCGCAGACGGGCGCCGGGACCTCCTTCGAGCGCTCGGCGGGCGACACCGGCTGTCTTGCGATATGGCAGTGAACCCACTCCATGGGATCGGAGGCCGTGAAGGGCAGGCTGCCGGTGAGCATTTCATACAGCGTGATGCCGAGCGAATACAGATCGCTACGCGAATCGATCGATCGATTCATTCGACCCGTCTGCTCCGGCGCCATGTAGGCGAGTGCGCCGGCGAGAAATTCCGGAGGCTCCGGTGACTGCCGCTCGCGTGGCAGTTGCGATGCGATACCGAAGCCCATCAGCCACACTTGGCCGGTGGCAGCGTTTACGAGAGCGTTGGCGGGCTTGATGTCCTTGTGAATGAGACCGCGCTGGTGTACCCGCCCGAGGGCGGTCGACAGTCCAATGGAGAGACGCAGGAATTGTCCCAACTCCATCGGCGTTCCAACCAGTCCGTCGAGTGGCTCACCTCCGGGGTCCTCGAGCACGAGCACAGGGCGTCCGTGGTGCTGCGCGAGCGCGACAGGTCGAACCGCCCAGGCGGTATCGAGTTCTTCTCGCAACGAATATTCGTGCTCCATGCGGCGAAGGCTGCGTGGCGCGGCGTGTTCCCAGACCGGAGCGACCACGAGCACCGAGTGCACAGCCCCGTCGATCGAGGTCCGGCGCTGGTTGCGGTAAAGGACGAATTCACCATCCTCGCGAAGCCTCTCGCGTGTGCCCCCAACAAGCTCCGGTACAGCGGCCTGCCACATAGGTCCCATGCGGTTCCCTGAAACGCCGGTCACGATGGTGATAATTTAACCATTAGACTGCGGCGCGACCTGCGCGGCAAGCGTGCCGAGAGCGCCCCTAAAACACTCTCGTGAGCATGTTCATAACTGCACCGTCATGCCCACGCTACGGGTCATCATACGGTCAGTCAGTTACCAGCCGCCGTGGAGGGCAGCTTGAAGATTGCGACAGTATCACCGTAGGGATACGTCATCTGGAAGTTGCCGCCTGCGGCAACCGCGACATATTGCTCGCCGTTCACCTGGTAGGTGATGGGTGGCGCGTTGACGCCGGCGCCCAGGTTATAGCGCCAAACGCGATCACCGGTCTTGGCGTTGAAGGCGTCGAACCAGCCGTTGCCTTCGCCCATGAAAACCAGGTTTCCGGCCGTTGCCAGAGCGCCGCCGATCAACGGTTGTGGCGCGGTGTATTGCCACGCGATCTTCCCCGTCTCGACGTCCAGTGCGACGAACGGACCATTCTGAACCCCACCTTTCGGGACATTCGTGAACGCGCTACCGAGACGAATGAGGCCCGGAGCGCTCGGGGCGGGCTTTGTCGTGAAGCGCATCAACTGGTTCATCGCCAGGATGTAGAGGTAGTGTGTCTGTGGGGAGTACGCGGGCGGCGACCATTCCGCGCCGCCATTCGCGCCGGGCAGCATGTCGACGCCGGCTCGGGTGGGCGTGCTGAACATGTTTTTCGACATCATCACGTAGGGATCAGATTTGCGGATCAGCTTGCCCGTGCGCCGATCCAGGATGAATACCCAACCGACCTTGCCCGCCTCGGCAGCAGCCGGAATCGTTTCGCCGTTCTGATGCACATCGAAGAGCACGACGTTGCTGACGGCGTCGTAGTCCCACACGTCGTGCTTGACCTCCTGGTAGTACCACTTGAGCTGGCCGGTGTGCACATCGAGCGCGACGATGCTGTCGCTGTAAAGGTTGTCTCCCTGACGGCTCGTTCCGTCCAGATCCGGATTCGGATTGCCTGTGCTGAAAATGACGAGCCCGA
>JAXDQF010000354.1:0-3232 GCA_034668025.1 Gammaproteobacteria bacterium | reverse complement strand
GCTGATACATCGAAGTTTTCCTGTTTCTGTTGCGACGGTCGATTTTGCACGCGTTCGCCCGACCCACTCTTGACTCCAGCACCTAACGCCAGCGAGACGAATAGCTCCATTGCTACCGAGCTTAGTTTCATTACCGAGATGGTTGGGGGGCTGTATACTTTCGTTTAGCTGTGCAGCGGACTGTTTGGGCAATCCGCGCAAGCGTGATCGACGGACTGGCGCCTAGCGCGTGATCCGGCTGAGTGGTCGCAGTTGTGTTGGGCTAATCTAAACCGCCGGTTTCGGGGAACCCCAGGTCGGCCTTCAGGCGCTAAATAATAGTTTGAGCACAAGCTGACGATAACGTTACGCAGTCTACCCAGGCTTGTTTGCGTTGTGCAAAACCAGTTTCCACTTTTGCTGACCGCGCTCGGAGGATCTCACTTCCTGGCGCCGCCATCATGCTTCTTCAGGGCGGCCTCAAGACTTGGATAAGGCCGTCCCCGTCGAAGGGCTTAGTCAGGTGGCAAACCGCCCCGGCCCTAAGTGCTTGCGCACGAATCCGCTCGTGAGGGAAGGCCGTGAAGAAAATGAGCGGCACGCGGTACCCTTGGGACTTGCAACTCGACGCCGCTCATACCGGGCATTTGGACATCTGCAATCACACACGAGAGGTCATCGAGGCTGTTCGATCGCAAGAACTCTTCGGTGGATGGCGAATGTGTATACGATGTACCGGAGCGACCTCACAAGGCTGTCAGTCGTGGCGCGCACGGATGCATCATCGTCGATGATTGCGACTATCGGAAGCTTTGACAAGGCGGTCTTTCCCTGACACGGAGATTAGGAGCCCATGGCGTCACCACTCCCCTGACTGCAGATTGCATCTCGGATTGGGATTGGAAAGGTTGCCTTGGTATAAGCTATAGCGTTTCGGGCGAGGGAGTCCGAGCAGATCAGCCATTCCTACTAAATCAATTAATGACCGAGCCTTCATTTTTCGGATCATATGGCCACGATGGACCTTCACCGTGATCTCGGTGATTCCGAATTTGGCCGCGATCTGTTTGTTCATGAGTCCGGCAGCGACCAGTGTCATCACCTCGCGCTCGCGCGCGGTCAGAGAGTCGAACAGGATTCGCAGTTCCGAAACGGCTTTTTCGCTATCGCGTCGTTTTTTATCTCGCTCGATCGCCCTGATCACGGCATCCAGGATATCTTGGTCACGGAACGGCTTCGTCAGAAAGTCGATGGCTCCAGCTTTCATCGCCTTGACCGACATCGGGATGTCGCCGTGACCCGTCATAAAGATGATCGGGATGCGAATACCCGCCTCCGCCAGTTCGGCCTGAAAGTCCAGACCGCTGACGCCCGGCAGCCTGATATCGAGGACCAGGCAGCTTGCAACATCCGACATCTTTATCTGCGCAAATTCGTGGGCCGAACCGAACAGCTCGACCCGCAAGCCTACCGATCGGAAAAGACTGCTGAGAGTCGCTCGCATCGCTTCATCGTCGTCGACGACGAAGACAATCGCCTCCTTGAGGCTCGCAGGCTCGTGCGATGATTTGGCGCGCTCGGTCACGACGCATCCTCTTGATGCAAGGGCAGGACGAATTGAAACGTCGCACCGTGGGGTACGTTTGCCGTGGCCCATAGCCGTCCCCCGTGGCCTTCCATGATCGAAAGGCAGATCGAGAGTCCCATACCCATACCGCTGGATTTGGTGGTGAAGAAGGCGTTGAACAGCCGGTCCGCATTCTCGGCGGAGATCCCGACGCCGCAATCCGCCACACTTACGAGCACTTGTTGTGTCTCGTCCTGAAGCGATCGGATCACCAGTTCGCGGGGCCGATCCGTGATCGATTGCATTGCTTCAATGCCGTTCATCGCTAGGTTAAGAATCACCTGCTGCAGTTGGACCCGATCACCCAGAATTAGGGGTAGAGCGGGTGCGAACTCTGTCCGTAACGACACCTGGTGGCTGATCAACTCACTCTGCACTAGCGCGATGACCTCCCTGACGACGTCATTGATGTCGAGCGGCACCTTCTCAATGCTGGTCTTGTTCGCGAGCGCCCGGACGCGCCGGATCACCTGGGTTGCCCGATTACCTTCTTTGATGATCCAATCTACAGCGAGGCGCGCTTCGTCCAGGTTGGGGGCACTGCGGTCGAGCCAACGCAGGCAGGCCGCCGCGGCATTGACGACAGCGGCGAGAGGCTGGTTCACTTCATGGGAGATCGAGGCCGCCAGCTCGCCCAGGGTTGTTATACGCGTCACGTGTGCGAGCTCCATTTGAGTATCGAGGAAGCGCTGTTCGCTGGCGCGCAGCCTCTCTTCCGCTCGCTTGCGGTCGGTCATGTCGATGACAAACGAAACCCCTTCGTCTGGTTTCCACTCGAAAAGCGCGCGGGCGACCAGAACCGGCACGCGGCTGCCGTCTTTGCGAAAATACTCTTTCTCACGAGGTTGGAGGGTTCCAACCGCCTTCAGCTGTGCTATGATCTGTTCGTCGGCGTCGCGCCATTCGGCCGGCGTCAACTCCCTCCATCGCAGTCGACCCGAGACGAGGTCTTCCCGGGCATATCCGACCATATCGAGGAAGGCTTGGTTGGCATCGATGATCCGGCCCTCAAGATCCCAGATCGTGATCCCGATGATGTTCGAATCGACCAGGCGGCGGATCCTGGCTTCCCGCTCCTGGAGATCGGTGTACAGACGGGCGTTCTCCAGCGAGATCGCTGCCTGCGACGCCAGCAGTTCCAGTACCGAGATTCGGGCGGGCGTGAACACGTGCGATGCCAAGTTGTTCTCGAGATAGAGCACCCCGATCAGTTTGGCCTGTTTCACCAAGGGCAGGCAGAGGACCGACCGGGCGCGCTTCTGACAGAGGTACTCATCTCCCGAGAATGGATTCTGCGCCAAGGCGTCATCGAGGATCACGCTCTCGCGCGTCCGGATCGCGGTGTGGAGCACGGATTCGGGAAGCTCGGCCGGTGACATGGCCGTCTCGCGCAGCGTGACCTCAACCTGGCCACCGCCGGTCGTCGCTTCCGCCACAATTCGTGGCGCGTCGTCCGAAAACAGGATGAGCAGGCCCCGCTCGGCGCCGGCGTGCTCGATCGCGATCCGCAGCAGCGTCTTGATGAGCTCACCGAGGACGATCTCGCCCGACACCGCCTGCGCGGCCTTGAGCACCGTCCCGACATCCAGCCGCTCGACGGGCGCGCCAATGGTAGTGGTGGGAGAT
>JAXDQF010000353.1:0-23319 GCA_034668025.1 Gammaproteobacteria bacterium | reverse complement strand
CAGCAGATCCGCGTACTGGGTTATTGCGGCCAGGTTCTGAACAGTCCGGATGGCATCTGCTACATCTCGAAGGACAAGGACAAGGGCGGCCTGGGTACCTCGGAGTTGACCTACCACTCAGACATGGCCTTCACCCCCGAGCCATTCCGTGCCATCTCGCTGCACTCGGTCGATGTCCTCGACGGCGATAGCTCGACACGGTTTGCCAGCGGCACCAAGGCGCATGCCACGCTGCCGACCGCGCTCAGGCAAACGCTTGCCGGAGTCAAAGTGCTGTCGGCGATGGGGATCGACATGGGCGGCGAGCAGCTGACCACGGAGGTGCCGCCAGGGATGCCGCAATTCACCCGCCCTGCCGTCATCCTGCACCCGATCACCGGCGTTCCGATCCTCTACGTGAATCAGCAACATGCAACGCAGGTCGAAGGTTGGCCCCGCGCCCAGGGCGCTGCACTGTTGCGCGAGGTGTTCGAGCACCTCTATCGGCCCGAGCATCTGTACGAACACCACTGGTTCAATGGTGACCTCGTGATCTGGGACAATATGTCATTGCAACACGGGCGCGGCCAGCTGCAGGGCAGCGGCGCGCGTACCTTGCAGCTCGTCGTTTGCGCCCCTAATAGCTTTTTCGAACTCTGCCCGCAGTTGTTCCAAGACCCCGACTATCTGCAGTGGGTCAACTCCACCGATCCTGCCGCCGACCGCTATCTCATCGAGCGCGTGGTCGCACGGTGGTCCGGCCAGCCGGCGGCGAACTGACAGCCGAGGGCTCACTCAGACGCGCGTCCGACCGCCAGCCCGTCGGCTTGTGGTGGGCTCTCGGGCGAGTCCTTCAGTTGGAATCAGCAGCCCGGTAGGTCACTTTGCCGTCCATCAGGGTCAACATGATGCGCACCTTGTGGATGTCATGCGCAGGGACGTCGAACAGGTTACGGTCGAGCACCACGAGGTCGGCCTGCTTGCCGACCTTGATGGAGCCGATGCGGCCCTCGCGGCGGAGCATGTACGCACCATTGAGGGTGTAACTGCGAATCGAGTCACCGAGGTTCACGCGCTGGCTGGGCTCCGGCATGACTTCATCATCCGGATGGTCGATGGCCTGCCGATTGTGGCCGATCTCCATCTGGTCGAGGGGCTTGTAGATATCGCCAGCGTGCAGCCCGGTGAGATCCGAGCCACTCGCCAGCACAATTCCCTGGTCGATGGCGGCCTGCAAAGGATAGATACCGCGAAAACGCCGCTCACCGACCAAGCGCCGCACGGTCAGGTGACGAGCGTTCATGACAGTCCAGGATGGCGTCGTCTGCCAGATGACGCCCATCTTTCGAAAGCGTGGGATGTCCGACGGGTCCACGAGGATCAGGTGCGCCAAGGCGTGGCGTCGATCGCGAGAGCCGTTGACCCGTATCGCATTCTCGATGGCGTCGAGCCCCTCGCGCGCGCCGGCATCGCCAACGACATGCATGTGCACATCGATTCCCTCGGCGTCAGCGCGTCGCACCAGATCATTGAGCGCAGCCGGATCGATTAGCGGCGCGCCACGCGAGTCGGGACGATCGGCGAACGGCTCCAACATGTAGGCCGTGTAGTTGGTCTCGGTGCCATCCAGAAAAAGCTTGAGCATCTGGATGGTGAGGTATTCGGAAGTGTATTTCCTCTTGAAGTCCTTGAACACCTGGATCAGGTCGGGGCCGTCCGGGCGATAGATGTAGGAACCGTAGACTCGCACGGTGAGCGTGCCCTGCCCCTCCATCTCGTGCAGAATCTCGTACGTGGTGTCGGGATCCCGCATGCCGGCATCGAACATCGTGGTGATGCCGGCAGCGGCCAGCATCGGAATCCCTTGCCGTATGCCCTTTGCGAGGCGCTCGCGGGTATCGATCGGATACCCCTTCGCGGCGAGGCGCTCCCGAATCAGGTCCATTGCCGCATGCTCCACAATGAAGCCGGTAGGCTCGCCCTGGGCATTGCGCTGAAACCAACTCTTGCCCGGCAGCGGATCGGGCGTGTCGCGCGTGATCCCGGCAATCTGCAACGTTTTGGAGTTCACCCACATGTTGTGGCCATCGATGGCGGGCAACACCGCCGGACGGTCGGGAATGAAAGGATCAATCATTTCCTTGGTCGGGCCAGCGGTGGGAAAGGCTTCGTAGATCCATCCGCCCCCCAGGATCATCCGGTCATCCGGATGCGCTTCCACGTAGCGTTTCAATGCCGCTATGACAACGGCTGGAGGCTGACCACGAAAGGTCAAAGCGGCATCCGGAACGGTCTCGGACGCGGAAATATGAGCGTGAGAATCGATAAACCCAGGTAACAGCATGCCTCCGGCCAGGTCGATCACACGTGTGTGCTTGCCGATGTAAGAAGCTACTCCCGCTTCAGTGCCGACATAAACGATCCGATCGGCACTGACGGCCACTGCTTCGGCCCAGGGCTGATCGTTTTCCACCGTGTAGACCGCGCCGTGCTCAAACACGAGGTCCGCCGGCCGCTGCGCCATGGCGACCGGAGGGAGTAACATCCACAGGCACAGCAGCGCTCGATTCACCATATACGCTCCAGCACTCTCAGCCAGTTCTCGCCCAGGAAACCTCTGACGTCGGCCGCACTCCAGCCCGAGTCGAGCAGCAGGCCCGCAACCTGCGGAATGACATCAACCTGCGCGAACTGCGGTGTTCCCTTGAAATAGCCGCCGGTCCGGTATTTCTCCAGGTTCTTACGCGCGAAATTCTCGATATAGAATTTCACGTCGTACACGGAGTCGAGTCCGAGGCCAACATGGTCCGGGCCCACCAGGTCCGCGTAGTGATTGATGTGTCTCGCAATCGCCTGAGCCGAGATGTCGCTGCGCGCGTTGCTCAGAAACAGCCCCACTCCGTTCACGCCAATGACACCGCCGGTCGCCGCCACGGCTTTCGCCAGCTCGTCGGGAATGTTGCGGGGGTGATCCCAGACCCCCCTGGAGTTGGAGTGAGAGATGATGAGCGGCTGCGTACTCACGGCGAGCGCATCCATAGCGGTCCGGGTGCCGGTATGCGTCAGATCGACAGCCATCCCCACGCGGTTCATTTCCGCAATGAGCTCCCGGCCAAAAGCGCTCAGGCCCGCATCGTCCGGCTCATGGCAGCCGTCACCGGCCAGGTTCCGGTAGTTGTAAGCCAGCAGCAAGTGGCCGATGCCGAGGCGGCGATAGACCTCGACCAGGTTGAGATCACCGCCGAGCGGATTGCTGCCCTGAAAATGCAGGTTGACGGCGATCTTGCCCGCCACGTGCGCGGTGCGGATGTCCGCAACCTTCTCCACGAAGACCACATGCTCAGCGCGGGAAGCGAAGTATTGACGCGCGGCCGCAATCCAACGGACGGTATCGCCAACCGACAGCTCGTCGCTGGCGATGGTGATCGAGGTGAAGGTCACCCCGTACCGGGCCCGATCCACCAACACAGGGTCGAAATTGGCGGTTTCGTGCGCGCCCGCCGGGCCTTGCGGCAGCGTCATGTCACAGACGATGGGCCGGCCCAAGGCTGACGGATAAGCAGACACGGGCGGCGGCACCTCTGACATCGATCAGCCGGCGGCGCCCGCCGCCCAGTACTGCAAGCCGGAAATCAACTCATCGCACGTAACGCGGGAGCCGGGTTGCAGATGGTCCATAGCTTCCAGCGCCGCGTCATGCGCCCCATTAGTCGAGCCAGCGACGCAATCCTCAACGACCCGGCACACGTAGTCGCGCTGATGTGCATCCGCGAATGTGTAGTGAACACAGACGTCCGAGAATCCACCCACCATCAACAACGTCGTAGTGTCGAGGCCGCGCAGGAGAATGGCGAGATCCGTGTCAAAGAAGGAGGAGTAGCGCCGCTTGCGGACCCAGTAGTCCTCCGGCCGCTTGTCGACTTCGGGGACGATGGCCGTGCGCGAGGCATTCTCCAGGCAGTGCACACGCTCAAAGCCGTCGAGCTCCCGCCCAAAGTCGATCATGCTGGGATGGTGCACTTCCTGCATGTAGACGATCGGCACCTTGCATGCGCGCGCGGCCGTGATGAGGGCCGGTACTCGTCGCATGTATTCCTCGTAGTTCGGCATGGGAAAGTCCCGTACGGGATCGTGACGCGCCGATGAAATGTCTCCCTGCACGTCAATAATCAGCAGGGCCGGCTTGCCAATAATCAGGGAACCCGAGTTCGTTTTGAGGGTATTCATGGGATGGCCGTCCGTTTTACCGCCGCCGCCACACCGCCCAGTGCGAGAATGACTTCATCACACCGACGGCGCGCGCCGGTTTGCATGTATTCCATCGCCTGCAGCGCGGCTTCGTGTTTGCGCGGCGACGACCCCAGGACACAGTCCTCGACAACGCGGCAGAAATAGTCGTATTGATGGGCATCGAGAAAGCTGTAGTGGACCGCGGTGTTGGACTCGCCGCCGGCGAGAATGACCGTATGGGCACCGAGCTCCCTCAGCAAGATGGGCAGCTCAGTCCCAAAGAACACCGACAGGCGCCGCGGGCGGATCACGTATTCATTCGGTCCTGCGGCTAGCGCGACGGTGGCAGTGTCCGCCCTCGGATCGACCGCAAAGATGATTGGTACAGCCTGTCGGCGCGCGGCCTCGATCAGGCGTGACAGTTGCACGGAAGGCGTCTCATGCGCGTCGATCACGACCAACGCCGGTTTACCCTCAATCATTTGACGGACAGACTTGCTCATGACTACCTCAATTGACTCCCAGGGCCGCGGCGTCGTAGGCGAAAAGCGCTGGCCAACCGCCTGTGTGAAGAAACACGACGGTGTCGCGCGAAGCAATCCTACCCGTCCGAATGTGATCAATGAGACCGTGCATGGCCTTGCCGGAATAAACGGGATCGAGCAACACGCCCTCCGTGCGGGCCACGAGCGAGATCGCATCCCGACAGCCTTCGGTCATCGCTCCATAGGCCGCCCCGACATAACCATCCTCGACATGCAGGTCGGTGGCGGCCGGGCGCCGAGCAAGCCCGAGCGCCTCCGCGGCGGCGCCCGCCGCGGCTGGAATGTGCTCCAACAAGTAGTCGCGGGAACGGCTGACGCTGATTCCGACGACCTGGTACGGTGCTTCCTGATTGAGCGCGCCCAGGGTCAGGCCGCAGAAAGTGCCGCCGGACCCAACAGGGACGTACAAGCGCGCTGGCCGCAGTGCCCGCTCCGCAATCTGTGTCAGTAGTTCCTCAGTGGCATTGACGTAACCGGCAATACCTTCAGGACCCGAACCGCCGAGCGGCACCACATAGGGCTTCCTCCCACGCCGACGCAGATCCTCGGCCACATCCTCCACCGCGGTGCCGAATTCCCAGCGCGGTGAAGTATCGACGGTGTGCACCGTGACACCATGGAGACGATCGAGGAGCAGGTTTCCGACCGGCTCGCGCGGCTCACCCGGCTCCCCTCCCAACACGAGCACGACATGCAGTCCGAGGCGGCTGCCGACGGCGGCGGCAATGCGGGCGAGGTTCGACTGAAATCCGCCGCAGACGACGAGCGAGTCCACGCCCTGCGCCAGTGCGCGCCCGACGACGAATTCCAGCTTGCGGACCTTGTTGCCGCCCAGGCCCATCCCCGTCAGGTCATCGCGCTTGAAGAGAATCCGCGGTCCGCCAAGGAACTCGCTCAGGCGAGACGCCTCCTCGAGCGGAGTGGGAAGCTGTGCCAGCCGAACACGTGGCAGCGTGATCGTCGAGGTCGGCGGAACAGTGCCCTGGTTCGGCGCAAGGGCGCGCATCACGTGCGCGGCATCGACAGGGTCTGTACCTGCGTGAATTCCAGCAACCCGACGCTGCCATTTTCGACACCGATGCCCGACCACTTGTGGCCTGCGACGGGCGAGGCCGGAACGACCACGAGATGCTGGTTGATCCAGACGGTGCCACAATCGAGTTGACTCGCCAGCGAGCGAGCGCGTTCGGTGTTTGCACTCCACACCGATCCCGACAGGCCATATTGCGTGCCATTGGCGCGCTCGATCGCATCATCGACATTGCTATAGGTCAGCAGCGGCAACACCGGTCCGAACTGCTCCTCCGCTACCAGCCGCGCCTGGTCGGGCAGCTCTTCAAACAGGGTCGGCTCGAAGAAATACCCGGCCGACTCGATACGCGCACCGCCGGCGCGAATACGCCCACCAACCGACTTCGCGTCCGCGACGAGATCCTGAACACGCTGGAATTGCGGCCCGGTGCTCACCGGGCCCATCTCTGAGGCCGGCTCGAGACCGTTGCCAACCCGCACGGTCTTCGCAAGATCCGTGAGTGCCTGGGCGAGTGGCTGATAGACCCGTTCGTGTATATAGACACGCTTGATGGCCGAGCACACCTGGCCGCTATTTTGGAAGGCGCCCCAGAACAGGCGGGGTGCGATGGCGGCCGGGTCCACATCCTCCAACACGATGGCTGCATCGTTGCCTCCGAGCTCCAGGGTCGTGCGCTTCAGATCCGGCACAGCGGCGCCCAGGATGTGCTTGCCCGCTTCAGTGGAGCCGGTAAACGAGATTTTGCGCACGGCGGGATGTTTGATCATCCACTTGCCGAGCTCGTCGCCGCCTGAGATCACGTTGACCACGCCCGCCGGAAACGCTTCCTGCAGCAACTCTCCGAAACGCAGTGTGGCGAGTGGAGTGAACGGCGACGGCTTCAAAACCACCGTGTTGCCTGCACGCACCGCGGCGGCCACTTTGCCGGCCGCGACAATCAGCGGGTAATTCCAGGGCGTAATCGCCGCCACCACTCCATAAGGACGACGCCAGACCTCGACTCTGAGCCCGTCACGGTCGTGAACGACGTCGGTGGGAATTTCGAGCCCGGCCACGTAGCGCAATCTCGCCGCGGCGCCGTTCGCCTCGCGAGTCGCGTTGACGAGTGTCTTGCCCTGTTCCAAGGTCACCAGGCGTGCCAACTCCTCGACGTGAGCAGCAACGATGCCGGCGGCGCGAATCAGCGCCTCACGTCTCGGTCCCTCCTCCCGCTGCCAACTCCGAAAAGCACGGCTGGCGGCCGCCATGGCCTCCTCGAGCTCGGATTCACGGCAATCGGGGGCCCTGTCAAACACCGCACCCGTGGCCGGATTCACGACGCCGTAGGTGTCCGCGCCCGTGACCGCCCGACCATCGATAGTCATGGCAATCATTGAAGGCCAACCTCGCCCGCGAACCAGTGAACCGCACGTCCGATCACCTCGACAATCTGCTCGACTTCCTTGCGCCCGGCGATCAGCGGCGGCCCGACCTCGATGACCTGGTACACGCGGACCAACAGGCCCTGCTCGCGCATGTAGGCCGTGAGCTTCGTCTGCATCTGATCGCTGGGCTTGAAGGGCGCGCGCGTCGTCTTGTTGCGGACGAGCTCGACGGCGGCCAGCAGCCCGAGCCCGCGCACATCGCCGACCAACGGATGCTTCTTGAGCGTCGACAGCCCATCCAGCAAGTAGGCGCCCATCGCGGCCGAATTCTCGACCAGGCGCTCACGTTCCATAATCTCGATGTTCTTCAACGCCGCAGCCGCGGCGGCGGCATGTCCGCCGAAGCTCAATACGTGGTTGAGACCGGCTTCCCGCCCTTCCGCAGCCGCGAATTTCGCGGTCACCTTTGACCCGGCGATGGCGGCACCCATGGGAGCGTAGCCACTCGTAATGCCCTTCGCGACCGTCATGATGTCGGGCACCACGCCCCAATGCTCGCAGGCGAACATCTTGCCGGTGCGGCCGAAGCCGTTGATCACTTCGTCGATGATGAGCAGGATTCCATACTTGTCGGCGAGCTCGCGCAACATCGGCAGATAGGTCGGCGGCGCCGCGTGGATCGTGGCGGCGGCCGGCACCGGCTCGGCGATGATGGCCGCGATCGTCTCGGGGCCTTCGTGCAGGATCGCCTGCTCGATCGAGCGGGCGCACAGCGTCTGACATTGCGGATAGGTCAGACCGAACTCGCACCGGTAGCAGTTATGCCAGGCCACCGGCACGTGGCCGGGAGCCAGGGGATCGAACATCCTGCTGTTGTAATCGTGGCTCGCCCCGCTGATGCTCATGGCGAGGTAGGTGGCGCCGTGATATGAGCCGTGGCGGCTGATGACTTTGGTGCGCTTGCGCTCACCATTCAGGTAGTGATACTGCTTTGCGATCTTCAGGGCGGTTTCCACCGCCTCGGAGCCCCCTGAGGTGAAGAACACGCGATTCAGGTCTCCGGGAGCGAGCTGCGCCACCTTCTGCGCCAGGGCGACTGTCGGCGTGCCGACAAAGTTGTAAGGGGCCACGTACGCGAGGCGCGCTGCTTGCGCAGCATACGCGTCCGCCACCTCCTTGCGCCCGTGGCCGATGTTGGTGACGAACGCCCCACCGGACAATCCATCGAGATACGTACGTCCGTGGATGTCGGTCAGATAGCACCCCTCCCCCTTCTCGAACACCACCATGCCGCCGGGGGCGGTCAACGACTGTCGCGTGGAGACGTGAAACCAGACGTGCTCCAGCGCAGTGGTTTCCATCGAGATTGGATCGGAGATGGACATGACTGTGGTACTCGGTTTTTCCGACTGTGAGGCAGTGTAAGCGAACAGGTGTTCGTGATACGAACGACTGTTCGGGAGTCTATCCCCGGGCTGGGGGGGTTTACAAGGCGCGCTCATCCGCCGTGGGAGGCAAAACCGACGCCGACGCGCGCGCTGCTCTTTTTTAGGGCGGTGCGCACCAGCCGTGGGCATATTGTTCGCCACACGAACGCTTGTTCTGATTACGAAACCATGCTCAAATCAATCGCGCACCCTCTTGTGTCTGCGCTCTGCGCCTACTGGAGTCGCTACTGTGGCAACGACGACAACTTCAAACACAACATCCGCTTTTGTAGCTGCCTGCCTGCGAAACGCTCGCACACGCCGTGCTGCGGTCCGCTCGCCATTGTCCCCTGTCCGCGGCGGCTGGCTGCTCGCTGCGGTACCTGCATTCCTGCCAATGGCGGCCCATGCAGACGACGCCCTCTCGGAAGTTACGGTCACCGCGCAGAGGCGCGCGGAGAGTGTGCAGTCGGTACCGATGTCCATTACGGTACTCGATTCCACCCAACTCGAGCAGCGGGCCGTCGAGTCATTCATCGACTACGCGACGACCGTGCCCAACCTGGGATTCGGTTATTCGGGAATCGGATTTTCAAATGCGCGTACCATCTCCATCCGCGGCATCGCCGGTGCGGGCACTACCGGTTTCTACCTGGACGACACGCCTTTGCCGGACAGCGTTGACCCCCGCGTCGTTGACATAGACCGCATCGAGGTGTTGCGTGGACCGCAAGGTACGCTGTACGGCGCGAGATCCGAGGGAGGTACGGTCCGGCTGATCACGAAGCAGCCCGGCGACGAGTTCTCAGCGCGGGTCCATGCGGGCGTCTCGGATACCTGGAATACGGTCGAGCCGAACTACACCGTCGACGGTTCGATCAACCTGCCGCTGATTCCGCACACACTGGACCTCCGCGTCGTCGCCCTGTATGACGCGGAGGCGGGTTTCTTCCGGCGGGCCTTTCCGACCGACCCCGGTGGCAGCACTTACACCACCGTGAGCAACGTGGCGGCCAACCGAACAACGGGCGCCTCTGTCTCTCTGGCCTGGAAGGCGACGGACAACCTCACCGTGACACCGCGAATGCTGTACCAGAAGAGCGAGTACAACGGCTTCCCCTATTCCGACCACACCACATACTCGGTTCCGCCGCCGGACGTCACACCAACGAACCTGAACCTGAATCCCAACAACTTCAACCAGGTCCGGTTATATAACCTGCCCGAGGGTGGTCACGACCGCTGGACTTTGAACTCGCTGACGATTTCCGACAGCACCAACTTCGGTGACTTCGTGTCGTCGACCTCGTACTTCGATCGTGACGTGTTCGAGGTGGAGGACGTTTCGGACTACAATTACCAGATCCTGGAAAGCCCCTTCTACACACCGGTCTCCGCCGGCACGACGGTGCACCAGTTCGTTGAGGAAGTTCGCTTCGCCTCGCGCTTCTCCGGCCCGGTACAGTTCGTTGGGGGTCTCTACTACGAAGCGACCGACGGTCGTCCGCTGTACGAGCCTCCGACCTTGATATCGGGATTGAATGACTACTTTGGCGGCACGCCCACCCAGGTGGCGGATGGCCTGAATCCCCTGAACCCGGACGAGCTCGTGGCCACGGAGGAGCATCAGCGAACTCGGGAGCCGGCCCTGTACGGTGAGGTGACCTACCAGGTGACGAAGCCTCTCAAGCTCATTGCCGGTGCACGCGTGTACCGGAACGAGACAACGAGCTACTCCTACCAGGAAGGACTCGTTGTCGGCGGGCCGAGAATCACCGACGCACCGGCCACGCTCACCCAAAGCGGCGTCAATCCCAAGGCGGAGGTGGACTACCAGGTCACACCCGCGCAAATGGTCTATGCCACCGCCTCGAAGGGCTTTCGGCCGGGCGGAGTGAGCGGCGCCGTGCCGACGGTGTACGGTTGCTCAGACTCCCTCGCGGAGATCGGCGTCACACCTGAACAGACACGCCGCTTCAAGTCCGACTCACTGTGGAATTACGAGCTTGGCTCAAAGACCTCGTGGCTCGAACACCGCCTGACCGTCAACGGCGCGGCTTACTACATCGACTGGAAGAACCTGCAGCAGAACATCCTTCTATCGTGCGGCTTTGGCTTCACCGCCAATGTCGGTTCCGCCAAGAGCGAGGGCTTTGAGCTCGAGGCCCAGGCCAAGCCATTGGCGTCGCTCGATCTCTCCGCGGGGGTAGGCTATGAGCACGCCGTGATCACCTCCTCGAGCGGCACGTCGCCGCAGCAGCCCGGCTCCCCCGTCTACCAGGTACCCGATTGGACTGGCAACGTGTCGGCCACCCACACGCTCGCCTTGACGTCTACTCTCGGACTCGTCAGCAACCTGACCTACGCCTACGTCGGCCACAGCTGGAGTGCCAACAACGATCCCTTCAATCCCCGGCTGCGCCAGGCCTATTCTCTCCTCGACGCCCGCTTTGCGCTCGCCTGGGGCAAGTGCCAGGTGGCACTGGTCGGCAAGAACCTGACCAACGAGCACGCCGATCTCGCCGATAACGCGGGACTCGGTGCGGAAGTGATCGGCCGGCCTCGCATCGTGACGAATCAGCCACGCACGATTGGCCTGGATTTTATCTCCGAGTTTTGAGGGGAAAGCCGCCGGTGCCCTGACCGCGCGACTGTTGGCTTTGGCATGGGCCCTCGGTCTGGCCCATGCCAGCGATCACGCCTGCTGCAGATCCGAGCGCAACCGCGTCGCCGCATACAACGCCAACACGATCCCCACGACGGCGCCCATCAGGTTGAGCGCGATCGAGTGGCCTATGGCCAGGTCACCGTAGCGCGGCGTCAGTACATCGTTCTCGATTCCGATTGCCGAAGCTCCCGCACCCGGGCCCAGCAGATTCAGAATGAAGAACTGGATGGCCGCGCTCAATGCCCGCATCCGGGCCGGCATCAACCGTTGCGTCAGAGCGATCATGGGTCCCATATAGGAGGACGAGGCAATCATCGCGAGGAAATAGAAAACGAACACCAGGGGACCGCCCACGTTCAGAAACATCAAAATACAGCCGAGCATGATCGCAACCGACACAACTGGCGCCCACAAATACCAACGCGGATCGCGCGCCCCCAGGCGATCGGCCACGAGTCCGCCGACGAGAGTGCCGATGATGCCCGCGGGAGCCTCCAGCGCCCCGGTCCACGTTCCCACGACGGCGGTCCCAAGGTGATAGACACGCATGAGATACGTCGGTGACCACATCTCGAATCCTGTATCAGAGAAAGAAAACAGGCCGAGGGCGACTACGTAGAGTAGAAATGACTTCCGGGTGAGGATCAGGCGCACTGCATCCCGTATCGAATAATGCGTAACGTCGGCCGCAACACCGTCCGACTGCCCGCGCCGCGGCTCGCGCAGCGTCAGGCGAATCAACACAGCCAGCAGCAACCCGGGCAGTCCGACGATCATCAACGCGACGCGCCATCCGTACAGCTCATTGGCCCAGCCGCCGACCGCAAGGCCCAGTGCGATCCCAATGGTGATACCCAACTGGTAAATGGACAGGGCCGTCGCACGGCGTTCGATCCGGAAATAATCGGAGATCAGCGAGTGCGCCGCCGGGCTGCAGGCCGACTCCCCCAACCCGACGCCGAGGCGCGCGCAAACGAGCTGCAAGCCACTGCGGGCGAATCCGGATAGGAAAGTCATCCCACTCCACAATGTCAACCCGACCGCGATGATCGATCGCCGCGAGCGGCTGTCTGCGAGACGCGCGATCGGAATTCCCGCGACCGAGTAGATGGTCGCGAACACAAAGCCCGTGATGAGGCCCAGAGCCGTGTCGGACAGGTGCAGGTCCCGTTTGATGGGCTCGAGCAGAATGACCAGGATGTAGCGGTCCATCCAGTTGAAGGTGTACGCCGCAAGCAGCAACGAGAGGACATACCCTGAATACAAAGGACACGGGGAGGCAGTCGCGTCCCCTGCCGGGTCCACAACACTCATGCCGCGCTCGGCAGCAAGCCGCGGGGAATCGCCGACAGCACCTCGAGGCCCGTCTCGGTCATGATGAGGGTATCGATGCAGCCGGCCTCGAACCCGTCTCGTGCGTCACAGAACACGTTCTCATAGTTCGAAACATAACCCGGCTCCAGTCGATATTTCTCCGGGCCGTCGTTCGCCAGGTACGCGTGTCCGACCCAGCTCGGCGGAAACGAGATGCCCAGCGCGTAGCCACCGACCCACCAGACCTGCTCTGCCGCAATCCGCTCACGGACGTAGCGATCGGCCGCGGCCGCAGCCCTCTCGGGGCCTTCACCCGCCCGCGCCAGCCGCTGCAGTTCCAGGATACTGCCCGAAGCCAGGCTCAATATCTGTGCTGCACGCGCATTCGGCTTGCCCAAGGCAAACGTACGGCCGAGATTGACGTGATAACGATCGATGACCGCACAACAATCCACGGCGACTACATCGCCCGTCTCGAGCGCGCGCCGTGTTGGAAAGCCATGGGTGTCCGCCCAGGCGGTGGGGCCGGAGTTCACCAGCGGCGCCATCGCCGCGACTTCACTGCCGCGACTGGCGAGCAACCCCGCCAGGTGCGCCGAGACTTCCAACTCGGTCATGCCCGGGCGCAGATCCTGTTGGAGTTGCCGCATCGCCTCATCGGCGATCACTCCGGCCCGTCGGATCCGCTCCAGCTCCGCCGCGGACTTGTACAACCGGACCTGGTCGACGAGCCAGTCTGCCGAGACGAGCGTCGAGCCATCCTGGCGGAGCCGGTCGGCAACGGCCGTCATCACGGGCGTAGCCGGATTCGGGCTACTCCATTCGATTCCCACGACCCGCCGATGCCAGCCAAAACGGGTAAAAGCCTCGGCGACCATCTCGGCCGCGCGGCCGTAGTCGACGAATGCGATCTCGTCACACAACACTCGCGTACTGACGTAGCCCGCGTGGCGCGTCCAATCGAAAAACACGATGTCCGGCTGTTTGCAGTCCAAAACGGCTCCCAGAGGCAGCCGGTTGGGATACCAGATGGCTTCGTAGCCGGTCAGGTAGAAGAGATTCGCGGGGCTCGTGACGTACAGGAGCTCGATGCCACGAGCCGTCATACCAGCACGGACCCGTGCATGCCGGTCTCGATACTCCTCGATGGAAAACGGCAACCGCGCGGGTGTGGATGGCCGTAGGCCGACGCTTCGCTGCATCACGTTACCAGACCTGGCCCATCACCCTGAGCCAGTTCTCCCCCAGGAAACCCTGTAGATCCGGGACGCTCCAACCGGAGTCGAGCAGCACCTGCGCGAGCTCTGCGATCACCTCGGGCCCCGCGAACCGCGGCGTCTGCTTGAAATACCCGCCCACCCGGAAACGGTCCGGGTGTTTGCGCCCGAAATGTTCTGTGAAGTACTGCACGTTGGGTACCGAGTCGAGACCGAAGCCAACATGCTGCGGGCCCACCAGGTTGGCGAAATGGCTCGCATGCCTGGCAATCGCCTGGGCGGAAATGTCGCTGCGAGCCGCGCTCAGGAACAGGCCGACGCCGTTGACTCCAATGACGCCGCCAGTGGCGGCAACGGCCTTGGCGAGCTCATCGGGAATATTTCGCTGATGATCAAACACGACGCGCGAGTTGGAGTGAGACACGATGACCGGCTGCTTACTCGCCTCCACCGCGTCCAGGGCGGTGCGGGTACCCGTGTGGGAGAGGTCAACGATCATCCGCACACGGTTCATCTCCGCAATGAGTTCCCGTCCATAGGTGCTCAGTCCGGCGTCGCTCGACTCGTGGCAACCATCGCCGGTCAGATTCCGGTAGTTGTAAGCCAACAGCATGTGACCGATACCGAGCCGGCGGTACACCTCCACCAGCTTGAGATCACCGCCGAGAGGATTGGTCCCCTGGAAATGCAGGTTGACGGCCGACTTCTGCGCCGCGTGAGCGGCACGAATGTCCGCGACCCCTTCGATCAATACGTAGCGGTCGGGCTGCGATGAGAAATAACGGCGCGCTGCAGCGATCCAACGAACCGTCTCGCCCACCGAAAGCTCATCACTCGCAATAGTGATGGAAGTGAAGGTCACGCGGCATCTCGCCCGCTCCGTCATGATGGAGTCGAAGTCCGGCGCCTCCAGCGACCCGGCCGGGCCCTGCGGCAGCGTCATGTCGCAGACGATCGGGCGGCCCAGCGGCTCAGGATAATTCAACAGGTTAACGCTCATGACGAATATGACCTCCCGCCAAAATGAGCTCGACGGGTATCAACGCCCATGCGCAGCCCCCGGAAATTGCTCCGCGAAGTCACGCGGCATGCGCACGATCGCATAGATCGTGCAGGCGGCTCCGGCCAAGGCCGCAAGCTGTGTAGTCGCGAGGGCGTAAGCCACCGACTGCTCGCGCAATGACCCTGCCCACAGATCGCTCAAAACGCCCACAACGAAGCTGCATCCGGCTGTTCCGATGAAGTTATATCCGAGCAGCATGACAGCAGACGCAAGCGCCCGCATTCGCACCGGCATTACCTTCTGGGTAATGGCGATAGTCGGCGGCATGTAGAAAGAGTTGAAGAATACCGTCACGAAGTAGAAGAGCGGCCACGCACGCGGCGCTCCGAAAAGAAACAGAAGGGTCCCCGGGGCGACGATGGCAATACCTCCGGTGGCAACCCACAGATTCCAACGCAGATCCCGGGCGGCCGCCAGCCGATCGGCGAGCCAACCCGAGACGACAGCGCCCGTCAGCCCGGCCGTGGCCCCCAACGCACCCGTCCAGAGGCCTACATCGCCGGTCGCGACATGACGAACGCGAACCAGAAAGAGCGGCGCCCACGAGTCGATTGCCGTACCGGCAAAAGTGAACAGCGCCGAGCCCAGCATGTAGGCGATGAACGAGGGGCGCTCGAGCATGTATGCGACGGCTTCACGCACGGTATAGCTCGCGATGTCGGCGCCAGTCGAGTCGGAAGCTCCCCGCTCGGGCTCGCGAATCGTGAACCGGACAACGAGCGCCAGCAGAATTCCGGGCGCCCCCGCCCAGAGAAAAGCTGCACGCCACCCGTAGTGCTCCCCGATCCAACCCCCTAGACCGAAACCCAGGCCGAGCCCCACGTACAAGCCGGCCGTATACACCGCATAGGCCATAGCCCTTCGCTGCGGCGGATAGATATCAGCCAGCAGCGAGCAGGCAGGAGGGCTGCACGCGGATTCGGACACGCCTACGCCCATTCGGGCGATGACCAGCTGCAGGAAATTCCGGGTCAGGCCACAGGCCACGGTCAAGACGCTCCAACACGCGAGCGCCATCGCGATGATGGAGCGCCGATTGCCATGATCGGCCCAGCGGGCCACAGCGAGTCCGGCAACGGAATACACCGTGGAGAACGCAAACCCGCTGATGAGTCCCAGCTGCGTGTCAGACAGGCTCAGGTCCCGCTTGATGTCCTCCATCAGGATGACAAAGATGTATCGGTCCATGAAGTTGAACCCGTACACCATCACCAGGACCGCCAGCACAAAGACAGCATACCGGGTGACAGTGGAATCGCCGCCCGGGGGCGCCGTCTCCTGGACCGCCTGCGCAACGCTCATCTTCCGCCCGCCTCGGCGTCAGCATCCCGCTTTGCCCCCAGAGTTATCGCGTCATAGGCAAACAGAGCAGGCGAGCCGCCCGTGTGCAGAAATACGACGGTCTCGCTCGGACCCAGCCGGCCGGTACTGACATGCTCAATGAGCGCATGCATGGCTTTGCCGGAATAAACCGGATCGAGCAGGACGCCCTCCGTCCGCGCGACCAGGGCGATGGCCTCGCGACAGCCCTGGGTCATCGAGCCGTAGCTCTCGCCGACATAACCATCATCGATATCGATGTCTTCCGGCGCCGATCGCCGCGGCAACCGCAGGAACTCCGCGGCGTGATCCGCGATGATCGGGAGTTGATTGAGGAGATAGCTGCGCGTGCGGCTGACGCTGATGCCTCGCACCTTGTAGGGAGCCTGCTGATTCAGAGCGCCGAGATTGAGTCCCGAGAAGGTCCCACCTGACCCAACCGCTACGTAGAGGTACGACGGCCGCACCTGCAGATCGTGGATTTGTGTGAGCAGTTCTTCGGTTGCATGGACGTACGCGGCCACACCCTCGGGCCCTGAGCCCCCCAACGGGATGACGAAGGGCCGAAATCCCTTGCGACGCAGGTCAGCGGCAACGTCGTCCGCAGCAGTCCCGAACTCCCAGCGCGGTTGCGTGTCGACCAGGTGAACGGTGGCTCCATACAGACGATCGAGCAGCAAGTTCCC
Source organism: Gammaproteobacteria bacterium (assembly GCA_034668025.1). GTDB lineage: Bacteria > Pseudomonadota > Gammaproteobacteria > Steroidobacterales > Steroidobacteraceae > 13-2-20CM-66-19. Next base: position 6,473 of record JAXDQF010000353.1, on the reverse strand, counting down.
CGCCGACGCGCGCGATTCGCCGGATTCGCCGCCGAGAACCAGGGCGACCTCGAGCCCGAGGCGATTGCCGATCGCGGCGGCGATGCGCGCCAGGTTGGATTGAAACCCACCGACGACGACCAGGGCATCGAACTTTTCCGCGATCGCACGACCGATCACGAACTCGAGCTTGCGGACCTTGTTGCCGCCCAATCCAACACCCGTGAGATCGTCGCGCTTCAGAAAGATACGCGGGCCACCGAGGGCGGTGCTCAGGCGACTCGCCTCCTCGAGCGGCGTGGGAAGCTGCGCCAGGCGCAGGCGTGGCAGATCGGATGTGGACGTCATAGAAGCTCGAAATACTCCCGCTGCTCCCAGTCGGTCACGTCTTGCGACAGATACCGATGCAGCTCGAATTCCTTGAGGGTCAGCAGGTAGTCGACGAACTGCGCTCCCAGCTGCTCCCTGAAAAGAGTGCTCTGGCGCAGCTGCGCAACGGCCTCGACCAGGCTCGCCGGCAGCCTGCGGGTGTTTGCCTCATAAGGGGTATCGACGGCGGCCGGTGGCTCCAACTCACGCGTCAGGCCATCCAGGCCCGAGACGATCTGCGAGGTGAAGTACAGATAGGGATTGGCCGCCGGCTCGCCGATGCGGTTTTCTATGTGAGTGGCCGGATCACCCGGCGTCCCAATGACCCTCACCATGGCGCCGCGATTGTCACGGCCCCAGACGATCCTGTCGGGCGCGAGCGAATGCGGCCGGTAGCGTTTGTAGCCGTTGATCGTGGGCGTAGCGAACAAACAGGCGCCCGGGGCGTTCTCCAGGAGACCGGCCATGAACCGCCGCCCGCACGTCGACAGCAGCTCGCCCTCGTCGTGACTGACGAACGCGTTCTCACCCGTTTTCGCATTCAACAATGACTGGTGCAGGTGCCAGCCACTGGAAGCCATGTTGGGCAGCGCCGGCCGGCACATGAAGGTGGCGTGATACCCCAGCCGCCGACAGACTTGTTTGATGGCACTGCGTACGAGGACGACATTGTCGGCGGCCGCGAGTCCTTCCACGGGACCAAACGTCAGCTCGCACTGACCCGGCCCCATCTCCGATTCCATCGTCCTCACCGGCAAACCCAGCTCCTGCAGCGTGCCACGGAGTTGATCCAGGACGGGCTCCAGCTCATCGAACCGGTTTTCGGTGAGGTACTGATAGCCATGCGCGAGCATGCGGACTTCAGGCGGCTGCGAGGGCTGCCCGCACTGCTCCGGCGCCAACCGGGGGTCCAGGAGCTTGAACACATAGAACTCCAGCTCGAGTCCCGCAAGATAGCGATAGCCGCTATCAGCAAGCCGTTTGAGGGAGGTGCGGCAGATCTGCCGTGTCGAGAACGGTACGGGCGCACCCGTCTGGTAATAGCAGTCACCCAGCATCCACGCCGAACCCGGCGCCCAGGGCAGAGCCTTGAATGTCGTGGGGTCGGGAACCAACACGAAATCGCTCGCCCCCGTCAAATCCGCGAGCCCCAGGCCAGCGCCGCTCTGCCAGACCGGGTAGACGGTCCGGTGCGCCGTATCCTTCAGAAGCAGCGTGGTCGTCATGGAGCATCCGTTGGCCAGCACGGACTCCAACATGTCCACGACGACAGTCTTGCCGCGCAGAATGCCGTGCTGATCGGCAAACGACAGCCGCACGGTCCTGACATTCATCTCACGCGCGCGGCGAACGACCTCAGTCGCCGCTTCCGTCTGCTCCCTACTCCATAAGGCGTGGCGTGCCACGAAGTCGGCGCGTCCCATCCCCGTCCCTCCCGTGATTCGGGGGTTGCTCAACGGGATTCCTGCTGACGCGCCCAGGAGCAATTTTCGCGACGCTCACGATCACTTCGCTGCCAACATCCGCCGTCGGCACCGATCGCATCAACGGCCACCGGGCCGCACATCTGGCTGGTCTCGCTGGCATCCAGGGAGAACGGGGCGCGCGCGCCGTCCTGCACCGCTCGAATAGCGGCTAGCAGCAGCTTGCGATACTTGACGATTCCAACGTCAGAAGTGCCCAGGTGTTCCTGGCTGCGATCGTGAATCCGGCCCGGAGACTCCACGGCCCATTGGTCGTGAGCGTTGACGTCCATTCCCAAACCCGTGAAGGTCTTTGCCTGGTTGCCGGCCTCGAATCCCCAACGGTTCTCGCGACCCTGCATGGGCCGATACTCCGGCAGTGTGTGATGGTCGAGCCGCTGGCGGCGCATGGTCTCGCGCTCCACCGGCGCCCCGAAGCTCGTGAACAGCGAGTACCAGTAACAGTTCACGTCATCGATCGGAACATGCCACTGGGTGATGGTTATTTCCCGACTCATTGGAATGACAATGGCGTTGGGGAACACCAGGTTGGTGATGCGGTAGTGCGTGCTGTTTTCGGCGAGCGTGCGCGTGGTGACGAGGCGAAAACCGTAGGCCGTATCCTCGAGACGGATCGACGGACGCGAATGCTCGCGAAGAATCTTTGTCAACGGCATGGCCGAATCCGCGGCCTCCGCGCGGAACTGCCGCCCGTAGGAACCGTCCGTGGTCTCATCCTCCAGGAACCGATGCAGAAACGAGGGATGCACCGGGTCGATACCCACTTCGAGCGCCTGCAACCAGTTGCACTCCCACCAGCCTTTGAACGCGAAGGAATGCGCTGCCGGCGCCGCGAAGCAGTCGAAGGCAGGAAACGCCGGGGGCGCGCCCTCCCCGAGGTAGGCAAACACGATGCCATTACGCTCCACGCAGGGATAAGCGCGCTGGCGCAGGTGCTGATACGCCTTGCTGCCCTCAGGCTCGCCGGGCTGCTCGAGGCATTGCCCGGAGACGTCGAATAGCCAGCCGTGAAACGGACATCGCAGTCCGCCGCTCTCGCGACGGCCGAAACACAGGTCGGCCCTGCGGTGGGGGCAGAATCGATCGACGAGCCCCAGGCGACCCCGCTCGTCGCGAAACAACACCAACTCCTCGCCGAGGAGTTTTACCGGGACGACGGGCCGGGAGGCATCGAGTTCCTCGACCAACGCAGCCGGTTGCCAATACTGCCGCAGGAGCCCGCCGCCGGCGGTTCCCCGCGATGTCAATGTCATGAGCTCGTTTTCCCGTGCGGTCGTCATGACATCAACCCCTGACACTGAAGCTGCTGTTGCAATTCACAGCGCGCAGGCGCGAGAAGGCACCTACATTCAACACGCGCCCGGTGTATGGCATGTGGTGCCGTAGTGGCACCTGATCGTGGTTCAGGCCGCTCTCGCAGGCAGTCACCAGATCAGCCATGAGCGTGCCGACCGCGCCGGCATTTTTGAACTGATGGCCGCTCGTACCAATCGCCATGTAGAACCCGGGCAGGCTCGAGCGGTCGTAGATCGGGATCCAGTCGTCGGCGACGTCATACATGTCAACGACACCGGCGGCACGGCCCGGGATGGGCAGATTCGGCATTCGACGGGCGAGGCGGTAGACCTGCGCAATCCACTGCAGCTCGGTGATCTCGCGGTTGCACTCATCCGGATTGTCGACCCAGGTTTTCGGGTCGCAGGCCGGATCGGTGGAGCCCAGCGTGATGCTGTTGCCCAGTCCAGGGCGGAAGTAGACACCTACATCGGAGTCGGACGTCATGATGCCCCGGTGCTCGAAGTCGAATTCCGCAGGCGCCCCCAGGTGATGAACCTCGCGGCGCAGGGCGCGAGTCCGGATCGACATATCGCCCTCAACGCCTGCCAGGCGATTGACGAGATCAGAATGAGGACCCGCGGCATTGACCACCACGTCGGCCGGCAGGCGACTGCCGTCATCGAGAATCACGGCTGCCACTCGCCCGTCGGCGCGCTCAATGGCGGTCACCGTTCGCCGCAGCTGAAAACGGCCACCAGCGGCTTCAACCGCCCGACGCAAGTTGTGAGTGGCGAGCTGCGGGTCCGGAATGTAGCCGGCGTCAGGCACGAAAACGCCACCAGCGATCTCCCCCTCGTTCTGCGACCAGAACTGCGGATCGTCAACAGGCTTCGGCGGATGGAACGAGCCGGTTGTCAGCACGGGCAGCCGGGCACGGATCTGCGCGTTGTCCCACTGCTCGAAACGAATGCCCAGCTGTTGATAGTTTTCCACGACCTGGGCACGGTCCGACTCATCAACACGTAACATCAGGTGACCGCACTGGATGAATCTGGCTGAGCCGCGCTCGTCCTCGGTCCCCAGAAACCGCGGCCAGTCCATCCAGTAGTGATAACCCTCGTGGGCAAGCATGACGCCTTCGAGAGTCGAGTACGAGAAACGCACGATCGCGCAGGAGTTCGCAGTGGATCCGCTGCCGACCTCGGCATTCTTGTCCACGTTGATCGTGCGGTAACCCTTGCGGGACAACTGCAGTGCAATGGCGCAGCCGATGACCCCTGCTCCAATGATGACGGCCTGCTTCATCCGAATACTCACCTCGAGCGCGAACTGTTGCCACCGAGAATAGCAGGCTCCGTTCGGCTCGCGAACTCTTGTTCGTAAAAATTGAGAAAATGTTTTCGTGCCCCACGCGCGCTGCGCGATTGCGGTGCAGACACCGTGTAGCCTGCCTCATTTCGCACCCGCGCCGTCTGTTCGTTGTACGAACTCTTGTCCTCGCCCTGCTCCTGGTCGGAAGCGATCTGATTCCAATCAAATACTGGCGCGGCTCCGAGGCGGCAACACCGGACGTGGAGTGGATTGTCGTCGACGAGCTCATCCGCAAAGTCCGGCTCGTCAAGAGCGCACGCGAGCTGACCGCCTTCCGGTGTGCGGGCGAGATAGTGTCATCGTGAAGGCCGGGGCCGGAGCTGTTGTCGCGGACGCCGATGTTTTTCTAGCCTCGAACCGGCATCCGCTGAAGGAAGCGCCCGGCAGCGCAGCCGGACTGGGCGTCCCCGCAAAAACCACGCTTTTTGCCCGGCCCGCTTAGGGGCGGAAACGAAGCCGATGTCCGAAAAATGGCCGAAGGCCATTTTTTATAATTAACTAGGGAGCTGACAGCGCCTGCACCGGTATCTGAGGCACGATCCGCTGCATGACCGGCAGCTTTTCCTCGATGAGCTGCTTCTTGGAGACGGTCGCCACGTTGGTGAGGATTGTCACGGCCGCGAGCGGATCGCCGTCGCGGTTCAACAGCGGAATCGAAACGGAGCGGATGCCCTCCTCGACTTCCTGGTCCACGACCGCGTAGCCCTGTCGGCGCACGGCCTTCAACTCCTCCCGGATCTCCTCCTTGCTCCTGAGGCTCTGGAGCGTCAACGCGGCGATCTCGCACCGCTTCAGCAGGCTCTCCACCTGCGCCGGTTGCATAAACGCGGCAATCGCGCGCCCGGAGGATGCATACAGAGCGTTGAAGCGGCGACCGATGGTGAGTGTCGGAGCGAGCGTGCGCTCGACGGAGGAGCCGGCGATATGAACCATGGATTCCCGGTCGAGCACCGCCAGGCCGCAGATCTCATCCGTTTCGCGCGTAATCTCATGAAGAAACGGCCGGACCAGGTCGACCAGGGGCGCCGTCGACAAAAAGGCAAACCCCAGCTCCAGCACCTTGGGCGTCAGGCGAAACAGCCGGTCATCCTTGTGGAGGTAACCCAGATGCTCCAAGGTCAGCAGGTAACGCCTCGCGCCAGCGCGCGTCATACCGGTGCGGTCCGACACGGTCGACAACGTCATCTCGAAGTTGTCCTTGTCGAATGTCTTCAGCACGGCCAGCGCATGCCTGACCGACCCCACGAAATCCGCGGGTACCTTGGGTTCGCGCCGCGTTGCCATCGTTTTCCATCAATTCAGAGCAAAAATTTCCGCGGCATCTGCGCATCGGATCGATCCCAAGCGCGTCACCTCCTGATGTTCGATCTGCGAACACCCGTCCGCATGGTAATTGGCCGGGCGTGAGGCTGCAAGGTAGCCGCTATCGCCTCATGCCCTCGCACGCCTTCGATTTGGGCGTCTGCCAAGCGGAAGGATCGGCGTCGATTACCAGTCACCCGGACGCCGGGACAGCCCCGCGTTCCGCGCTCATCGCACCACTGCGCGTCAATGTTTGACCGCTTTCGTTCCGCTCCCCGGACCCACGGTGCGATCGATGAACTCGAAAGACTTCTGCAGCGCCTGCAGGCTTGCAGCGCGCGTCGCCTCAGGAGTTGGCCCGATGAAGCTATGATCCACGGCGGGAATCTCGATGAGCTCGGCTGACACGCCCTTCGATCGCAGCAGCGCGTAAAAGTCCCGCGACTGCTGCACCGGCACCGTGTGGTCCACGGCGCCATGAATCAGAAGCGCCGGCGGATCGGTCGGGTCAACATAGCTGGCAGCGCTCGCCGCAGCGAGAACGGCGGACGTGCAAGTGGACAGTGCGCACCCGAGATATTGGCTCGGCGCTGATCCCGCCGCACCTGACCGCTGCGGTCCGTCCGGGCCCGACTGCGCGGCAATGGTTGAGAAATCGAAGATTCCATACCAGGCGATCAGACCCTGAAC
>JAXDQF010000352.1:0-14819 GCA_034668025.1 Gammaproteobacteria bacterium | reverse complement strand
AAGGAGGTCGCCGGGTTTCGATGCGCGTTGCGCGAGGCGCTGTCCGACTAGTCTTGGGTTCGTGCGCAAACCGTCTCGAAGCACTCACGCGCGATCCGGGTCAACACCAGCGATTGTGCCCAGCGGTCGGATTCCTCTTTTCCATCCACCTCGCGAGCATAGTAGATCCGCGCTGACAGCAATTCCGGCGCGAAACGGAAATTGCCTTCGCCGCCTTCTCTTTCGATGAACGCCCGGAACACCTTTGTCCACAGCGTCCGGAAGTGCTGCACGAAGGGCAGCCGGCTCGATTGTTCGAACGTCCCCACGTTAACCTGCATCACACAGGGATTTCCGATCCGACCGTGCATGAAGCTCGTCCGCTCGATAACAGGCTGTATGAAGGCGACCTTTGCATCGAAGTCACCGTATACAAATTCGAGTCCGGTATACCAGTTGGAAAAATCACCGTTGAAGCGCAGCTGCGGAAACTGTCGGATGAAGTTAACCGTGCGCCACGTGTCCTGGAATATCGTCGCACGGTGCGTTTCAACATAGAGAGGCGTCGCGTAAAGGTCCGAGGCCTCGAGCACCGCCTCGATCAATTGGCACGCCGTCTCATTTTCTTCGTTGCCCCACCCGACATGGAGCGTCAGACACTCGAGATCGTGATTGCGTGCTTCGGCTGCCAACCGGGCCGCGTCGGCAGGCTCGTTGACCCTGCCACTTCCGCAGACCCGCAACCCGAGTTTGCGCGCTTCGCCGACCAGCCCCGCTGGCAGCGGCTCTATGAACTGCACCCCGTCATAACCGACTTCGCGAATCGCCCTGAGCCAGCCTTGTGGCGGCTCGGCGAGCCCCTCCAGGGTCAGCCAATTCATGTAGGACAGAAAGCGCGGCATCGGCACCCAACTCAGCGGCCGGTCAATTGACGAGCGCTCAAGTCTTTCCTGTCGTCCAACCACGCGGCGTTATCGGCGTCCTCGGAGAATCGGCGCGCGCCCGCTTCCCGGATCGCGCTGTCAGGTACTTTTGCGAGCGGCGTGTAGCGAGGATGGTGGCTCTCCATGTAGGGGTCGTTGGACTTTGCGTTGTAACAGCAAATCATCGACCAACGCGGATTGTCCGAGCGGTTCTGGTCGGAGCGATGCAGCATGTTGGCATGGAAGTAGAGGACGTCGCCCGGCGACATTTCCACGTAGACGAGCTCGTACCGTTTCAGGATCTGCTCCACCCGCTCGGGATCAGCACCCGCCTGGTCACCCGTCAACTGGTGCTCGATTCTCCCCAGCGTATGAGAACCGCGGATGACCTGTAGACATCCATTCTCCCGCGTAGCCTGATCTACAGCGATATAGGCACTGGTGAGATTGGGGGCCAGGACGCCATTCTGGTACCAGTAGCCATAGTCCTGATGCCAGGTCCACGCACCCCCCACGCGGGCGTCCTTCATAATCATCTTGGAATGATAATGATAGGCCTCGTCGCCGAGGAGCTTCTCAGCCGATTCGACAATGGACTTGGACCGGGCAATCATTCCATAGAGGGTGTCCGTGGGATGATTCCACAGCGACAGGCGAATGACCCCGCCCTCGCCGTCCCCCTTCTTGAACGATTTCTCATCCAGCACGCGATCCTCACGCGCCGCCCTGGACAGCAGTCCAATCTCGACCGGATCGAGCATGCCGCGAATGAGCACATAACCATTGCGGGCATACTCCGTAATGGCATCATCCGTTATCACACCCTTGGCCATGTTGATTCCTCCACGTGCGTTCACGGCTCCAGGACTTTGCTTCCCGTGACTGCGAACTGACCTCTGAGACCCGGTGCGCCCGTATCCGGTTGGCCGCCGCCGACCCAGAGCCGATAGTCCGCCGGCACAATCTGCATGCGGCCATTGTCGCCCGCGAGAGCGAGATCGCGGGGCGACAGTTCGAAGCGCACAGTCTTGGTTTGTCCCGGTGCCAACTCGACACGCTCATAGCCCTTCAGAGAGCGAAGCGGAGCCCCTCGAGGGCCAGCCACGGAAACATACAGTTGAATAACCTCGGCGCCGGACACCGCGCCGGTGTTGCGCACCGATACAGCAATCTTCTGGATTGATCCCGCGCGCAAATCTGCGCTGCCCACCTGCAAATCCGAGTACGCGAATCGTGTGTAGCTCGAGCCATGACCAAACGGGTACTCCGGCTTGCCGGTGAAGTAGCGGTAGGTCCGTCCTTGCATTGAATACTCGGCAAATGCAGGTAGCTGGCTCGTCGAGGCATAGAACGTCACCGGTAGCCGGCCCGAGGGGCTCACGGCGCCACTCAACACCTCACCGATCGCCTGTCCGCCGCGCTCGCCGCCGTACCAGGCCTGTACGATTGCCCGAGCGCGCTGGCCAATCGGGCCAAGTGCCACCGCCGATCCCGTCTCCAACACGATCACGAGCGGCTTGCCGGTGCTCGCCAAGGCCGTCAACAACTTCGTCTGACTGTCGGGGAGCGAGAGTGTCGTTCGATCACCGCCATCGAACCCCGGGATGTGCACCGGCATCTCCTCCCCTTCCAACCAAGGCACGAGGCCAACAAAAGCCACCACGACGTCGGCGGAGCGAGCTGCGAGCAGTGCTTCTTCCAGAAGAATCTGTTCCGGCGCTTGCCACGCGAGCGTCACCCCCGCCGAGAATCGCGGCGATTGATGCGTGTACTCAAATGTGAAACGTCGGGGCTTGGCAGCAGCGAAATGAAGGGTGGCTCTGGGTCGGGGCCGCCCGAAATCCTCACAGGTCGAGCTTGCCCGGAATTCGTCGGCACCTTCAATTTTCAAGGTGTAGTTTTCGTGGTCCTCACTCGGATCGCATCTGCGGTCGGCCACCTCGAAGCTGTAGTCGCCAGCCGCCGGCGGGGTCAATGTGCCAGTCCATCGAACAGAAAATGCGTTGGGATTCACTCCCGGGTGCGGCGCGGCGGCATTCCAGTCAAAGTCGATCTGTCGATCCGTCCGGGTTGCAACGGGCGCACCTGAAAAACCAACGCCGTTGAAAAACTCCGCTTTGAGACCTGCCCCAAACACGGTGCGCGGGACGGGAAGCGCGATCTCAGAAACGAATGGTGCGCCCTGCGCGTACACAACCCGATCGGAGCCGAAAGCCGTTTCCACCCCATCCAGCGGAAGGACCGGTGCCGTCGGAGTTCCCTTGTAATTACCTTCGAGTGCAATCAACGATGTCGCACTCGGACCGATCACCGCGATACGACCGGCCTGCTTGCCGAGCGGGAGAAGTCCGTCATTGGCGAGCAACACAATCGACTCCCGGGCGGCCCGTAGCGCCAGCTCGCGATGGGCCGGTGAGTGGTTTTCGGCAATGGGAATCGAGGAGAAGGGAACCTGATCGGGGGGATCGAAGAGACCCAACCGCATGCGCGCCGTAAAGAGCCGCTGCAGGGATTTATCGAGCTCGCTCTCGGGAATGACATGTTGACGGACCGCTTCCGACAGATCGAGATATTCATCCCGAAATGCACAGGCCGTGTCGGTTCCCGCCCTGACAGCCGCGGCAGCGCCCTCGACGTTGGTTTTCGTAAAGTGATGGCCCCGGGTGATGTCATCGATCGCACCGCAATCCGAGGTGACAAACCCGTCAAACTTCCAATCACCCCGTAACGTCCCGGTCAACAGCTCCGGGTTTGCACACGCGGGCTTCCCATCGATGGCGTTGTACGAGCACATGAGGGAGTGCGCGTGACCCTCGACAACCGTTCGACGGAAAGCCGGAAGGTACGTTTCATTGAGATCGCGCGGCGATGGATCGACGTTGAAGCCGTGACGCAGCGGCTCCGGACCGCTGTGGACGGCAAAATGTTTCGGCGTGGCAATGGCCTGGAGATAACGGGGATCGTCGCCCTGTATACCGCGAACAAACTCGGTCGCCAGTGTGCCCGTCAGGAACGGATCCTCACCGAGCGTCTCCTGGCCGCGGCCCCAGCGCGGATCACGGAAAATGTTGATGTTTGGGGCCCAGAAGGTCAGCCCGAAGTATCGATCATGGTTACCTTCGCGCTGTGCCTGGTTATAGCGTGCACGCCCTTCCACGCCGATCGTACTGCCCTCAGCCAGAAGCAATTCCTTGTCCCACGTGGCCGCCATGCCAATGGCTTGCGGAAATATCGTGGCCTCACCGCCGCGCGCCACGCCGTGCAAGGCCTCATTCCAGTACTCATACGAGGGGATGCCCAGACGGGGAATCGCCGGGGCGGCGTTCTGCATCTGGTGCACTTTCTCTTCCAGAGTCATCCGCGCCACGAGATCAGCCGCACGCGGGTCGGTTGCACTGCCCCCCTCCCGAGCACCCTGTTCAAACGCAAACCAGGACAGTCCGAAAAGGGCGGCCTTTTGCGTGTCACGGCCATGCGCGATCAGAAAGACATCGTGCGAACCTCGAACCGGAGTGTCCAGCGCTGTGCTGAGGACAACTCGACCGGACTTTGGCGTTTGATCGCCTCTTACCTGCAGCATTCCGACTCGCGGTCGCGTTACGCTGTCCAGCCGAATTTCCAAGGCCGAAGCGCCCCTGCTCGGACTCACTTCCGCACGAAATCCGCGCGCGCCTCCAGCGAAGGCCACGTGATTGAACCGCAGCCAGCTACCATCACTCATCATCATCCGGTATTCACCGGAGGGATCCCGCTCGGAATCCACACCCTGACTCGCATGAAACTCCGCCGCTTCGCGGCGCGGCGCGAACGCATCGAGACTCAACGTGCTCAGACCCGGCGTGCCGACTCCAGGATCAGTCGCCGGGTCGATGGGTCGCAGGGACCCGTCGCTGTTGATGACCAGTCGGGTGACCGCGACCTGTCGATGATGATCGTCGAAAGGGGGCTTCTCCTCATGCGCCACGTGGTACGCCAGGTAGAGGTCTCCGCGGAAGGAGCAGACCCCCTGTTGAGTGGACTCCTCTCCTGTAAAGGCGCGGTTCAGCAGACGTTTCGGCGGACCGTCGAAGGGACCCCACATGCTGTCGGATGTCACATACTGGACGTATGAACCCTTTGGATCGCACTTCGGCCCTTTGTCTTCCTTGTAAGCGACATAGGTGAAGTACCACTTCCCGCGCGCCTGAAACAACAGTGGACTCTCGTAATATTCGAGGTTTCCGCAGGCATCCTTTTCCGGCACCTGCAATCGCCGCGGCGCCGCCGCCAACTCGACCCGGTTCGGTTTCAGCGGCGCGAGCCACGCCTCGTGTTTTTCGGTATCGCCCGCGCCCCAGATCAGATAGGGCGAGCCATCCTTTGCGGTGATGACCGTTGGGCTCAGCCCGGACAGCGGCGATCCATCGACGTTCTTCATCGGTCCGCCATGGACATCCTTGTAAGGTCCTTCGATGTGTTCCGCGGAAAACACACCGATATCGTAGTTCCCGTAATTCTCTTCGGTGTTCGAGTTGATACGGAACGGTGCGTAGGCGTAGAAACGGCCGTTCGCCGGAATACCCGCATCGCCGTCCCACAATGCTGCTCCAGCATTCCAGCTTACATCGCGGCCGGTGAGAATCGACCCGTGGTCGGTCCAATGATCGAAGTCCCGCGTCGTGAGCGCGTGGTAGGCGTACATCCCACGAAAGAACGTGTTGGGCTGTTGAAATCCGACAGTGAACGGGTCCTGTGTCGTGAACAGATAGAACGTGTCGCCGATCTGCCGGCAGGTGGGATCCGAGTTGAACAGATAGCCCGGCGTCACGAGCTTGCTCGCCGCTGCCGTCGTAAACCAAAGAATGCTCGAGGCGATCAGCGCCATCCGCTCGAACCGGGAAAAGCGTGCTCGCATCAACCGAGCACTCCCGCTACCGGTCGGGTCATCAGCGGATTGAGCCTGGCGTAGTTAGGAGGTCGCCCGACGACACCGGGCTGGCAACTGAACAGAGCGCCGGACAATGGCGCTTCCAACAGCTCATCGGTGCTCAACCCTATCCGCGCAGAGGTAATGTATAGAGTATCCAGTCTGCGCCCGCCAAAGCAGAGTGAGGTCACCCGCGGCACTGGCAACCAGACGACGCGCTCAACAGTGCCATCCGGGTCGTACCGTGTGATACGCCAACCGTCCCAATGAGCACTCCAAATGAAGCCTTCTGCATCCACGGTCAGGCCGTCGGGACAGCCGTGCTCCTTGGGAACCGTTGCGAAAACTTCCGGACGCCCGACGGTTCCGGCCTCCATGTCGAAGGGAAGACGCCAGATGACCCGCCGCTTGGAATCGGTGTAGTAGAGCACGGTGCCATCAGGACTCCAGTCGAGCCCGTTGGAGACACCAACATCATCCAACACGCGAGTGACCGCCGTATCATGGTCGACGCGGTACAACGCGCCCGTGACTGCCTTTTCCGTGTCATCCATCGTGCCGATCCACACCCGACCCAACGGATCGATTTTGCCGTCGTTGGTTCGGTTTCCGGGACGGCCGACTTCGATCGGGGTCAGCACGCGAGGGGATGCCCCGCGATATTCGGCGAGCAGCAGGCCCCGTGTGGTAGCACATAGGAGGCGTGGAGTATCCGTGAGAAACACTGCGGACAATCCCCCAAATACTGAACGGACGCGACTGCGCCCTTTTTCACGAAACGACAGCAGATCGTTTGTTTTGATGTTTACGAAGTGAAGTGTCTGCGACCGCGGATCCCAGACCGGCCCCTCACCCAGCAACGTTTGCGCGCCCCACGCGCAGCGCACGGTCGTCTGGTAATGCCTCGAAGGTTTAGCGCTCACCGTCCCGTTCTCTCTAAGCAGAGGTCATGGTATCCTATCATATAGGTCAGGCCAATATTGGAGTCTCCCCTGCTATCCGTAGTGTGCTCAGAGCCGGGAAAGCTGCTCACCGAGGACCGGCCCATTCCGGCGCGCGGCCCCGATGAAGTGCTGATCCGCGTTCGTCGGGTCGGGGTGTGCGGCACCGATTACCACATCTTCCGCGGCAAGCAGCCGTACCTGTCCTATCCGAGACTCATCGGCCACGAGTTTTCCGGGGAAGTGGTGGAAGCGCCCTCGCAATCGAAACTCGTGCCGGGCGATCGGGTCGCCGTGATGCCCTACTTGTCTTGTGGGGTCTGTGTCGCCTGCAGAAACGGCAAGACCAACTGTTGCACTCGCCTCGAGGTGTTGGGAGTGCACCGGGACGGCGCGCTGACCGAATATGTCAGCGTGCCCGCAGGTTTTGTCGTCGACACAAACCAGCTGAGCTTCGACGAAGCGGCCATGATCGAGTTCCTGTCCATCGGTGCGCACGCCGTGCGCAGGGCTGATGTGGCTGCCGCCGACCGGGTACTGGTCGTGGGCGCCGGTCCGATTGGCCTCGCGGCGACGGCTTTCTGCAAACTGCGAGGTGCGCAACTGACAATCGTGGACTCACGCGATGATCGACTCGAATTTGCGCGCACGGCGCTTTTCGCGGATCACACCGTCGCTCTCGGCGAACAGACCCGGGAGAAGCTCGCCGCGGTGAGCGGCGATGACTTCTTCGACGTGGTGTTTGATGCCACTGGCAATCCGCAGGCGATGGAGACAGGTTTTTCGTATGTGGCTCACGGTGGCCGGTATGCGCTCATCTCGGTCGTGAGCGCCGACATTCGCTTTTCCGATCCGGATTTTCACAAACGCGAGACGACGCTGCTCGCCTGCCGCAATGCTACCCTGGAAGACTTCGCCACCGTCGTCGGAGCAATTCAGTCTCGCCAACTGCCGGCGAAGTCCTTCAACACGCACCGCGCGGCACTGTCGGACGTACCAGACATGCTCCCCCGTTGGGCCGAACCCTCGAGCGGGGTGATCAAAGCATTGGTTGAAGTTTAGGCGGGCCCCGGTGCAACTTCCCCGGCTCGGAATGGGTTGCAGTGCCTTAGGCAATCTCTACCGAGCGGTGAGTGATGCCGAGGCACAGACCACCATTACCTCGGCACTCACAGCAGGTGTCCGTTACTTCGATACCGCACCGCTCTATGGGTTTGGATTATCCGAGCGCCGCCTCGGAGCGGCACTCACTGCAGCCTGCTCATCGGATGTGCTGATCTCGAGTAAGGTGGGTCGGGTTCTGATTCCAACGGCAGCCGGCGGACTCCGGGACGGCTTCGTGGACGCCCTCCCTTTCGCTCCCGTCTTCGACTATTCCTTCCAGGGAGTGATGAGCTCGCACGAGGCCAGCCTCGAACGATTGCGCCGCCCGCGCGTGAATATCCTCCTCGCCCACGATTTGGGCGCGCGTACTCATGGGAATGACTCCGCTCGCATGACGGAGACGTTTCTTAGGGGTGGCTATAGAGCAATGCAGGAGTTGCGGTCTACAGGGCAGATCGATGCGATCGGGATCGGCGCGAACGAGACCGGGATATGCGAAGAATTGCTCGATGCCATCGAGTTGGATGTGATCTTGCTGGCAGGCCGTTACACGCTGCTGGAGCAAGGCGCCCTGTCCCTGTTGGACCGCTGCGCCCGCATGGGCGTACAGGTCGTCATAGGAGGTCCTTTTAATAGCGGCTTACTGGTCGAGTCGCAGGATCTCCACTACAACTATGAGACAGCGCCACCGGAAATCATTGCCCGGGTTCGCGCTTTACGCGCCATCTGTGCGCAATTCGATGTGCCGCTTCCGGCAGCGGCCCTGAGATTCCCTGCCGCACACCCGGCCGTGAGCTGTGTTCTGCCGGGGCTCGCCAGCGAGCAACAGGTCAGACAAACCCTCGAGTGGCGCGACCAGAGCATCCCGCCGCAGCTGTGGCTCGCCCTGCGTGAGGCGGGATTGCTCGCGCCGGCAACTCCATTCCCCGGCGGCGTCTTTCTCGACTGAGCCTCAATGCAGGAAGGCGTATAAAACGCCCACTGTCAGTATCAGGTAGAGCGAGACCAGGCGCGGATCGTTCCAGCCGGCAAGGGGACCCCGGAGGAATTCGAGTGGCCGATTCCAGACCGTGCCCGCGATCTGCGCCTCATCCATCGGGGGTGTCAGCAGACTCACCGTCACAAACAGGCAGACACACATTGCTGTGAGAATCGGCCCGACCAACATGAAAGGAATGCCCAGACCCTGGTTGGGATCTGAAACCAGCCCCCCGAAGGGCGCCCCTGCCGGCAGTTGCAGCAGCTTGCGACCGACCGAAGGCAGGTCGAGGACGAAGTAGACAGCGCCGAGCAATGTCCCCAGGTAGAAGGTAGCCAGGGCTCCCTGGCGGTTGCCACGCTTCCACAGGACCCCCAGAACGAACAAGGTGGTGACCGCCGGAGCAAACGTCATCGGGATTTTGTTGATGGCCTCGAAGATCGTGCCGAACTGATCTCCCTGCGTCGACCAGAGTATCGCCAGGATCATGATCCCGGCTGTTGCCACGCGCCCGATCAGGACCAGCTGAGCCTGCGATGTGTCAGGCCGCAGTCGACCGACAATATCCAGTGATACGAGCGTCGCACAACTGTTGAGGGCCGCTGCCATACAACTCATCAACGCGGCAGCCATGCCGGCCGCCAGCAATCCTTTGATACCCGGCGGGACGAGGGCGGCAATGAGAGCAGGCAACATGCGGTTGTAATCCGGTCCCCCGCCGCCCGGAATATCGGGCAGTTGCAGGGCGCCGTGCTTCCACAAAACGTATCCGGCCACTCCGGGCAGCACCATGAGGAAGACCGGAGTGATTTTCAGGAATCCCGCAAACAGCGCGCCGTTCTGACCCGAGCGCAGATCCTTTGCACCCAACACACGCTGCACGTGTGTCTGGTCCGCGCACCAATACCAGATACCGAGAATCGGGTAGCCGAGGAGCACACTCAGCCACGAATAGCCATTGAGGTGCCCTTGGGCATCGTGAACGGGTTGCAACATGCTCAATTGCCCCGGTCCCACCGCCTTGGAGAAGCTTGCCCAATCAACGACGCCGTAGGGGATCAGCGCCCGGATCGAGAGTACCGTGACCAGCACCGCGCCGCCCAACAGCAGACACACCTGAACGCTCTCCGTCAGCATGACCGCGCGCAGGCCACCAATGGCCGTGTAAATGACGGTAAACAGCGAAAGGGTGACGATGGTTACGAGCGGCGGAACGCCAAGAAAGCTCTCGAACAAACGCGCCGCTGCGTACAGACTGATGCCGATGTGAATGAGCAATGCGCCGAGCAACCCAATGATTGCCAGACACGTCCGCGCCTGCGGGCCATAGCGTCGCTCCATGAATTCCGGCAGCGTCTGGATGTTGGAGCGGATGTAGAACGGAGTGAACAGCAGCGCGAGCGCAATCAGCGTGAAGCAGGCCATCCACTCGAAATTGCCGATGACCAGGCCATCACGGGCACCGCCGGCCGCAAGGCCTACCAGGTGCAGCGTCGATATGTTCGAAGTGAAGACCGCTGCGCCGACCGTGAACCAGCCGAGCGATCGGCCGGCCAGAAAATATTGTTGCGTGTCCGCGTTGCGCCGATACCCGACAACGATTCCGAACGCCGTGATGCCAACCAGGTAAACGCACATCACAACAATGTCGGTAAGCGAAAGCTGCATGACGGTTGACGGGCGCGGCCTTCAGGAACGCCACAGGCCCTGAATGGCTTCGAGGCTCTGCTGCTTGGTCTCAGGAAGACACTTGAAAACAAACACAAAGCCGGCCATGCAGACGGCGGCATAAAACCAGAACGTTCCGGAAGTGCCGATTGAGGCATTCAACAGGGGAAACGAATACGTCAGGACAAAACAGGCGGCCCACAGGGAAGCCGTACAGATGGCCATCAGCGTGCCGCGTACCGCATTGGGGAAGATCTCGGACAAAATCACCCAGGTGATGGGGGCCAGCGTCATGGCATACGAGGCAATCGCAGCCACGATCAGCCCTAACAGCAGGACTCCGCCCTGATGGATGTGGTAGCAATAGCCGATCAATACGTAAATGATCGACAGCGAGCCACACCCGAACAACATCAGAGCTCGCCGGCCCAGGCGCTCCACAGTGGCGATGGCGACAAAGGTGAAGACGCACATCGTCAATCCAGTGATGACGATGTTGAACAGAATCCCGGATAGTGCGTAACCGGCTGCCGAAAACACCTCCTGCGCATAGTTGAAGATCACATTGATCCCGCACCACTGCTGCAGGACTGCCAGAGTAACGCCCACGATCAGGACTGGTCTGATTCGGGTTGTGAGCCGTGAGGTATGCGCAACTTTACCTGCCACTTCCTCAAAAGCTGACCGCATTTGCGACACCACTTCCGCTGCGTACTCAGAGCCTCCGAGGCTCGTGAGCACAGCGTGCGCGCGATCCCAACGCCCTCTTTTTGCGAGCCAGCGTGGAGTTTCCGGAATGAACAACAGTCCGATGAAAAACACGACAGCGGGCACCACTGCGGCTTCGAACATGCGCCGCCATCCGTAGAGGGCGTTCCAGGTGTCCTGCAGGTCTCCCAGCGTCGCCGTCGCAGGGATGGGCTCAGCGATCAGCCAATTGACGATCTGGGCGGCCAGGATGCCGAGGACGATCGTCAGCTCATTCAGGCAGACCAGTTTTCCGCGGATATGAGCAGGCGCAATTTCGGCGATATAGATGGGCGACAGAACGGAGGCCATGCCGATGGCAACTCCACCTGCAATTCGCCATGAAACAAACTCGTGAAGTGTCGCAGCCGACCCGGTCCCAACGGCCGAGGCAGTAAAAGCCAACGCAGATATCAACAGTGTGGGCCGCCGGCCGATGCGCTCGCTCAGTGGCCCGGATCCGATGGCACCCAGCAGGCAGCCGACGAGCGCGCAGCTCATGACCCACGCCTGCACCTGCGGCTGGGTAATCGCAAAGTGCGCCTCATAGAACGGCTTGGCGCCCCCGATGACGACCCAGTCGTAGCCGAAGAGAAAGCCACCGAGTGCCGACGTGGTTGCGGCGAGCCACAGATGCAGCGACCCCAAGCCCCGCGGTTCCGCCCTCGGCAGAGCGGAAAGGTTGGCCCCCCCTTGGTCCATGCACCCCCTCGAATATAGTATTGGGCTATCCTGTATTATAGGTCGGCCTTTGGCAAGCCAAATTGCCTCGCCCCCGCGGGGGCTCGAGTGCCGGATCCCTTTCGGCCTCGCCGTACCCAGGTCCATCGAGGCCTCTGACATCCCGTCTTTGCGAGCGGGTCCCCGCGCTGTGTAAGTAGAAGTACGGAGTCGATGCCGTGTCCTTGCGTATGGCGCTATGCCCGTGAGTTGCTAACCTCCCATCAATCGCGCAGGGCCTCGGGGAATTTACTACGCGGGCTCGATGGGGGTGGCGGTCATCGGCGGCGAATCCGCCGTGCTTCTGAAGAATCAGAATGGAGTGAACATGCAGCTCGAGACCAGGGAAAAAGGAATCAGATTCAACATTGCCGCATCGGGTCTGCGAATTTCCCTCGCGCGCAACGGCAGTTGCCTGTGAAATACCCGTCTGAGTGGGAGCGACGTACCTGGACTCGCGACGGGGTGGAATTTCGTATCCGCCCGATCCGCGCTTCTGATGAGACACTCGACCGCGAATTCATCATCGGGCTGAGTCCCGAATCCAGATACCGGCGCATGATGAATGCGATGCGGGAGCCTTCGGCCGAACTGTTATATCGCTTCGTGCACGTCGACTACGACCGCGACATGGCGTTTGCCGCGCTCGTGGGTGAACCGCCCGACGAACAGATCATCGGGATCGCGCGCTATGCTCACGACCGCATCGGATCGGATTGCGAATTTGCGGTGGCCGTGGCCGACGCGTGGCAGAAACGCTGGGTCGGCACCGCGCTCATGCGCATACTGCTCGAATATGCGCACGGACGCGGCATTCGCTCGGTTCATGGCGAAATCATCGCGGATAACGTTCGCATGATCGAGCTCGCCCGCGGGCTCGGAATGAAGCTCACATTTCATCCACAGGGTGTGGGTATCGTCGAGGCGACCCGCGAGGCCTGATCGGGCAGTAACCCGCTCTTCCTCGGTGCTAGCCGCCGATGCTCACGGACGGATTCGGCCGGTCGTAGATCTCGCCGACGTGACTGTGATAGGTCTGCGGCTTCACCAACAGAAAATCGCACTCGAGCGAGTCAACCAGCCTGGACGTCAGTGTTCCGACCTGCGCCGTAACTCCCGGCCGGTGAGTCAGAGCGCCCAACAACATCGCATCATAACCGTGGCGTTTGGCAAATCCTGGCAGGCTTGCCTCCGGATTGCCCGCCAGTACATGCACAGCCGCGGGCAGAGCAGGTAGTTTGTGTGCGTGCTCGTGCAGGCTGCGGGTCCCGGCCTCGCGCTCCCTGTCCGGCAACTCAGTCGATTCCGCATAAAGGACGCTGAGCTGACCGCCGGTGAGCACCGTCAGGTTATGGGCGGACTGCAGAATGTCCCATAGTAAACCTGCGCTCTCCGCGCCCGATGCGTCCACGGCTGCCGCGAATCGTGGTGGTGACTGCCACGGCCGTCCTCGCGTCAGCAGGAGCGTTGCCGGGCATGCACGCATGAGTTGCCAATCGGTCACATCGAATCGATTGAGTGATCCGGAGACGTTTTTGATTACGAGGTCCGGGTGCTCGCGCTGTACCTTTCTGACGATACTTTCATACAGCGGGCTCTCGCACCCGGCATCCATTGTGACGGTCACATCATCAGCGTTCGCCAGATTCTTCAACATCTCGAGATGACGGTGGGAATCAACCAGACAAGCTTGGCGCGCCTGCTCGACGCCGGTAGGCACAAACGCTTGCGAAAGTGCGTATCCGCGCTCGGCATCGCACATGAACAGCTCTACGCGCGCACCTGCAGCGCGCGCCAGAAGCACTGCCTTGGCGACCGCGTCCGTCGCAGACGAGCTGCGGTCAACTACCACGAGGATTGATTTGACAGGCTGCATGGTGAGTTCCCTTAGGTTGGATCACCCAGCCCAGAGCCTATTGGCACGTGAGCGGGGGAAACATGCCGGAAAGTACGTACGTCAGGCGCAGTGGGAGGATACGCGGATTCACCTATGCGAAAGGCACATCTACGAATCGCGATCGGGGTGGACTCGCCGCATGATCCGTAGCGTCAACCCCGCCAATCGGAAGCAGCAGCAATGCGCCCAATACGCCGAATACTCGTCGCAGTGAAGGATCCAGCGGCCAAGTCGCTGCCAGCCGTTTTGAAGGCCGCACAACTGGCGCGCGCCTGCGGGGCCCATCTGGAGCTGTTCCATGCGATCTCGACTCCGCTTTACGTGGACACGTACAGCTACGAGCAATCCCTTCGGGAGATAGAGCGGGAGATTCACTCGAACCGGCAAGGTCAATTGGAGGCGATCGCCCAGCGGCTGCGCAATGAGGGAATCGAGGTAAGCGTCAACGCACGATGGGATTATCCGGCCTACGAAGCCATCGTTCGCCACGCCATACGCACCAAAGCAAATCTCATCGTGGCCGACTGCCATGGGAAGCCGCACGTCCTGCCCGGACTGTTGCACCTGACAGACTGGGAGTTACTTCGAATCAGCCCGATGCCGGTATTGCTGGTCAAGAATCCAAAGCCTTACATACGCCCCACCATCCTTGCAGCCGTCGACCCCGGTCATACCTTCGCCAAGCCGGTTAGGCTCGATGGGGAGATTCTCAGCGCTGCGGGCAATATCGCGGGCGCTCTGCGCGGGTCACTGCACGCGGTTCATGCCTACCTTCCATTACCCGAGGAGCCCGTTTCGCGTCGTCTGTTGACAGATGCGCAGCGCAAAGCGCTCAACGCGCAAACCGAAGGCACCGGCCGCTCGAATCTGGAACGAACCGTGCGCGTCGCCCGGATAGCGAAGTCCCGGCTGCATTTGCTGGCTCGTCATCCCATCGCCGCCATCGAGGAAACCG
>JAXDQF010000351.1:0-10130 GCA_034668025.1 Gammaproteobacteria bacterium | reverse complement strand
GGCACATCATCAAGCGCTACGCACGCAAATCCGGCATTTCCAAAGAGCTTTCGCCGCATACGCTGCGACACGCATTTGCCACTCATTTGCTCAATCACGGCGCAGACCTGCGCGTCGTGCAGATGCTTCTGGGCCACAGTGATTTGTCGACTACACAAATCTACACACATGTCGCTCGCGAGCGGTTGAAAGAGCTGCACGGTCAGCATCACCCACGAGGGTGATGCGCTTCGTCTCCGCCGGCCCACATCGGTGCTGTGTGGGCGTTCTGCTAGACTGGTTTCATGCTAGCTAGAACACTGATCCTCAGCGTCACTTTTCTGCTGTTCACAAGCGTAGTGCGTGCAGCGGAGCCCGCCGCTGACCCTCGCGTCGTAATAGCTAAGCAGTTTCCCGGCACCCGTGTGGAAGATATCCGGCCCACGCCGATTGCGGGGATTTACGAGTTGACCCATGGGGCTGACATTGCGTACGTGACGGGGGATGGGAAGTTTGCCTTCAGTGGCGATCTGATCAACGTCGCCAACAATGACAATCTGACCGAGGCACATCGCCGCGATGTGCGCACGAAGCTGATCGACGCCATCCCGGAATCCGAGATGCTCGTGTTCGGCCCGCGGGATCCGAAGTACACGGTCACGGTCTTCACGGATGTTGATTGTGCCTACTGCCGGCAGCTCCACAGTCAGATCGCCGAATACAATCATCTGGGTATCCGTGTGCGTTATCTGTTTTACCCCCGCACCGGGCCGAACACCGAATCGTGGACGAAGGCGGAAGAAGTCTGGTGCTCCGCAAACCGCAATGAGGCACTGACCCTGGCCAAGCGCGGCGCACCCTTGAAGGCCAAGGCGTGCCCCAACCCGGTGGCGAAGCACTACGCGCTGGGACAGGATTTCGCGCTGCAGGGAACCCCGGCCATCGTGCTGGGCAACGGGGAGTTGATCGCGGGGTATGTGACGCCAGGTGAGCTGGCGCAGCACCTGCAGAAGCTACGGTAGAGCTCAGCGCTCCAGCAGCTGGAGCTTGTCCGGCTTGCCCTCCCATTCCTTGGCGTCCGCGGGCGCATCTTTCTTCTCGGTAATGACCGGCCACTGTTTCGCCAGCTCGGCATTCAACTGCTTGAAGTGCTCCTGTCCGGCCGGCAGCTCTTCTTCCGAGAAAATAGCCTCAATGGGGCACTCGGGCTCGCACAGGGTGCAGTCGATGCACTCGTCCGGATCGATCGTGAGGAAATTCGGACCCTCGTGGAAGCAGTCCACAGGGCAGACCTCCACGCAGTCCATGTATTTGCACTTGATGCAGTTTTCGGTAACGACAAAGGTCATGAACAATCCTCGAAGGGCCCGCCCGCCGTGGGCGTGCCCGTATTGGGCCAGCCGGCAATGATAATTACCTGGGCAGGCGCCGGTCCAGTTCGGTGAAATAGTGGTTTTCGCGCCCCGCTGCCCGGTCTTCCAGGTAGCGCTTCAGGGTGTAGTCGGTGCTCGGGAAGGCGATATCCGACCACGGGATGTCCTTCGGATCAACCAGCATAGCTTCCAGGCTTTCAACGCCGGCGCCGAAATCCGGTTCCTTCAGGGTAGCCCGGAAGAATACGTGTACCTGCTGGGCGTGCAGCACGTGCACGACCGTCAGCAGTGAGCCGATCTCCACCTTCGCAAGCGCCTCTTCGTGGGTCTCGCGCGCGGCCGCCTGCTGCAGGGTTTCGCCGTTTTCCATGAAGCCGGCGGGCACTGTCCAGAATCCGCGTCGTGGCTCGATGGCACGCCGGCACAGCAGGATCTTCCCCTGGTAGTCAGGGACACACCCGACGACGAGCCGGGGGTTCTGATAGTGGATGGTCCCGCAGGAGTCGCAGATGTAGCGCGGTAAGTGGTCGCCCGGCGGGACTCGAAATTCGACCTTGGCGCCGCACTGGTTACAAAAGTTCATGGTTCGGGCACGAGCATATCACGGACGAAACGATGGGCCGGCCCGTTGGGCCGATGCGTCCAGCCGAAGAGGTTCAGTCTGGCGCTGTTGTTAAGATGCCGCCCGCGAACGGGCCAGGAAGGCTAGCGTAGCGCCACCTGACGTCACGCCATTTGGCGCAGCCAGCGGCGTTGCATGCGACCCGGACGTCGTGTCAGGCATCTTTTCCATATCACAGGGAGTTTATCTATGAGTGGTGTGCTCAGTCGGTGCGGGATCGGATTCGCGCTGGCGGCCGTGGCATGTATTGCGCAAGGTGCGGAAGTCGCCGGGCGCACCTTGATGCGCTACCCGACACTGTACGGAAATACTGTCGTTTTCGTAGCTCACGACAATCTCTGGTCGGTGCCGCGCACCGGTGGCGCTGCGGCCCGGTTGACCGCGGATACCGGCCGCGACGTCATGCCGCGATTTTCTCCGGATGGTCGTTGGATCGCGTTCACCGGCGAGTATCAGGGCAACCGCGATGTATATGTCATCCCGTCCACAGGCGGAGTTGCCAGGCGGCTGACATTCAACTCCGACGTCGTCGATGAAGCGCCGCCTCGCTGGGGCCCCAACAACATGGTGCTCACCTGGACGCCCGACTCGGGCAGCATCGTGTTTATGAGCCGTCGCGAGGCCTGGAACAGCTGGATCAACAAGCCGTTTGTGGTGCCGCTCACGGGCGGGCTGCCGCAACCGCTGCCCATTGATCGGGGCGGCTTCATGAGCTACAGCCCGGACGGCAAGCAGATGGCCTACACGCGCATCTTCCGGGATTTCCGTACCTGGAAGCGCTATGACGGCGGCCTGGCGCAGAACATCGATATCTACGATTTTCAGACCCGGCAACTCAAACATGTGACAGATTGGGTCGGCACGGAAACCTCGCCCATGTGGTTCGGCAAGACGATCTATTTCCTCGCCGATCATGAGGCCAACCGGCGCCGGAACATCTGGGCCTATGACACCGGCAGCGGTGAGTTCCGCCAGGTCACTCACTTCACGGATTACGACATCGATTTCCCCAGCCTGGGCACGGGCGCCGATGCGGGTATCGTGTTTCAGCAAGGCGGCAAGCTGCACGTACTCGACCTCCCGTCAGAGCAACTACACGATCTGGACGTGACAGTGTCGGATGATGGCACGCGGACGGGGCCGCGCTGGGTCGATGCAAAGACGGCAATCCGCGAACAGGACACTTCGCAACACACCGACTTTGATATTGCTCCCAACGGTAACCGGGCTGTTTTCTCTGCACGTGGGGACATCTTCACGTTGCCGGCGGAGCACGGCAACACGCGTAACCTGACGCAGTCATCGAACGCGGACGAGGACCATCCAACCTGGTCACCGGACGGCAAGACCGTTGCCTATACGACGGACATTTCAGGGGAACAACAGGTCGCGATCCGTCCGGCCGAAGGTGGGCCGGAGAAGATCCTGACTCACTTCGAGCGCGGCTTTTTCTACACTCCGCGTTGGTCACCGAATGGAGAACGCCTCGCGTTCTCGGATCACGAGCATCGCTTGTGGTGGGTGTCAGTTGCGGGGGGTGAGCCTGTGCAGGTTGCCCGCGATCTGTATGGCGAGATTCACGATTACACGTGGTCCCCTGACGGGCACTGGCTCGCCTACAGCATCAATGCTGCGAATCTTCAGTCGGGTATCTGGCTTTACAACGTCGATACCAGGAAGGCAACGCTGGTCAGCGATACACGTTCCAATGATTTCCAGCCTGCGTTTGATCCGGCGGGGAAATATCTGTTCTTCATTTCCACGCGGCACGAGAATCCCACTTTCAGCCGCGCTGAATTCAACATCGCTACCTTGAAGACGACCGGCATTTATGTCGCTACTCTCGAGCGCGGGGTGCCGTCTGCGTTTGCTCCCCGGTCCGACGAGGGTGTGGGTGTCGTCAAGAAGGATGAAAAGAAGCCCGACGCAAAGCCTGAGCCGCCGAAGGCACTGGACATCGACCTCGAAGGCCTGATGGCGCGCGCGGTTCCCATGCCCATTGCGCCCGCTGACATCAGCAACTTCGACCTGCGTGACGACAAGGTTTTCTACCTGACCGGGCCGAGCCAGATGATCGAAGGCCCGCTGCCCGGAGAGAAGCCGGTCCTGCACGTATATGACCTGAAAGAACGCAAGGACGAGAAGGTCCTGGAGGACCTGAGCTCCTACGCGCTGTCCGCGGACGGCAAGAAGGTGCTCTACAAGGTTGAGAAGGATTACTTCATCGCGGACGCTGTCGCCGAGAAAGGCAAGAGCGAGGAAGGCAGGAAGAAGCTGGATTTGTCGCACTTGCGCGTGCGCGTCGAGCCCACTCAGGAGTGGGTCGAGATGTTCAATTCAGCCTGGCGACTCGAGCGCGACTTCTTTTACAGCCCAAAAATGAACGGTGTTGACTGGCAGGCGGTGCGTGCTTCCTATGCCAAGCTGCTGCCGCTGGCGGGCTCGCGCGCGGACCTGAATTTCCTCATCGGTGAGGTGATCAGCGAGCTTGCAAACTCGCATACGTATGTCGGCGGGGGCGAGGACATGCCGGAAGAGAACCGGGTGCCGACTGCCTACCTGGGTGCTGACTTCGCGTTGGACGCCGCCTCGGGAAGATACAGGTTCGCGACCGTTTTCCCTGGAGACAACACACGGGGCCGCTATCGCTCGCCGCTGACTGCGCCCGGAGTGGATGTGCGCGCGGGCGAATTCCTGCTGGCAGTGGATGGCCAGGATCTGAAAGCGCCAACGGACCCCTACAGCCTGTTGGTCGGTAAGCAGGATTCGACCCTGAAGCTGACTGTCGCCGACGGGCCCAACGGCAAGCGCCGCGATGTGACGGTGGAGCCGGTGAAGAACGAGCTGGCCTTGCGCGAGCAGGCGTGGATCGATCACAACCGCGAGGTCGTGGACAAGGCCTCAGGCGGCAAGGTGGCCTATATTTACCTGTCCGATATGGGCGGCCTGGGCATGGACCAGTTCATCCGGCAGTTCTATGCCCAGCTCGACAAACAGGCGTTGATTATTGACGACCGCTGGAACGGCGGTGGCTTCATCGACCAGATTGTGCTGGAGCGCCTGCGCCGTATTCTCATTGGAATGGATACCAACCGGGAGGCGGCCAGCCTGCCGACGCCCAACCAGTTGATCATCGGCCCCAAGATCTGCCTCATGAACCACTATTCGGCTTCGGATGGCGACATCTTCCCGTACTACTTCCGCAAGTATGGGCTCGGGCCGCTCATGGGCACCCGCACGTGGGGCGGTGTGCGCGGCATCCGCGGTGAGTGGTTCCTGCTCGACGGCGGCTATATCACGGTTCCGGAGAGCGCCCTGTACGGCCTGGATTCGCAGTGGGCTATCGAGAACCACGGCGTCGATCCTGACATCCTGGTTGATGACACGCCGGGCGACTGGCTGCAGGGGCACGATGTCCAGCTGCAGTCCGCTATCGACTATATTCTCGGTGAGATGAAGAAGCATCCGGCGAGCCTCCCGCCGCCGCCGCCCGCGCTGCCGGCCTATCCCCAGGATGCCGGGTCCCCGTAGCGCTCATTTGCCGGCGGGCATCGACAAGGTAAATGTCGTGCCCGCCGGTGTTGATTCGAGATTCAGTGTGCCGTTGTGAGCCGCGGCGATCTGGTAGGCGATGTAGAGTTCCAGGCCCAATCCTTCCTGGCGGGTTGCGCTGGAGCCGCGCGAAAATGGATGAAACAAACGCTGTTGAGTTTCCTTGGGAATGGGCTCGCCCGCGCTCAGCAGATTGGAAAGCAATTGTGCGATCCGTCCGGGGTCGCACGCGACCGCCTTGGGATATCGATCCTGGCCTCCACCCGGCGCTCCGGATGGAGCGCGGCAAGCTCTGCAATGACGTGAGCCAGCGTCTGGCCGCTGATCAGCTGGCAAAACAACTCGAACGTGGCAATGACCTTGGCATCCGACACCTTTGCCGGGAGGGGGTCCAGTGCGCACAGGGTGCCGAAAAACTCGCCATTTGTGCGGGTGATGGGAACTGAGATGTAGCTTTGGAAGCCATACATCCTGGGCGTGTGATGGGTGCGGAAATGGGGATCTTCGCTGACATGGTCGATGATGATTGCGCGGCCGGAAGCGCGGATCTCGTCGCAGATGGTGGTTTTCAGGGGCAGCTCGCCGCCGGGTTTGAGCCCGAAGTCGATCTCGTCCCGGACCGCACAGGCGGTCCAGGTGTCCTCAGTGACGCGGGCCACGGCCGCAAATCGCATGCCAGTCGCGGTGCAGACCATCTGCAGTATCGAGGGGACCGCACCAATACGGGCCACCGTCGCGATGTCGCGTACAACTGACTCTGTTACCACTGAATCGAGTACCCCCGGCGTCTATAATCGTTCATGTATCACCGCCTGGTGGATTTTAACCGATTCGACCCTTCGTAAGTCCTTGCACCATGGACGGGGTCGGGCCGGGTCGGAGTGCTTCAATTGAGCGGTCGGTTTTGGAATACCCTGGCCGAAGGATGGCTCGCGCGAGGATCGCAGCGGCAGGCACAGAAATCCGTGCGCGGCAAGATGATGCGCATCGTGGTGACGACCACGGCGATCGCGCTGTTGGCGGCCGGGGCGGGAATGCTGACGCACGATCTGAGTGTTTATCGTGACTCCTGGATGGCGGACCTCGATACCCAGGGCAGCATTCTCGCGACGTCAACCGCGTCTGCGATGATTTCCGGCGACCGCAATATTGCCGACCGGAATGTCAACGCGCTGCAGGCACGGCCAACTGTCCTCGTGGCGGCGTTGTATGCGGCAGACGGAAGGTTGTACGCCAGCTTTGTCCGCCCCGGGGAGTCATCTCCGCCGTTGCAGCTGCAGGCGGTGGTGCGAACTTCCCGGGTTTCCGGAGGCAATGTCGAGCTGATTTTGCCGATGATTCAGGATGGGGAGCGCCTGGGAACGATTCTGCTCCGCGCCCATCATGACATCGGCGGCCGGGCGTTGGCCTACCTCGGCATCTTCGGTCTCGTGACGTTGATGAGCATGCTCGTTGCTTTGCTCCTGTCCACGGCTCTACAGAAAGTCATCACCGAACCCCTGGACTCCATGGCGGATGTGGCCCGCCAGGTCACCACCAGGCGGGATTATTCATTGCGCGCTCGATCGACGACGGACGATGAGATCGGGATCGTCGTCGAGGCATTCAACAGCATGTTGGATGAGGTTCAGACCCGGGCTCGTGAACTCGAGCAATCGAACTCCGCCCTGACCAGCGAGGTCCACATTCGGCAGACCGCGGAGGTCGCGCTGGCACGGGCGAATACCCGGCTCGAGAGCACCATGGCGGCACTGCGGGAGGCGGATCGGAAGAAGGATGAGTTTCTGGCGACACTTGCGCATGAGCTGCGTAATCCGTTGGCACCCGTCATGCATGCAGTCAAGCTCATGGAATCTGCGGGGGCGGACGAACGGCAGCGACAGTGGGGACGCGAGGTGATTGCTCGCCAGGTCCAGCGGATGTCCTTGCTGTTGGATGATCTTCTGGACGTCTCGCGTATCACGCGCGGACGGCTCGAGCTGCGCAAGGACTATGTTGATCTGCTGACACTGGTGAGCTCAGCGGTCGAGACGGCTCGCCCGTTGATTGATGCGAAGAACCACACCCTGACGATCAATCTGCCGCCCGAGCCGATCGAGTTGGAAGTCGATCCCCTGCGCCTGTCACAGGCACTGTCCAATCTGCTCACCAACGCCGCGAAGTACACCGATGCCCGAGGTGAGATCACCCTGACTGCCTGCCAGGATCCACAGGGCCTCGCCATTCGAGTGACCGACACCGGCATTGGCATCGATCCCACGGTCATCAAGGGGCTGTTCGAGATGTTCTCGCAGATCGATTCCGCGATCGATCGTGCGGAAGGGGGCCTGGGGATTGGTCTTGCGCTGGTGAAAGGCCTGGCGGCATTGCACGGTGGCAGCGTTCAGGCCACCAGTGGCGGGCTGGGGCAGGGCAGTGAGTTCACGATTCGGCTGCCGCGCTCTGTGGTCGTCGAGCGGCGCACGACGGGATTCGGCGCTGCGGATGTTGCCGCTGCTCCATCGGGTCCTCGATGCAAGGTTGTCGTTGCCGACGATAATCGTGACGCTGCCGACAGTCTCAAGTTGCTGTTGGAGTTATCGGGGCACAACGCGTTCGTTGCCTACAATGGCCAACAGGCGATTGATTTAGGTGCTCGCGAACGGCCTCACGCGTTTGTTCTCGATGTGGGAATGCCGGACTTGACGGGCTACGAGGTTGCGCGGCGCATCCGCCAGCAGGCGTGGGGGCGTGGCGCGCTGTTGCTGGCGGTGACGGGGTGGGGGCAGGACGATGACAAGGCGAAGGCGAAGGCCGCTGGATTCGACTATCACTTCACCAAGCCGGTGAATCCGGATCAGGTGGAGGAGGCGCTGGCCGGATTTTTGAGAAGCAATAGCGGGGTTGCGAGTCAAGGCGTCCGCTAGAGCGTCGCACAACGTCACGGCTCCTTGAGTTTGTGGCTATCTTCCGCCCGTAGATCCAACTCGTAGATCTTCTTCAGGTCGCCGATCTTCTCCAGTGTCGCAGCCTTGAACGGCGGTTTGTTTTCGAGGGCGTGCAGCGCGATGCCTTCCAGCAGATCGCCCAGGGACAAATCCAGGTATTCCGCCAGCCCTTTGAGCACTTTCAGCAGGCGTTTTTCCAGTCGAACGCCGGTCTGCACACGTTCGACCACATGAACGGGAGGGTGCCTGGGGGCTGACATGGCAGGTCTCTCATGGTAACTTGGTACCAATGTACCACACATGAGAGGCCATTCCCATGCGTTTCCTCGTGGCTTTATCCCTTGGCGTCGGGAGCATTTCTGCCATGGCTGCCTCACCTGCAACTCGAGTTCAAACCTTTCATCTGAACGCACCGCTAGCGCGCGTCTTCCCGCTGTTCACAGCGCAGGGCGAGCGCGCATGGGCACCCGGATGGGAGCCACGAATACTGAGCGGCGCAGAGGAACGCGGATCCGCCTTCATAACAACCGCGCACAGCGGGAGCACCGTCACGTGGATCGTTACCGACTATAGGCCCACCGAAGGACGCGTCAGTTACGCGCGGCTCGTGCAGGATTCGAACATCGGAATAGTCGATGTCACGTGCACTGCGGCGGCGAGTGGTGGAACCGACATCTCGGTGCGCTACACTCTGACCGCAGTCAGCGAGGCCGGGGATGCGTTTGTCAGCCAGTTCCTTGCCGAGCAGCACTACAGAACAATGATTGAAGAATGGCGGGTCGCTACCAGCAAAGCCTTGCGATTGCCGGTGGGCCCGTAGAGGGTCAACATGAAAGTATTCGGGTTATGGATCGCTCTGGGCGTCGGCGCTGTGTGCAGCACCGTTGGTAGCGCGCAGCAACCCACTTCATTCGCGGTGAGCTTCCCGGCAGCGCTCAGCAGCACACCTCTCGACGGGCGCGTGATTCTGCTGCTCAGTCGTGATTTGAAGCGCGAGCCGCGCACTCACGTCGCACCTGACGAGCCGCTCGACAGTCCGTATATTTTCGGTCTCAATGTTGACAGCCTGGCGCCGGGAAGCACTGTGGTGTTGGATGACCGCGCGTTCGGCTGGCCGGCGCGCAAGCTGTCGGCTTTGCCGGGCGGAGACTATTTCGTCCAGGCCGTGTTGAATCGCTACGAAGCGTTCCACTTGGCCGATGGTCGCAATCTGAAACTGCCGCCGGACAAAGGCGAGGGGCAGCGCTGGTCCTCGAAGCCTGGCAACCTGTACTCAAAGCCCATCAAAGTCACGCTCGGCCACGGACACCCCGGCCGCACGACGCTGGTGCTCGACCAGCAGATTGCGCCCATCGAGGCGAAGCAGGACTCCGAGTTCATCCGCCACATTCGCCTCCGCAGTGAGCTGTTGTCCCGCTTCTGGGGACGGGATGTGTTCATCGGTGCGCACGTGCTGTTGCCTAAGGATTTCGACAAGCACAGCCAAGCGCATTTCCCCCTCATGGTGTTCCACGGACACTACCCGGACGACATCTCCGAGTTCCGCACCACGCCACCCGATCCGGACCTGAAGCCGGATTTCTCGCAGCGTTTCCACCTGGCCGGTTATAACCGCATCCAGCAGCAGGAAGCGTACGCGTTCTACCAGAAGTGGATCTCGGCGGATTTCCCGCGCTT
>JAXDQF010000350.1:0-16596 GCA_034668025.1 Gammaproteobacteria bacterium | reverse complement strand
CAACGGCTGCGCCAGTTGTGCCTGCGACAACCCGGCCTGCTTACGGGCACTTTTGAGAAGGGGACCCAACTCTTGAAGAGTCACTGCGGGACTCCTGAGGAACGAATTTATGCATTATATATGATGCAATCTAGGTGTAAATCCATTTTTTGCATCATATGTGATGCATTTCCGCCAGGACAGGAAGCCTGCGGCGTGGCCCGGGATCCTTCCGAGGCCCCGGGCCGGGCAAAAGCCCGTAGCTCTACCGAGCGGCTGATCCTTGAACGCCGCGTTCAACGCGTGCGTTGCCGCACCAATTCCCCCCATTGCCCCATGTTGGTTCAGATGTTGGGTCGCGAGATCGATCCGCAGTGCGCCCCATCACAACCTCGCAACGTCACTGACCCCCAGTACGATCGAACTGTTTGTCTTGATGCAAACTCATGTTTGAGCGCAAGTCAGCAGTACGGTTGCGCGGGGATTGATATTCACGTGCGGATCGATCCACGCACTAGGTGAGACGCGCAGCGCGTAAAGATTCCGTTAGCCCTCAGGATCCCGAAATAATTTGCGTCCACCCTGTCCAGTTGACCTGCCGCCATTCGTCGTCGTTAGCAGTACCCTGTAACGGCGGAGATGGTTTTGCAGCAACGATCGGCCTGTCTTGCGGAAATCCCGGCGGCGGACCTCCAGCCCGAATCCCCCCGCCCCCGGCGCCCCTACCTGGTCTTCGTGCGTGCCGGCAACGACTCGTGGCACCAGCGGCTGCTGCGGGAGAACCCCGACCGGAATTGGGACTGCTGCATCAACTGGTATGTCGAGGCACCCGACGAGGACACCGCTGAGTACTACTGTACAGCCCCACAGACCCTGAACAAACTCGAGGGATTTCTCGAGTTCAGGCGGAAAATCCCGGACCCGTGGCCCTATCGGTACGTGCTGCTGCTGGATGACGACATCTATCTGCGACCCGGCGACCTCAGCCGCTTCTTCCGCCTCTGTAATGACTACCGGACGTATCTCTCACAACCGGCCCTGCGTTGGTTCACACACACGACGCTGAACTCGCTCGTTCGCAACCCCGCCTGCCTGCTGCGGCGTGTGAGCTTTGTTGAAGGCATGGCCCCCTGCTTCTCAGCGGCGGCGCTCGCGGAGCTGCTCCACACTTTCAACTGGACCAGGAGCGTCTGGGGTACGGACTGGGCCTGGGGCGCGCTCCTCCAGGATCGGGAGGCCGTGCACGTGGTCGATGCGGTTGCAATGGACCATACGCGCACCGGCAACGGGCGCAGTACGCTCTTCTACCGGAAACTGCGGGCGATGGGAGTGGAGCCGGGGGAAGACCTACGCCGCATCCAGAAGCAGTTTCCCCGCTTCCCGGGGCCGCGCACCCTGAAGAACGGCCATGTATTCAAGCCGAAGGTCCCAAGGATCGCGGCGCCCGGTGTGATGCTGCTGTTCGAACGCCTGAAGTTCATCGTCCGGGCGCGCAAGAAATTTCTGCGAACCTGGCGGCTCTGGCGCGCGCGGGTGGAAGACCTGTTGCTAAAATGAGGGGACTGCTTTCGCTGCCGGATTGGCGACCTGAAGAAACGATGGATCGGCTGACGCGATGCTTCCTGGAGATACGTGACGAGCTCGTGCGGTTTCTAACCCGGCGCAATGGACGCTCTGGCGCTGAAGATGTTGTACAGGATGCATGGCTGAAGCTGCAGGAACGTGGTGACGCGGAATCCTGGCGCGAGCCGCGCGCCATCCTGTACACGACGGCAGCCCATCTCGGCACGGACACTCAGCGCCGCGACGCACATTCGGATCGGCTGTTTGCTCGCGAGAGCGAATTCCCCGAGGCGGAGTGTCCGCGCCCGGGACCGGAATCACAGGCGGAGACCGAGAGTCAGTTGAACACGCTGGCGGCGGCCCTCGAGGAACTGTCGCCCGAGTGCCGCGAAGCTTTCCTGTTGAATCGACTGGACGGGCTGACGCACACTGAGATTGCCCAACGGCTCGGGGTTTCCACCAAGACCGTTCAGCGACACATCGAACGCGCTCTGCGCCTGTGTGTGCAGGTGTTGGAATAATGGCTGCGCGCGACAATGTTGCTGACATTCGTACTCAGAGGGCCGTGCGGGCCTGGACTCAACGTCATTCGGGCGCCTGGACGGCAGCCGATGAAGCCAACCTGCAGCAATGGCTGGCGGCGGCGCCTGAACATCGCGAAGCGTACGAGAAGGTTGCCCGTGCCTGGGCCGCAACCGGCGCGCTTGCTGGACGCCTCCCAAGGCAGGCCACACCTCGTCGAGCACGCCGCCGGTACGGCGTGTGGGTCGCAGCTTCACTCCTGGCTGCGCTCGCGTATCCGCTCTGGTTCGTCTCGGACAACTGGTGGAACGGCGCTCCCGCCCAGTGGACGGCAAAACGCGGCGAGACCCGCTCGTTTCAACTGACCGATGGAACTGCAATCGTGTTGGACGCGGACTCGCAGATCGAGACTCGTATCGGCGCCCGCGCCCGGCATGTCCTGTTGAAGCGAGGTGAGGCGCTCCTGACTGTTGCGCACGATGCCGGACGTCCACTCGAGGTCAACATCGGGCCCGGACGGATCACGGACCTCGGCACGAAATTCGACGTCGAGAACCTCACAGGACTCACCCATGTGTCTGTTCTGGAGGGACGCGTCGGACTTTCAACCCCACGCGGCAAGTTAGTACTCGAAGCCGGATCAGCGGGCGGCTACGACGCTACCGGAACGCTCCTTCCGGTAAAGACTGTCAACAGCGCCGCGACTCTTTGGCAAGACGGTCAGCGGCATTTCGATGCGGACCGTCTATCCGATGTACTCGAGCGACTCACTCGCTATCACGCCGTCACCTTTGTATTCACCGATCCACAACTCAAAGATCTGCGTGTGAGCGGCACTTTCAGGACCGACGACCTGCCCCTGTTCCTGCGAACGCTACGGGCCGCGCTCCCCATCGAGACTGTGTGGCTGAACGCTACGCACGTCGAAATAAGCCGGCGTACCAGCCTGGGGTCCCGTGAATCTTTCGCTGCCAGCCGGCAGTGATCTACGGATTTCAGGTGACAGAACGCTCCGAATCGCGGCGCGCAACGCCGATTGCGGCCGCGCTTCTCCTGCTCGCCGCGCTGTTGATCAGCTCGGCGAATGCAGCTGAACTGCGACTCACATTCAACATCGCTCCAGGACCCTTGCAACCGGCACTCGACCGGCTCGCCGAGCAGACCGGGTTGCAGCTTCTCTACGATCCCACTGTGCTCGAGGGACGTGTGACCCGCGGGATCGCCGGGGCCATGCCTCCCAAAAAGGCCCTCTCCGAGTTGCTGGCGAACACCGATATCGCATTCAACTTCACCGCCGACGATGCGGTCGCCTTGTTCAGGAAATCCGCCCCCGCCACTCCTGCGGGTGGCAACGCGTTCGAGCGGAGCACGCAGCCCCGCACCGTCACGATCTCGACAAATCGTTCAATCACTGACCTGTACAACTCGAATATGAGCATGACGGCGACGAAGGTGGACGAATCCCTCCTCACCATTCCGTTGACGTCGGAATCGCTGTCCCAGGGAGTGCTGCGGGACTTGCAGGTGAACCGGCTGGAGGACGCGCTGGAGTATGTCAGTGGCACCGAGGTCGCGCCGAACGGCCAGTCCGCGTTGGGCTTCCTGCTGCGCGGATTTCCAACTTATCAATACTATCTGGACGGCGTCCGCGTCTCACCAGACCTGCATCATGATGGCTTCCGCGATTTGACCAACGTCGAGCGCATCGAAGTCGTGAAGGGCCCCGCCTCCCTCCTCTACGGCCGCACCGAACCCGGTGGGGCCATCAACATCATTACCAAGCAGCCCCTCAGTGAACCCCACATCTCATTGGAGCAACAGGTCGGCAGCTTCCGGCATCAACGCACCGAAATCGACGCTGGGGGCCCAGTCATGGCGGACCGGACGCTGCTGTACCGTTTCAACGCCGCCTACGAGGACCAGCACACTTTTCGCGACCTTCCGGCCAATCACCGGATCTTTCTCGCACCGGTAGTCACCTGGAACTCCTCTGCCCTCACGTCCACAACACTCTATGCAGAGTATCTGGACAGCCACGATTTTCACGATTCCGGGCTCCCGGTCATCAAGGGGCCTAACTTCGGCTGGGGCCCGTTGCCGGCGGTGCCGGTCGGCCGATCGCTCGAAAGCGGCGGTGAGATTCACACAACCGATATCCGTATCGGCATCAAGGGCTCTCATGTGTTTGCAGATGGTTGGATCATCCGACACCACTTGGATGCCCGCTGGGTGACATCGCCGCAATTGCCGGAAGCAGCCCTTTCGGACGACGGTCTGGACTCCACAGGATGCACGCCCGCCCGTTGCCCGGTGAACCGGGAGCTGGTGTCCATCCCCGAGTCCCACGGCCACACCTACTTTGCGTCCCTGGATGCGCGCCGGGATTTCAACTTCTGGGGCGTGCGCCACTCGGTACTCACGGGGCTGGATCTGTTCGCGTCAAATGAAAACACCGAGTTGCTGTTGCGCAGCGACCCCAGCCTGGCGGTCGACCTGTTCAATCCTGTGCCCGCGCCGGTGCCCTGGACCCTGTTACAGAACCCCGAGTCCGACCTGAAAACCGCGACGTCGGAAGAATGGGTCGGTCTGTACGTTCAAGAGCAGATGCAGATCGGCGATAGCTTGCACGTACTTCTGGGCGCCCGCTTCGATCACGTCCACGAAAATGTCGACAATTCAGGATTCACGCCGCTGCCGGGCATCTCCAACACCCTCGTAGGGGATGACCAGTCGAACAAGGTGCAGGCGCTCAAAGGTCGCGCCGGGGTCGTCTGGCACCCGCTGCAGCCGCTCAGTCTGTACGCCAACTTCTCACAGAACTTCGGAATCACCGCCGGCCTGTTTGAAAGCGGCAATGCCGAAACGCAGCTGCTGCTGCCGGCCGAGCTGGCCCAGGAATGGGAGACCGGCCTCAAGTTTGAGTCGCCCCAGGGCCGCGTGTCCGCCACCCTGGCCTGGTTCAATCTGTACAAGCGCAACATCAGTACGCCCGTACTGGCCCCGGCCCTGGATTCCTCGAGCATCTCATTTCTCATGCACGGCGCACGCAACGAGGGACTGGAAGCCGATTTCCGCGGCGAGATTTTCCCGGGTCTGCAATTGCTCGCCAGTTACGCCTATATCGATTCCCGGATCATTGGCGGTGAAGGATTCGGGTTCGGTGCAGTTCCGAAGAATGCGGAGCTCGTCGGCAGCGAAGGCGACAGGCTGTCCGGAGTGCCCCGACACGGCGGCAGCGTCTGGGCCACCTATCACCTCGACGGCGGCGCGTTGCGCGGAATGAAGTTTGGCCTCGGTGCGATCATTCGGGGCGATCGTGAGGGTGACAACGCGAACGACTACCGTCTTGCGTCGTTCACGAAAGTCGGCGCCTTGGCGGCTTACTCCTGGCGCACAGTGGGCACGGACTTCGACGTACAGTTGAATGTCGACAATCTATTCAACGCACGCTACTTCGAGTCGCTCAGCGGCACGCACACGGTCATGCCAGGCGCGCCGCGCCGCTGGATTGCTACAGTACGCGCCTCATTCTAGTCGCTGCGCGTGCCGTTCAGGCCGGCAGAATATTCTGGTTTGAGCGGAACACATTGTCCGGATCGTACTTGGCCTTCAATTTGCGCAACCGGGGATAGTTCGCACCATACGACTCGTGAACACCCGCCTCGCCTGCATACTCCAGCATGTTGAGATAGGGAGCGCGGATGTGTTGCTGCAGGGGCGCCCAGTTTGTATCTGCCCAGGAGCGCGCCTGGGCAGTGAGTTTGGGATCGTCCCACATCAGTATGAATCCCACTCCGGCACCCGCTGGCCAGTGCGGAAACGCCATGGCATCCGGCTTCACCCGCGTAAAGGCGCCGTGGATGGGGTCCAGGAAAGTGAGTCGCGTGACAGGAAGTGCATCCCGGTTGTCGGCGAGCAGATCCAGACCCTCCTTGGGCAACTCAGCCGCCGTCACTCCATAGCGCGTGCAATACGCGCTCACGGGCGGCTTTTTGTTTCCGACGAGGGCCGACACTGTCGTTTCCTTCAATGTGTCGCTGATCGGCCGCACAGCGCTACCTAGAAACTGATTGATGACACTGCGCCCCTGAGCGACTTTGCCACTCCAGCATACGTCGACACTTACGTATGCCTGGCCGTCCGGAGTGTGCCTGACAAATGTGAATGCTCCGAGCTCGTCCGGCAGGGTGCTGGACAGTTTGTCTGTCATTGCGAGGACATCGCGAGCCGACGCCGCAGGATAGGTGAGACTACCCGCAAACACCTTGTCGATCCGTACCGCGCGATAGACCAGCTTCGTTACAACACCAAAGTTGGCTCCAGCCCCGCGTAGGGCCCACATCAGGTCCCCGTTTTCACCGTCGGCGACATTGAGTACGCGCCCGTCGGCAAGCACTACTTCCGCCCCTATCAACGCGTCACAGGCCGCGCCCGCTGTTCCCAAAAGAAAGCCAAATCCACCCCCTAACGTCAGGCCGGATACACCGACATCACCACAAGTGCCCAACGGAAGTGAGTATCCATGCTCAGCTGCCACCTCGTCAGCCTGCCAGGCTCGCGCGCCGGCTCCACAAATCACGAATCCGCGATCCACATCGAACGTAACCTGGTCCATCTTCCCTAGATCGATGACGACTCCGCCATCGCAGCTGGAAAGTCCGGCCTGAGAATGTCCACCGCCCCTGACGGCAACGGCGATACCGCGCGTGCGCGCGAAGTCCAGCACGCGTACGACATCACCGGTTCCGGCACAACGGGCAATCAGAAGAGGATGACGGTCATAGGCACGATTGTCAGTTCGTCGCAGCTCATCGAACTGCGGATGTTGGGGGTCGATGACCTCGCCGGAAATTCGCGCCTGCAGGGCGGAAAAATCGAGCGGTGCTGACGATGTGGGTGGCGGGGCGGCTTTGCCAGCGGCCTGGGCGACTCCAACCAACCCGTAAGCGAGGGCCGGTACCGCCACCATCCCTTCGCGCCTGCTGATTTTCCGCACTGGTGGCAAACTCCTTTGCTGGGGTGCAGAACGTTGCCATTCGAGGCGCCGGAATGTCAATCAACAGGGCTTTAGTCGCGATGTTCCCGAGTGACCGTTACACGCTCGACAAACGTGAGCGTCAGTGCCCCGCAACAGCCGCGGTCGCAGCGGGCACCGTATCAACATCCGCCTCAACACCCACAACTGTGGGCATCCCGTTGGCCGTCTGCAAAGCCTCACGCGCGAAATCCCAATGGATAGCTGCAACGCTGCTACCCAACGCGCGATCGAGTTGGTGTGCCAGAAGGTCCAGGTTGGGCGCAATCGTCTGGCCTTCGCTGTCGACGGGAGGATGGGCCTCCATGAGGAGATCCCCACCGACATACGTCACTTTTACCGGATCATTGATCAGCCACACCTTGGTCCCCACAGGCACCTTTGGAAACAGCGCAGCCACATCTTCGGGATACATACGGATACACCCGTGCGTAATGGCCATCCCCACCGCCATCGGGTTGTTGGTACCGTGGATTTCGTACGTGCCATCGCCAACGCCGAGGCGCATTTTGTAGTCACCCAGTGGATTGTTCGGCCCGGGTGGCACCACTTTGGGCAACGGATCGCCGTTTCGCGCGTGCTCCTTGCGAATCGACTCCGGCGGATACCAACTGGGATGCTTCTGCTTCGCCACGACCTCGGTTTGTCCCAGCGGCGAATGCCAATCCATTCTCCCGATGCTCACCGGATAGGTGATCACCACGTGATGCTGACCCTTTTTGGCCTTCGGGTAGTAGTACAGGCGGTGCTCGGGCAAATTCACCACGAGGCCGTCACGCGGTCCCGGCGGCAAAATTCGGCGTCCGGGAAGCAGGATCTCGGTGCCTTCGCCGGGCAACCACATATCGACGCCCGGATTGGCGCGAATGATCTCCTCGTACCCCAGGCTATATCGGTGCGCAATGTCGAGCAACGTGTCCGTATAGGTGGACTTGATCCGCTCGTCAGTACCGACGACTGCCGACCCATCCGCGGGCAATTCGTAGACGGTGGCCCAGGCGTGTGTCCACAGACTTGCAAAACACAGGATCGAGCCACTCAGCCAGGTCTTCATACAATCTCAATAGTCCACGTAACCGGTGCGTCCGGAATCAGCGAAGACCGAACGCTACAATATTTGGTGACAGACAGCTCCACCGCCCGTGCTGCCTTTTCGGGCGTGATGCCCGCTCCTGTTAGGGAGAAGTGCAAAACCGCTGAAGCGAGCCGTCGGGGTATTTCGCTAACGCGGGTCGCCTCGACGCGAATGCTCATGGCGCTGAGCGGCGTCCGCTGCTTGCGCATGATCTCCACGACGTCCGTTGCCGCGCACGCAGCAATGGACGCGAGCAGCATGTCGAACGGGCCAGGACCGGATTGAGCGTCGCCGTCGATTCTCACCTTCGGCCCGTCGGGTCTGCCGGCGTCGAATTGAAGGCCGTCGACCCAGTCGACGCTTACGGGTGATGCATGTGGAGTCGGTGCCATACTCGTGACTATGCTGCGATTTGCAATCCCTGTCATCTTCGTCCTGATCTGGTCCACCGGATTCATCGTCGGCAAGGCCGTCGCGCCGCACGCTGACCTGCAATTATATCTGGTGGCGCGCTTCGCGCTGACGGCGCTCGTAATGGGCGTGGCTGCCCTTTCAGTGGGCGCGGAATGGCCACGCGGGAAGGGATGGCTTACGCACCTGGCGGCCGGTGTGCTCATGCAGGGCGTGTACCTCTGCGCGAGCTACTGGTCCATCAGCCACGGCATGCCGGCGGGCGTAATGGCGCTGCTGGGTGCACTCCAACCCTTGTTCACTGCGTTGTATCTCGTTGCTGCTACCCGTGCGCAGCTCGGTGCAAGAACCTGGGTTGGACTGTTGGTTGGATTCGCAGGGGTGGCGTGTGTTTTGGCCCCGAAGCTCGCCACGGCCGGGACGGGGTCGCTCACGCTGCTGAGCACACTCAGTGCCCTATTCAGTGTCGCGGCGATCACAGCGGGAGCCCTGATCCAGAAATGGTTACCGCGCGTGGATTTGCGGAGCGCCGCATGCGTCCAGAATGTTGGAGGTACCCTGACGGCCGCGCTGGCTACCGTGTTTGTGGGCGCGATTCAGTGGGACAACACCGCCATCCTGTGGGCAGCACTGGCATGGGCCGTTCTGGTCCCGTCGGTCATCGGTACGACGCTCCTCATGTGGATGATGCGTCATGGGGAGGCAACGAAGGTTACTGCGTTGCTGCTGCTGGCGCCGCCACTTGCAGCGGTGCAAGCGTATCTGCTGTTCCACGAAACGCTCTCGGCGGTTCAATTCGTTGGTTTTACGCTCGCACTGGTGGGCGTACTGCTCGCGAGGTCAGCCCGCACCGGGATCAACCGCACAGGATTGACGTCCACAAGGGACAAACTAGGGGAAAAAGCGTAAAAAGCGGGGGTCCGACACCAAAACGGGAGCGTCTCAGGTATGAATACGACAAATCCGTATGCCCCGCCGCAGGCCGCCGTACACGACGTAGCGGGATCGGACACGTCCGAACCGGCCGGACGCGGTACGAGGCTGGTCGCGTTCATTCTGGACGGCATCATCGCCTCTGCGCTCATCTACGTGCCGCTGGGCATTGGCACGGCCATGAATGGCCATCCCATTTTCGTGAATGCGCATCTCAATTTCGGGGCAATGGTGGGTCGTGGCAGCTGGCTGCCCCTGCTGGGCCTCGTGGCCTGGGCCTGGATGACCGTGGTGTTCGTTTCACGTAATGGACAGAGCATTGGCAAGAAGATCATCGGCATCAAAGTCGTCCGCAGCGACGGCTCGAAGGCCTCCCTGGGACGGATCTTCTGGTTGCGCAACGTCGTCAACGGTGTGTTGGGTTTCGTGCCGCTGTACGGCCTCGTGGATGTGCTCCTCATTTTCGGCGAAGCGCGCCAGTGTGTGCATGACAAGCTTGCCGACACGATAGTGATCAAGGCCTGAATAGACACACGCGTCGGTAGGTCCAGTGCTGGATACAGTTGTGGCGGCGGAAACGCCGGAAGGGATTGTGCTCGAGTTGCATCCGGCCGGATTGCCCGCACGGTTCTACGCGTTCATCCTGGATTGGATCATCCGTCTCGTGATCATGTACGCGATCGCGATGATCGCCGGCATCCTGGGTGGCGTCGGCGTCGCGTTCTGGCTAATCCTTCTGTTCGCACTGGAATGGTTTTACCCCATTGTGTTCGAGCTGGGTCGCTCAGGGGCAACGCCCGGCAAGAAAACGTTCGGCCTGAAAGTGGTCATGGACAACGGACTGCCGGTCACACCGGCAGCCTCATTTGCTCGCAACCTGTTGCGCGTTGCTGACTTTCTTCCCTTCGGCTACGGAATCGCCGTCGTCAGCATGCTGTTACGACAGGACTGCAAACGCCTCGGTGACATCGCTGCCGCCACACTGGTTGTGCACGAACCGCACGCAGCGCCGCGGGTCACGTTGGAGAAGATAGAGCCGATTGCACCCGTTCGATCGCTGGCGCCCCGCGATCAAGCCGCGTTGGTTGCGTTGGCGGCGCGCGCACCCACCCTGACAGGAGAGCGGCTGAACGAGCTGGCGGCGCTGGCGGCGGCAGTGTCCGGCGACCAGGGCCACAGCGGAAATGCTGTCACCCACCGCGTACTCGGGGTGGCGCAATGGCTGATGGGGCGTCGCTCATGACCCCCCTTCACTTCGAAGAGCTCTACCAGGGCGAGTGGCAGGAGCTCGAAGGCCTGCTCGACCAACTCCTGCGCCGCAAGAAGACTACCTCGGCGCCCGTCCAGGGTGACAGAGTAGCCGTGCTGTACCGGCGCGCGTGTGAGCATCTGGCGCTGGCCCGAGCCCGATCGTACCCCGCCTATCTACTCGACCAACTCGAGCGGCTGACCGCCGACGCCCACCAGGTCATCTACCAGCGGCGCGAGTTCGGGCTGACCAAGGTCAGACACTTTCTCAACGTGGATTTTCCGCGCACCGTCCGGGCCAATGCGGGCTATGTCTGGTTGTCAGCAGCCCTGCTTTACGTGCCGACGATGGTGGTTGGCTGGCTGGTCTATGTACGGCCGGAGCTGATCCTCAGCGTCGTCGATGCAAGCACCGCTGCGTCGTTTGAGCAGATGTATTCAGATTCCGCCACGGCCATCGGCCGCGAAGCCCAAGGCGATCTGGTGATGTTTGGCTTCTACATCCGGAACAACATCAGTATTGCTTTTCAATGCTTCGCCGGCGGTCTGTTTGCCGGCATCGGCAGCATGTTCTATCTCATCTACAACGGCGCCCTGTTCGGTGCCGTGGCAGGGTATCTGACGCAGCGCGGCCATGGTCCCACCTTCTATGCGTTTGTGGTCACTCACTCCGCCTTTGAGCTGACGGCCATCGTTCTGAGCGGCGCCGCAGGCCTGAAAATAGGCCATGCCCTCGTAGTGCCAGGCCGTATGAGCCGAATGCAGAGCCTCGTGGAAGCCACCCGGAACTGCGCGCCGATCGTGGCCGGCTCCGCAATCATGCTGCTCGTGGCGGCCGCCATCGAAGCATTCTGGTCATCGGCCGCATGGCTTCCCCATGCAGTGAAATATGCAGTGGCGGCGGGGTGTTGGATCGGAGTCCTCAGCTACCTGACATTCCAGGGTCGAAGTGCAAATTGATGCACTGGCCATGCGGATGCGGCCGCGCTCTGCGATGGAGGCCGCGGATCTCGGCGTCCGCCTGTGTCAGAGCGCTGCGCGGCAAGTATATCGGTGTTACTGGCTGGTGGGTATACCTGTGGTCGCGCTTTGCCTGGCCACCTATGACATCGCCGGCTGGCTGCCCGGATTGCTGATCTGGTGGTCCAAACCGTGGTTGGACCGGACGATTCTGTTTGTTTTGTCACGGGCCGCGTTTGGTCAAGCCACCACGATAGCCGACCTGTTGCATGCGCAACGCCGGGTCTGGTGGAGTCAACTGTTCCTCAGCCTGACCACGCGACGGCTGTCGCCCTGGCGCTCATTCACCCAATCCGTTTATCAACTCGAAGGCTTGCCGCTGCTCGCGTCCCGTAAGCGTGTCCTCCAGCTGCGGCGGGGGAGGACCACGCCGGCAACTCTGATGACTGGCGCGTTCAGTGTGGCTGAAACAGTTCTGACTGCGGCCGTCGTATCACTCATCTTCTGGTTCACGCCGGGGGAGCGCGAGACTATTAATGTCTTTGCGCCGGGCACGCTTGCCTCCCTCGCAGTCCCGATGGCGTTCGCTTACGCGTTAGTCGTCCTCTTTCTCGAACCATTCTACGTGGCTGCTGGATTTGCGATGTATCTGAAC
The DNA here is from genome assembly GCA_034668025.1 of Gammaproteobacteria bacterium. Taxonomy (GTDB): domain Bacteria; phylum Pseudomonadota; class Gammaproteobacteria; order Steroidobacterales; family Steroidobacteraceae; genus 13-2-20CM-66-19. The sequence goes on along the minus strand of JAXDQF010000350.1, from coordinate 4,215 downwards.
CGGCGCGCACAGTTGGAAGCGTGGGACATTGAGCAGGAATTGCGGCGTGCCTTCCAGACTTAAAGTCCTCACTGCCGCACTGCTGCTGTTGGCCACAGCGACACCGCTCTGGGCCGCAGGACCTGCGCCGCCGGACCGTGCTGAGGTGAAACGCGCGCTGGAGAAGGTCAAAGCCGACCCCAATCTGGCTCCCGAGCGCACCATTCGCACGCTGCGGTGGGTGAATAAATCCGATCCCCCGGCAGAACCACCCAACTCCCTCGAGTGGCTCACCCAACTCATCGGCTGGTTCGCGCAGTCGGCGCGAATTGTGATCTGGGTGGCCATAGCGTTGCTGGCAGGTCTGCTCGTCATCTTTGTGCTGCGCCTGGTCCAGGAACGCTCGCCCAGCCTGCGATCGACACGGAAGACCTTTCCCACGCACGTGCAGGACCTGGACATCCGGCCGGAAAGCCTGCCCGACAATATTGGTGCTGCCGCGCGGACCCTTTGGGATAGCGGCGATCATCGCGGAGCACTGTCGCTAATGTATCGCGGCCTTCTCTCGCGGCTCGTACACGTTCACAACGTTCCCATCCGCGATTCGAGCACCGAAGGCGACACCCTGCAGTTGACAGCTACCCGGCTAGGAGAAGACAAAAGGAACTATGTAACGCGACTGATCCGAATCTGGCAGCACGCCGTCTATGGCGGGCAACAGCCCGAGACGGGATCACTTTATGTGTTGTGTGATGAGTTTGCTCCTGCGTTGGATACCGTATGACACGCGAACGCATGGGGTGGCTCGTGGTATTGGTTCTAGTGGGTTTTCTGATTACCTGGATAGCCCGCAACACCTACTGGACCCACACCCGGATACCGACGCCCCTCAAAGGAGAAGCGGCCACCAACCCGTTCTACATCCTGGAGCGTTTCTCGCAGGCACTGGGTGCCCGGACGCAGTGGAACCGTGGGATCAGCCTGCCACCCAACAACGGCGTGGTATTTATCTCAGCGTTGAATTGGGATCTGAGCGTCGAGCGGCGCCAGCGGATGGAGCATTGGGTCGAATCCGGCGGGCGCCTGGTCGTCGACGGGTCATTGATCAACTCGACCGACTCGTTCGAAAAGTGGAGCGGCATCGGGCAACAGAAGCAGAAGCCGCCCAAGGGCAAGGACGGCTTTGGGATGCCGGCGGAATGGTGCTCCGCGCTCGAAGAGCAAGGCGGCGGTGCGCACGAGCCCTATTCAGTCTGCGGTATGGACGTCACCCACTCGCTGACGAGCAGCAGAAAGATCGATTGGGCTCTGCGCAACCAGGAATCGGGCTTACAGACCGTCCGCGTGCGTGTTGGACGAGGTAGCGTCACGGCGCTCAATGGAACGCCGTTTACGGGTCGCGGACTTTTCAGCGCGGACAACGGGCTGATGTTTGTCGCCGCAACCCAATTGCGCCGGGGCGATGAGATTCATTTCTTTTCCGAATCCCATCAGGCCTCCCTGCTGGCGTTGGCCTGGCAGTTGGGATGGCCGGTGATCTGCCTGGTCGGCATCGTGCTGGCTCTCGCGATCTGGCGCAGCAGTGTACGCTTCGGTCCGTTGGCCGCGCCGACGGAGACCGCCCGCCGCTCGCTTGCAGAGCAGATTCGCGGCACGGGGCAATTCACGATGCGAATCGGTAGCGGAGGCGCACTGCACGCCGCCGCTGCGCGTGCCTTGAACGAGGCCGCTGCTCGTCACATCAACGCCTATGAGTTTCTCCCCGGCACACAGCGCATGCAGGCGCTGGCAAAAGTCACCGGCTACGAAGCCAACTCACTGGCCGCTGCTCTCAATTATTCCGGCTCGGGTCGCGCGGAGCATTTGGGCTCCGCCCTCGAGCTCCTCGAGGCGGCACGCCGCCGGATTTTGCTTACGCACACAAGGTCCCGACATGGAAATTGAAGCGAGTACTCTCAACCGGGCTGCTGAGCTGCTCGAACGCCTGAAAACCGCTATTGGGCAGGCCGTGGTTGGCCAGGCCGACGTCATCGAGCAAGTGGTGATATCCCTCGCCGCCTCCGGACACGTACTCATCGAAGGCGTACCGGGACTCGGGAAAACGCTGTTGGTGAGGGCACTGGCGCAGGCGCTTTCCCTGGCACACGGCCGTGTCCAGTTCACACCTGACATGATGCCTTCAGACATCATCGGACATGCGGTGCTCGATCCCACGTCCCACGAATTGCGGATCGTGCGCGGCCCGGTGTTCACCCACATTCTGCTCGCGGATGAAATCAACCGTGCGCCGGCCAAGACGCAAAGTGCCCTGCTGGAAGTCATGCAGGAGTACCAGGTTACGCTCGAAGGACAGAGCATCGTGCTGCCGAAGCCGTTCATGGTGCTTGCAACCCAGAACCCCGTTGAAACGGAAGGCACGTATCCGCTGCCGGAAGCCCAGTTGGATCGCTTCCTGTTCAAGGTTGAAATCGGCTATCCCACTTTGGCAGAGGAAGTGGGCGTCGTGGTGCGCTCGACCGCCAATCAGGCCGGCAATGAGCTGCCCCTTTCCGAGGTCAAACCGGTTCTCAACGAGCGGGCCGTGCTCAGTCTGCAACAGATTGTGGCCCACCAGAAAATCGACGAGCAGGTCATCGACTACGCGGTGCGCATTGTACGCGCGACGCGTGAGTGGGCCGGTTTTGCCATGGGCAGCGGATCGCGCGGAGCGCTGGCGCTCGTGCGGGGTGCCCGTGCCGTGTCAATCATGGAGGGGCGCAATTTCGTGGTCCCCGATGACGTCAAGAAGGTCGCATTGCCGGCGTTACGCCATCGAGTTGCACTCGCGCCGGAGGCCATGTTGGAAGGCCGCAAACCGAACGATCTGCTGGTTGGAGTGATTGAGAGCGTTGCGGCCCCGCGCGTCTGAGCCTGGATGAAATTCATTCCCTCACAACGTCTGCTGGTTGCATTGGCCGGTGGGGCTGGCGTGGCGCTGGTGGCATTGATAGCGGGCATCGGTGTAACGGATGTTGCGTTGCCCGGCATCGTCTGGCTGCTCTCGTTGGGTATTGTGACCTGCGCGGACTTCGTCACCTCACGCCGCGCATGGCGGCAGTCCGTCGCACGGCTGTCGCGAAACGTGCCGCCTGCATTTGCTCTGGGTGCCCGCCGGCCCGTGACTTTGAACATTGAAATCGAAGGGCCGTTCAGCTGGCACGGCCTGGTCTATGACGATGTGGATCCCAGTTTCAACTACGAGGGGCTGCCGGCGGCGTTTGCTCTGTTGCCGGGAAAGCGGTTTGGGGTCACGTACGAGGTCACGCCGACTCGGCGGGGGGAAGCGCGGTTTGGTGCGGCTCAGGTGCGGCTGCGGTCGCGATGGGGTTGGTGCGAGTTGCTGGCGCGACTCGGCGAGGCGCAGGTGCGCCGTGTGTATCCGGATTTCGCCCAGATTGCGCGCTATGCCTGGCTGGCCGGCGACCGCCGCCTGCAGGAAATCGGCATCAAAACCTACCAGCAGCGCGGCGAAGGCACGGACTTCAAACAACTGGCTGAATACCGCTACGGCGACCCCGTCCGCCACATCGACTGGAAGGCAACACTGCGCCTCGGTAAGCCCATCATCCGCGAATTTCAGGACGAGCGCGACCAATGCATTCTGCTGCTCATCGATTGCGGTCGCCGCATGCGTGCGGATGACCGACAGAACGGCGTGGGTACGTCGCATTTTGACCAGGTGCTGAATGCGGTCATGCTGCTTTCATACGTGGCACTCCATCAGGGGGATGCGGTCGGTGCGTTGACTTTTGGCACGCCGCCGGGTGGGGAGAAGTCGTTTGCCCCTGAAAAAGGGGTCCACGCGCTCAATGCCCTGATGGGCGAGTTATATGGGGTGCAGCCCACTCCGACCCATTCCGACTACGTTTCCGCCGCAATCAACCTGTTGAAGCGGCATCACAAACGCTCGCTGGTGATTATCATCACGAACTTTCGGGATGAGGACAGCAGCGAGCTCGGTTACGCATTGCGGTTGTTGCGCTCGCGGCACCTGGTGATGCTCGCGAGCCTGCGGGAGCGCATCGTGGGCGAGTTGATGGCGCAGCCGCTGTCTTCCGGCGACGCGGTGCTCGACATAGCGAGCACACATCTGTACGAGCAATCGCGGCGGGACGCGTTCAATCGGCTCGCGGATCGGGGGCCGTTGACGATTGACGCGGAGCCAGACCAGTTAGGCGTGCAGCTCGTAAATCGATA
>JAXDQF010000349.1:0-9416 GCA_034668025.1 Gammaproteobacteria bacterium | reverse complement strand
TCTTTCAAGCCGGATATCGTTCTTCTCGATATCGGGCTGCCCGTGATGGACGGCTATGAGGTGGCGCAACGGTTGCGGGCGCATATACCGATTGAGCAGATGCGGATTGTGGCGTTGAGCGGGTATGGACAGCAGGCGGATCGGGAGCGTGCCGCCCAAGCGGGTTTTGACGACTACCTCGTCAAGCCCGTTGAGCCGAGGGTGCTCAGCCAATTTCTGCGCTCACTGCTGTAGGCCGCGGTCGCCTTCATTTTATCCCGGGGCCGGTGGCAGCTGTTAAGCTGCGGCGCTTCATGAGCCAAGCGTTTTCAGTCCTGCGCTACCGCGATTTCACGGTATATGCAGCGGCACGATTTTGCACCTCTCTTGCCTGGGGGATGTTGGGCGTTGCGGTCGGCTGGCAGGTATACCAGCTCACCCACAACCCGCTTTACCTCGGTTTAGTCGGTCTCGCGCAATTCCTGCCTTTCGTCCTGCTGGTGCTGCCCGCCGGGCACGTTGCGGACCGTGCCGATCGACGCCTCGTTCTCGTGGCGGCCTACAGTGTCCAGTGTGTCTGTGCAGCCGTGCTTTTGGCGTTCACGCTGTCCGGCTCTACTCAGGTATGGCCTGTCTTTGTGGCGATGACTTTATTCGGCGCGGCGCGTGCCTTCTCGATGCCGGCGTCACAGGCCATGACTCCGAACCTGGTGCCCCCCGAGGCCTTTCCGAAGGCGGTGGCGTTCAATTCGGTCCTGCTGGAAATAGCCAGCATTGTGGGCCCGTCACTGGGCGGTGTGCTTTACCTGTTAGGACCGAATGTTGTTTACGGCGTTGCCTTCGGACTGGGGCTTCTCGTCGTTGCACTCCTCTTCACAATCAAACCTGTGCGCGCCACCAGCTCGTCGGACGAAGGCGTCAGCGCCGACCTGCTCGGCGGACTGCGTTTCGTCCTGCACCGGCCGACCGTCCTCGGCGCAATCTCACTCGACCTGTTCGCCGTGTTGTTTGGCGGCGCGACCGCGCTGCTGCCGGCCTACGCCAGCGACATTTTGCACATCGGTCCCGCGGGTCTCGGAATCCTCCGCACTGCGCCGGGAGTGGGTGCGGGGCTCACGGCGCTCGCTGTTGGCCTCGCGCCGATTGAGCGCCATGTCGGGCGATGGATGTTCGGTGGCGTAGCCCTGTTCGGAGCTTCTACCATTGTCTTCGGACTTTCGCAGTCGTTCTGGGTCTCCCTGGTAGCCCTGCTTTTGCTGGGTGCGGGGGATATGGTCAGCGTCTTCATCCGCAGTCTACTCGTGCAGTTGGAGACCCCCGATGCGATCCGCGGTCGGGTCAGCGCGGTGAGCTCGATGTTCATTGGCGCTTCGAACCAGCTCGGTGAGTTTGAATCAGGCGTCACGGCCCGCTGGTTCGGGCTCGTGCGCGCTGCTGTACTGGGCGGAGTAGCCACTCTCGTTGTAGTGGCCACGTACACGCGGCTATTCCCCCAGCTTCGCAAGATGGATCGGTTCAATCGCCCCGCGTAGCTACTGCAGTTTGTAGTTGCCGCCCAGGAAGAACCACCGACCCCGATTGTCATATACGGAGGTGGTTGTACCGGTGGCGGCTCCGACCTCCGGTACCAACGGTGGGTGCACGTTAGTCACATTGATTGCTCCGGCTCTAAAGGACAGAGAATCGCTCGCCCTGTACGTCGCGTGGAGGTCGTGCTCCCAATAGCTGCCAGTATAGAACGGTGTGAGGGATGAGGGGTCGAGCGTCTCGCTGACCGCCATAGAGCTGTACCAGTGTGCCTCCCACTTGAGCCCGAATTTCTGCAGATCCCAGGCAAGCCCGGTGTTGATTTTGTAGCGAGGCGTAGCCGAATTCACGCCTGTCAGCACGCCGGAATAATGTGTGGTCGGTCCGTTGGGCACGCCCTGCAGGTCCCAGCGGATGATCTTCGTGCCGTCCACCCGGAACTGGTAGAGACCGAAAGATCGGGCATCAAAGTGATAGGAGAGCGATGTATCGATGCCGCTCGTCCTCAGTCCCTGCACATTCTGATTGGTGAGCTCGACGAAGGTCACATTCCCGGCCGCATCCCGGTGGATGAGTCCGCAGAACTTGTTCGGCGTCGAAGTCTGCGCGGCGTCATAGCAGAGGTTCTGCAGCAGCGTGTTGATGGGAATCGTCGAGATCGCCCCGTCGACATTGATCTGCCAATAGTCTGTCGAAAACTCCAGGCCCTTCAACCAGTGAGGCTGTACGACAAAACCTGCGGTGTACGTTCTGGCGACTTCGCTGCCGAGATCCGGGTTTCCACCCTGCAGCAGTTGCAGCGAAGGTCTGCCGGTTCCGAAGTTGGAAACGAAGGTGGCCGGGTTGTAGCCGGGAATCGCCGCCGCGCAGTTGGCAATGCGCGTGGCGCGTCTCGCTGTATCGCCGGCGGCGATGCCCTTGACCTGATCTTTGTCACATGGGTCGTTGGCGGCCGCGGTGAAATTCTGGCCCTGTGGGCCATACAACTCCGCAATGTTGGGTGCGCGCACGGCGTCGGCCTCGCTCGCACGGAAACGCACGTCGCTGACCGGCGCCCATTCCATTGCCAGACGCCATTGATTGGTGTGGCCGACGGTCGAATAGCTTCCCAGGCGTCCGGCAGCCTCGAAACTCAGTTGTTTGGCGAACGGCAGATCCTTCAGTAAGGGAATGGCGATCTCGGCGTAACCCTCGCTGACGTGATACTTGCCTTGGGTGCGGCCTATTGCGTTGTAAAAGAGCAAACCAGCGGCTGACAGGGGATCCTGGATCTGATCGCTCGTTTCGTTGCGATACTCCACTCCCGCCGCAAACCCGAGAGGTCCGGCCGGCAGGTCAAATACTGATGTGCTGATGGTCGCAGCAGCAATAGTTTGATTGGCCATGCCATTGGCGCGCGCATTGGCGTTGGCCCAACTCACCGCGGCCGGCGTGGGACCATTGATCAGGTCCCAGGGCTGGCATCCCGCTGCCCGCGCGGTGGCGTTGCGGCAAACGATCTGCCCATTGAGAAGCACGGCATCCGTTTCCTGCAGCGTTCTTTGAATGTTGGGTACGTTGTAGGCGAGGGAGTAGCCGTCGAGCTCACCATATTGGCCGTAAACCTCGTAGTCGGCTGTGCGCCCCAGCCAGTCGAATTTGCCTTGGACGCCGCCCACGGCGCGGTAGTTCTCGCGTACGACGAGCGTGTCGCGATCGCCGAATTCCTGCCAGAACTTGCCCACGTTCGCGGTGGCGGCCTGGGTAAATGGCAGGCCGGCCGCCTGCCAAAAACCGCGTAACTCAGCCGCCAGCGGCGTTGGACCGTTCAGGTATGCATTGTCGCCGTGGAGCACTGCAGGCAACAGCCCGCCGCCCGCTGCGTTGGAAAATGCCGGTTGGAAGATGGCATCTCCTTCCAGGTGCGCATAAGAAACGTCCGTGTACAAGGTGACATTGTCTGTCAGATCAAATCCGAGGTAGCTGCGCGCAGTCACGCGCTTGACGCCGCCCTGGAGCGCGTCGTAGGTCGCGTTATAGAATAGGCCAGGGTCCTGACACAGTGAGTTGACCGTCGCCGTCTGACACAGGGCGCTGTTCGCAAATACCGAGCTGTGATCGAGGGCAACTGAGGCCGAGCGGGACAGGGACGGATTGGCGGCGTTGCTGATGAGTTGGAATGTGGCAGTCGGCATTGTGTTGGTGCGTGATGCCGGAACGATCGGCTGAGGACTCAATGAGGTGTTACGGCGCACGCCCGGAAAGGCCCAATCGCGGTCTACCCGCATGATGGGATCGGTTTTGCCGAATTCGGCGCCGATGAGGAAGTGGGCGCGGTCGCTCGCGAATTTGAAGCCGTAGCCGGCCGAAGCACTCCATTCGCCGCCATCGTTCTTCTGGGTCTGACCGCCTTCCACATCCAGCAGCAGGCCGTCGAGGTTCTTGCGCAGAATGATGTTTACGACACCGGCGATGGCTTCCGAGCCATACACAGCCGAGGCGCCGCCGGAAATCGCTTCGATCCGCTCGACCATGCTGGAGGGGATCACATTCAGGTCGACAGCCGAAGTCTGGAAGTCGCCGGTGACGTGGCGGCGGCCGTCCACCAGCACCAACGTTCGCTGTGTCCCGAGGCCACGCAGGTTCGCGCGTGACTGACCCGCGTTGAACAGACTTCCCGATGTGTTTTGAATGCCGGTGGTCGCAAGTGACTGTGGCAGGTTGGCCAGGGCATCACCGATGGCCGTGTAGCCGCTTTCGCGTATGTCATCACCGCTGAGAACCGCAACGGGCACCGGATAATCGAAGCCGCTTTCGCGCTTGATCCGGCTTCCGGTCACGATGACTTCCTGGATCCGGTTGGTGTCCGATGTGTCGGTGTTGCTGGAGTTTGTTTGCGCGTGGGCGGCAGGTGCGAATGCCTGGGGCAATACAACACCAACCACCAACGCAGTCCATAGACAGCGCATGGCATGACCTCCCTGTCATGTGTTCGGCTACTGACGGCGCGAATCACATGATGTTTGTTTCTGTCATCCGACTGTAACGGCGTGTAAAACATTTGCAATTGCCTGCAGGCCGATTGACGTGGAGGGGAACGACGAAAAATATTCATGTCGATGTTGGTACGACTTCCGTCCCGGACGGCCTTTGCCTCGTCACTGTATATGTGTGCAGCGCACCCTCGAACCGCGCGCCGCTTCACCGGAGGATCGCGCAAGCGCGGGACGGGCCCCATCGCGCAACTCATTCGAAGCCGGTTTCAGATGGCGCATCGGCGTCTTGGCCTGGACGCTATCGAGCGCGTCAGGCTCGATACGACACAGTTTCGGCCGCCCGGAATCGCCGGTGCCCAGATGAGTCTCGGATTCTGACTAGTGGCATACTCGTACACAGACGGCCTCGGGGAGTAAGAGCGCTCGTCCGATTTCTCGAACGGGGAATTGCCATGCACGGCCTAGGTTTAGGGTCTCAGTGGGCGTCCGCCTTCGCGTTCCTCGCCCTCGTGTCAGGATGCATGCAATCGCGCGTGGACGAATCCCGAGAGCTGCATACCAAGATCCAGAAGGACGAAGCGGTCGTGATCCTCGCGAAGCCCCAGGTAGAAGGCGCGAGTGCCGAGGACGGGTTCATGCACTGCGTTTCTGATGGATTGGCCGGTCGCGGCGATGGTGCAATCTCGACGCGCACGGACGAGCAATTCACCGACGCACTCTTTCCATGGTTCGAACCTGGAACCGCCCCCTCCAAGCCTGAGGGCGTCGCTGCCCTACTGACGCGGCCTGGTGTCGCAGAGCGAGTCGCGGCGTCGGGCGTACGCTATGTCGTCTGGTTGGATGGTGGAACGCAGAAGACCGATGGTGGAGGCAGTCTTTCATGCGGTGCCGCGCCAGGCGTGGCGGGCTGTATCGGGTTTGGGTGGTGGGAAAAAGAAGCGAACTACGAGGCCACCGTTTGGGATCTCAAACAAGCGAAGGCGGCAGGTAGTGTCGGCACAAATGTGACAGGAACTTCTGCGATCATCGGTGCTGTGCTGCCTCTACCCTTCATTGCGCGTGTTCAGGGAACGGCGTGCAATCGAATGGCGAGCCAGCTTCGTACTTTCTTCACTGGCGGTGATGATGACGACCCGCCCGCTCGCGCGGCGGTGGCGCAGATCAAGTCTGCAAGGAAATGAGTTTTCGTCATGCGCATTCCGGTCCGCGTCTTCTTGGTTTCCGCAGCGATGGTGCTCGCTGTCGGTGGATGCGCGACACAGCCGCCACCGCCGCCGGAGCCTGAATCCAGTTCGGCTGGGCCTCCCGGCTCCAGCTCGCCGCAGAATCCCACTGCTACGACGCCGACTCCGCCGACACCCCCAACGTCCATTGCACCTTCCGCGTCACCGGCAATACCGGCATCGACTGCGGACGGTACGCAGCCGCCGGTACAGTCGGCGGCCGTTCCGACCATTGCGAAGACAGCGGACGGGCGCGGCGGTACGGGTGCGGGATCCAATGGCGGCACGGGGTCGGCTGTCGGCACAACGCCAGCGGCTACGGTTGGCAAAGGCAGCTCGGGTGCACGGGCCGGGGCAGCGGTCGATGGAGCTTCGACCGGCCGCTCAGGCGTAGTCGTTGCCGCCTCGCGCACTTCCGGTGGTGGTGGCGCTTCGGCCGAGGGAGCGTCTGGTGGCTCCGCCGGCTCAGCCGTGCCGCCTACGAATGCGAAAACCCCCGAAGAACGCCGCGCCGCTCTCGACAAACAACTCAACGACTCGCTCGGGTCGTTCGATGCACGTCTGCGTAAGGAGCAGGAGAAGATTGCGCAGGAGCGCGATGCTCGGCAGGCCACGGTTGCTGCCTCGACCACAACCGATGGCGCGGCCAAGCCTGGCGCTGACCAAACCGCGGACGCGGCAGGAAGCACGGCTACCGAAGTTCCTGCGAAACCATCGGAGTCGCACGGCGGTAGGGTCAGTAAGCGTAGCGATACGTGGTCGCCGCATGCCGGCGATTTGAAATCCGACAAGACCGGCGGTGCCAATGGAAGCACGAACGGTAACGGCGCCTTGGGGAACGTGATACCGGACGGCAACGACGACGACATCGTTGCGCGTCGGTTGCGCAAAGCGGCCGAGCAGGAGACCGATCCAGAGCTGAAAGACAAGCTGTGGAAGGAATATGTTGAATACAAAAAGAACGCGCAGGTGGAATGAGGGGTCACTGGAGTTTCGAGTGACTAAAATGGGAGCCACGATTCGAGCGACCGCGTGCTGGGCGACGCTGGCCACACTGGTGGCGGGCTGTGTCGTTCACGAAACCAAGCCGTTGCCGAAGATCAATGCGACGCAGGCCGGCAGCGAAATTCCCGAAGCTGAATTGCTGGACGTGGCGGTGCATGCATTCGATCCCGGGGTGCCGCCCGAGATCGCGAAAAATGAACAGATGCTGAACAAGAAGCGCATTTACCCGGATATTCGCCAGGCCGAGTCACGTTATGTTGCAAGCATGTTGCGCGGAACGTTGGAGGCCTCTGGTCAATGGGGCGCAGTCCGTGTATGCCCGGAGAACGTGCAGTTCGTTGATGTGTCAGTATCAGGCAAAATCGTCGAATCCACGGGAGCGAAGCTTGCTCTACAGGTTACGGTCAAGGATTCGACCGGGCGCGTCTGGCTGAACAACAGGCAGTACGCGAGCTCGGCCGACATAGGTTCTTATAAAACGGACGCGGCATTGAAGGCACGCGATCCGTTTCAAAACGTTTATGCGGAGGTGGCGAACGACATGCTGACAGCGCGCGAGGCACTCACTGTGCAAAATCGTCGCGACATTCGGCGAGTAACGCAGCTCGAATTTGCGAAGGATTTGGCGCCGCAGGCGATGGATGGATACCTCGACCACGATCGGAACGGATTGGTGAGCGTCACGCGACTACCGGCCGCTGACGATCCCATCAATACGCGTATCGATCGAATCCGCGAACGGGACTCGGGCGTTGTAGATACGGTGAATGGCTACTATGCGAACTTCGCCGACCAGATGACAGACTCGTATGGGCAGTGGCGGCGTGCGAGTTTTGAGGAGATCGAGAAGGAGCAACGCACGCTGAACCAGGCCCGGACTCGGACCTATCTCGGTGCAGCCGCGTTGGTGGCGAGTGTTTTCGTTCCACAACAGTGCGGTGTGTATGACTACAACTGCCGCCGGGTCGAGGGCGCGGTGAGAACCGCTGGCGCAATCGGTGGCGCCGCTTCGATTTTATCGGGGTTGAAGAAATACTCCGATGCGAAGACGCATGCGCAGGCATTGAAGGAGCTTTCTGAGTCCTTTCAGAACGAAGTCGCCCCTCAGGTTGTCGATGTGGAGGGACGGACGCTGAAATTGACCGGAACCGCGGAGGAGCAATACCGGGAGTGGCGCAAGCTGTTGCACCAGATGTATCTCGAAGAAAATGGCATCCCGGCCGATGCGCCGCCGGAGGCCCCCTTGCCGGCCATTCAGCCGGTTGCGCAGGATTTCCGCGCATTGAACAAACCAGGCTCGCGGGAGCCGAACTGAGCTATGACTGAGGCTGTTGAGACACTGATAGGCAAGAAACTCGATGCGCGCTATACGCTCCTGGACAAGCTGGGCGCGGGCGGGCAGGGAGAGGTTTGGCGCGCGCACGATTCTACGCGCGGGGTCGATATCGCCCTGAAGGTCCTGAATCCCACGACTCGTGCGAATGAGGCGTGGGAGGCTTTGGAGCACGAGTACGCCATCGCGAGCCTTCTGGACCATCCGTCCATTCTCAAGGTGTTCCCGCCTGAGCGAGTTGACGACGCAATGGTTCTGCCCATGGAACTCGCGTCCGGCGGTGACCTTCGCCGGCTACGGGGTGCGGGGTTTCTTGAAATCATTCCAGTACTCCTAGAGGTTGCACAGGCTCTCGAGCATGCGCATGAGCGTGGCGTCGTTCACCGCGACTTGAAGCCGGGCAATATCCTGTTTGACGCGCGCGGCCGGGCACGGCTTGCGGACTTCGGCGTTGCCGAAACGGCGATGACACCTGTGGAAGGCGCGGCTGCGGGGGCAACAGCGACTCCAACACGCGACACCAACAGACACGGGTATTCACCGTTTACCGCTAGCCCCGCTCAGTTGCGTGGTGAACCGCCGACTCCGGCGGACGACGTGTATGGTCTGGGTGCGCTCGCATATGAATTGCTGTCCGGCTATCCGCCGTACTATCCGCATTTCGACAAGAAGCGCGCTATGGAAGAGCGCGTCCCTACTCTCGTTCCAACACGACAGATTCCGCCGTTGCTTGGCACTCTTGTCATGCACATGTTGGCGAAGGATGCAAAGCGACGTCCGCGCACGATGCGCGAAGTTATCGATGAATTGGATGCCTCGCTCAACGACACGCTGACCTACGATTTCGAAAACGTTTCGCCCGCGACACCGACCGCCTCGACCGCAACTGTTGCTGCGGCGGAAGCGGCAATTGCGGCAAGGGCGGCGGCAGGGACTGCATCGTCTGGTTCAGCTTCTGCAGCCGATCAGGAACCACGGGCACGCACAACCAACTCATCCGACTCCTCGGGAAAACCGTCGACGTGGACGCCAGATAGCCATGATCGAAGGTCCAGTCCCGACAGGCGTGGCAGACGGAGGGAAGATTGGACGCCGGAGTCGCAGGTGCCACGCGAACCAACCATTTCACCCGCTCTGTCGGGTGCGGCTGGCTCCGGTAGCGGCACGGGCTCGCATACTGAGCGCTCCATGCGCCCTTCATCCGACGCGGCAGCTAGTAGCGCGGGCGCGGAGTCGCATGCAGGAGAGCAACGTCAAGCGCGGCGAACGGGCGCGGACGCGCTAGCCCGTATCGACGCAGCACTCGAGCGAGCCGCCGCCGATGCGGCCGCGCACCCGAGGCCATCGCCAAGCGCGTCGACGGCGTCGAACGAC
>JAXDQF010000348.1:0-16406 GCA_034668025.1 Gammaproteobacteria bacterium | reverse complement strand
GCGTTATTCAGGAGATTCGCAAACGCCTGTGCCAGGCGAGTCAAATCGCCCTCGATCGCCAGTGACCCCGAGGGAAAGCTCACGTGCAGCTGATGTCGACGCGAGCGGATGAGCGGCTGACTGGTGTCGACCGCGTGTTGAACGAGCTCCGCGATCTCCACGGTCGCTTTCTTGAGAACGATCTTTCCGCGCACCATGCGCGAGACATCGAGCAGGTCATCAACGAGGCGCACCAGATGGCGCGTTTGACGCTCGATGACGGTACGCGCCCACTCGATCTCGGGCTGCCCGGTGGAATGAGCGCGCAGGATCTGAGCGGCGTTGCGAATCGGCGCCAGCGGGTTGCGCAGCTCGTGAGCGAGCATCGCCAGAAACTCGTCTTTGTGATGATTGACGTCCTTGAGCGCTTCTTCGGCTTTGCGCCGCTCAGTCACATCCAGGCTGATGCCGACAATGACCTTGGGCACCTCATCATCGACACGCCCGGCGCGGGTATGTATCCACCGCAGGCCACGGGTTGGATGACGGTAGCGATATTCTGCCTCGGCGGTTCCGGAGCGGTTGCATTCATCGACGAGATCCTGCAATGCATTGCGGTCACGCGGGTCAATGAGGCTCACCCACAGCTGGTACAGATTGATCTGCGCGTTCTCAGTCAGCCCGAACAATTCGTAACTCTCATCTGAGAAGTGCAGTGTGTGCACATCCGGATCCAACTCCCAGGCGCCGATCTGGGCCACCGCCTGTGCGAGTCGCAGGCGCTGCTCACTGACAGCCAGGGCGTGATCCGACCTGGCCTTCTCCAACGCCGGCCAGACCAACTCCGCGACGCGGCGCGTCAACTCAACTTCAGGAGCACTCCAGCTGCGCGGCGAATCCTCAACAACACTCAATGACGCAACGAGCGTCCCACCCTGCAACAACGGCGCCGACACAACAGCCCGCACACTGTCGAGCCCGTACCACCGGCTGTACAGGTTGGCAGCCGGCTCGTCCTGGGGCACGTTGTGCAGGACCGTCACCGACCCGTTACGCGCCTCCACGCTGAGACTTTCAAACGGCCCCAGCGGAAGATTCACCACCTGCAGATTCGAGCTGTCGGTGCGGTCCTGGCGGAGCATGACGGCCTCGCCACAATCATGATCGAACTCAGCCAGCGTGACTTGTGCAGCTCCGAGGTGCTGACGCAGTCGGAGCATCGCCGTCGAGACGAGCTCGTGCGGATTGTCGATACGCGCAAAGTCGGTAGACAGCTCGAGCAGGAACGCACTGAGCTCATTGCCCTCCTTGACGCTGTGCACGTTGGTCGAAGTGCCCATCCACTTCACCACCTGTCCCGAACCATCGCAGATGGGCTCCGCGCGAATCAGATGCCAGCGAAAGGCGCCGTCCGAACGTAGAAGGCGGGCCTCCATGCTGAGCCCCTCACAGACCTCCAGCGCGCGCGTCCAGGCGGCACGGGACCCCTCATGGTCATCGGGATGCGCAATCGCCCCCGACGGAAACAGCGCAATGGAATCACGCAATTTGACGCCGAAATACCGCAGGCCATGGGAGTTTATATAGTCGAGTGTGCCATCCGGTCGGCAGATCCAGACCATGTGGGGCAAATGCTCCGCCAGCCGACGGAAGTCGGACGGGCTAAAGGCGTCCGTCGGATTCTGGAAAATCCCGCCTCCGGCGCCCTCTAACGATGGTCCTTCGCTTCCCATAGAACGCGGTCTTCGTCATCATTCGCCCCTCGCCGGGGGCCCTTGAAAAATGCTAGCAGTCATAAGCAATTGGCGTGCCTTTGCACTGGGCTTGTTATCAGTTGTCATCGTGGGCTTCGCAGGCTGTACGGTGATTCAGCCGCCACCGGACTTCAGTAATCCACCGAGTGCCGCCGATGTGACGTTCGAAGGAATTGCCAAGCGCTACCTCGCCGAGATGCTGCCGCTGACCCCCGTACGAGCTACGGCGCTCGGGGATCACCGCTATGACGGTCAACTAGATGACGTCAGCGCCGACGGCCAAGCCCGCAGAGTGGGGCTCGCGCGCCAGCTGCTCGCCCAGATGGACACCTTAGGCCTCACGCAGTTGAGCCGTGCACACCAGGTCGATGCCCGGCTGCTGAAGAGCGAGCTCGACTATGTCATCTGGTCTGCCGAGCAGTTGAAAGAATGGCGCTGGAATCCGCTGGTTTACACAGAATTGGCCGGTAATAGCGTCTACCTGCTGATGGCACGCGATTTCGCGCCACTGCCCGCCCGGCTGCACAATGTGGGCGCCCGCTTGTCCGAGCTTCCACGGCTGCTGATGCAAGTGCGCGAATCGCTGGATCCGGCCCTCGTTCCGCGCATTCACGCCGAGACCGCTGTAAAACAGAATACCGGTGTTCTGTCTTTGATTGATGAGCTGGTGGTCCCTCAGTTGGGCACGCTTCCGGAAGCTCAGCAAACGCAGCTGAAGGCAGACATTGCCCGTGCACGAAGTGCGGTTGCGCAGCATCAAATCTGGTTGGAAAAAAAGCTGCTACCCGCGGCAACCGGCGACTTCCGCCTGGGCGCAACTCTCTACGATGCAAAGCTGCGTTTTGCCCTCGACTCGCCGCTGACGCGACAGGAGATTCGTGCGCGTGCCGATTCCGAGCTCAAGCGTGCCCGCAGCGAAATGTATGAGATTTCGCGTGCGGTGCTGGCGGGACGGTCGGACGCTCCGCCGCTGCCCGTCATGCCAAATCCAACCGAACAGCAGGCAGCCATCGTCGCTGCGTTGGAGCTGGCTTACGAACAACATCCGGCCCGCGACAAGGTGTTTGAAACCGCACAACGAGCGTTCGAAGATACGCAGCGTTTCGTACGAGCTCATGATCTCGTGACGGTGTACGACGATCCTATACAGATCATTCCCATGCCGGAGTTCCAACGGGGCGTGGCGCTGGCCTACTGCGACTCTCCGGGTCCGTTGGACAAGGGTCAGAAAACGTTCTTCGCCGTCTCGCCCATCCCGAATGACTGGTCGGAAGAGCAAGTCAACTCCTACCTGCGCGAATACAACACGCGCTCGATTGACAACCTCACCATTCACGAGGCGATGCCGGGCCATTACCTGCAGCTCACGCATGCCAACCGCTACGACTCACCATTGCGAGCCGTACTGGCATCCGGGTCATTCATCGAAGGCTGGGCCGTCTATACAGAGGGCATGATGGTGGAGGAGGGCTTTCTCAACCACGATGCGCTCATGCACCTGATCCAGCTGAAGTGGTACCTGCGGTCAGTCGGGAACGCGATACTCGACCAGGCCGTGCACGTGGACGGCATCTCGCGCGAAGATGCAGTACGGATGATGACGCACGACACCTTCCAGCAGGAACGTGAGGCTGAGGGCAAGTGGGTGCGGGCTCAGCTGACCGCTGCTCAATTGCCGACTTACTTCGTTGGCGTGCAGGAGCATCTGGCTCTGCGCGCCGAGGCACAGCAGGCCTGGGGCAAGGAATTCACCTTGAAGCGGTATCATGATGAAGTCCTGGCATACGGTTCACCGCCGGTGCGCTATGTACGCGAATTGATGTTGGAACTGCCGATCGAATGAATGCTGTTTTCACAGGTCGTTGTCTGTGCGGTGCTGTAACTTACGAGTGCGGGCCGCCGGTGCTGTCGCCGTGCTTCTGCCATTGCGAATCCTGCCGTCGCGCGACCGGGGCGCATGTTGTAGCCTGGGCCACGGTTGCCCGCAGTACCTTTCAAATCATTACCGGGTCGCTGCGCTCGCACGCATCTTCGCCACCGGTGTTGCGACAATTCTGCGAGCGGTGTGGCACGCCGATCACCTATAGCAACACGCAGTGGCCCGACACCATTGACATCACGATCACCACCCTCGACCAGCCAGACTCGATGCGACCCGCTGAGCACATCTGGATGGAAGATGCGCTGAGCTGGGACCGTCCCAACGATGGACTGTCGCAGTTTGCGCGCTCACGATAGGAATCACCCCCAGTCTCATGAACTCCCGATTGAACTCCGCTGACATGCCTGTGCCGGATGCGCGCGCCGAAAGTGCTGCTCGTGCCCGCCAACAACAACTGACCAAGCCACCGGGGTCGCTCGGCCGCCTCGAAGAGCTCGCATGCTGGTTTGCGGCCCGCTCGGGCAACCCGACGCCAGACATCGCTCATGTTGAAATCTTTGTGTTTGCCGCTGATCACGGGGTCGCAGTGCGGGGCGTGTCGGCTTTCCCACAATCGGTGACCGGCCAGATGGTCGCTAATTTTGCGGGCGGCGGCGCTGCGATCAATGTGCTGGCAACTCTGGGTGACTGTCCCATCGAAGTGGTGGATGTCGGCGTTGCCGGCGACGCGGAACTGCCGCGCACGGTCCGCAATGAAAAGGTTCGGGCCGGCACGCGGGACCTACTCACAGAAACGGCCATGACAGACGAAGAATTGACCACGGCGCTCGGTGTCGGTGAGCGTTGCGCCCGCGAAGCCGTTCAGCGGGGTGCACAACTGCTCATTGCCGGAGATATGGGCATCGCCAACACTACCGCAGCCGCGTGTTTGATTTGCGCCTTCACCGATGCCCTGCCCGAGCAGATTGTGGGACGGGGCACCGGTGTTGATGATGTTGGGCTCGGGCGCAAGCGGGAAGTCGTGACTGCGGCGCTGGCCAGAGCCCGGGGCGCCATCGGCACTGCGCAGTCGGCGGCTGCGGGGGCGCGCCTGCTGTTCGCCCACTTGGGCGGACTCGAGATTGCAGCCATGGCGGGCTTTTACATTGAGGCGGCCCGAAGCGGGGTCCCCGTGCTGCTCGATGGCTATATTTCAGGCGCCGCGGCCCTCGCAGCGGCCCGGCTCGAGCCCGGCGCGGTGCGCTGGATGCTGGCTTCTCACAGATCCGCGGAAGGCGGCCACATCGTCGCGCTCCAAGCGCTTGGGCTGAAACCGCTCATTGACCTCGAAATGCGTTTGGGTGAGGGAAGCGGTGCGGCGCTCACCCTGCCCATTATCAAAGCAGCGCTGGCACTTCACCGGAACATGGCGACGTTTGCCCAGGCCGGAGTGGACGGCGCCACGCCGGCTGCGGCGCCCCCGTGAAATTCCGCGGGCTACGGCTTGCGACTCAATTTCTGACGCGCGTGCCCGTCCCCGCGGTGGAGAACTTCTCAGCCGAGGAGTTCTCCCGATCTTCCGCCTGGTTCCCCTTTGTCGGGCTGGCCATCGGTGTTGTTGTCAGTGCCATCATTTTCATTTGCGCACACCGCAACGCCCCGGTGGCAGCCGTGCTCGGCCTGCTCGCCTGGGTGTGGATGACGGGCGCGCTGCATCTCGATGGCCTCGCAGACCTGAGCGACGCCCTCGCCGCCGCTCACCGCGATGCCCAGAAGTTCTTCGCAGTCCTGGCCGATCCTCACTTGGGCGCCTTCGGCGTGGTGAGCATCGTGTTGATGTTGATATTGAAGGCGACGGGACTCGCGCAACTATCCATCCCCGCCCTGCTGGCCTTTCCCCTCATTCCTGCTTGGGCTCGCCTCGGGCCACTGGCGTGGAGTCGGTGGCTGAAGCCCCTCAAGCCCGGCCAAGGCGAACGGTTTGCCTGGCAGTTGAATGTGGGGTGGATCGTCTTCTGGACGGTGATCCTGCTGGGAGCCAGCGCCGCGCTCGCGCCGATCCTGTGCGCCGCGCCTCTGGCTATCGGCGCCTGGGGTGGGTGGTTGAAGTGGCGACTCGGTGGGACGACCGGGGACTGTTTGGGGGCGGGCGTTGAGGTGACTGAGGTGGTGCTGCTCTACGCACTGGTTTTATCCTAGCCGCTGTGCCCCCTCACCTCGATAGGTGACCGCGAACAGGAACTTTTTTGAACCCGCGGATCAACTGAATCATTTCCTTGCGAGCCTCCTCCGTGATCCTCTGCATGACCTCGGCCAAGCCCGAAGGGCTTCCGCCTACTGAGACATGTGGCGCCGCAGGGACGCGTCTTTTGCGATTCCTCTGTGGTTTGCCACTACGTCTGGATCGGTTTTTGCTATTCATAACCACTCCTCACGCATGAGCCGAACCGTACTTCCTATGGAAGTAGCCGGGATTCAAATTCGGTTCGAAATAGTGTTTGCGCTGGACCCATACGAATCCGTCAGTTCTAGATATTACGGCCACGTCGATCGGTCCTCCCACCGATTCCTTTCCGGAGGAAAACTTCCTTTTGACGGATGTCAAATTCACGAGCTCTTTCGCTAGCTCCGCAAGCTCCTGCTTCGGCATGAGAAAAATCATATCCTGAACTTCACGCACAAACTCCGCCTTAACCGCCGGCATCATCCGCTGCCGCCAGATCCGGAGCGCCAAGGCGACGGCTGCGCCTACATTCTGGTTGAGAGCTTCCTTTGTCTCGCGTGAGGTCCGGGGCAGAGAATCAACGAGCGCGATTCCGACCGTCTCCATTTGCATCTTCAGATATTGCTCGATCCCTCTTTCGAACATTGGATCGATGCCATACAGAAACCGATCCACCATGTCCCGTTGCGCGAACGGGATAATTTCACCGGTCACTTCTTTCCGATTTGTCACGACGCGTTCGATTTGCTTCCTCTTCAGACGGTTCGAAATAACCCCGTCGACTTGGTACGCTACCAGTGACGGGGACAATTCTCCGGCACCAAATCCCGCGAATACGATACCGGTCGATGAGTCCGAGTATTCATCTCGGTGAAGCGCCAAACCACACGCCCTGCGCAACAGATCTCTGTGCGAATCGTCCAAAGAGGCATGCCCGAAATTTCGTTTGATCTCTTCGTCGATCACGTCCGAATAGGTATTCAACAAGTCCGTGTCTGAGACTCCCTCGAAGCAACCAGACGGCTCTATCGCCTCGAGATCGGAAATCAAGCTCTGCAACGTATCGGTCCAAAGCGCAGAGAAATCGACTAGCTCATACTTGCCGTGAAACTCTCGTCTCATAGCCTGCACGACGACGGTATTTATTTCCCGCAAAAGCGGATGAAGCAACACCCTGATGTGCTCGCGCTGCATTTCGTCATCTGGCGCCGTACTCGCGTCGCTCGTCAGGTAGTGAAAAAATGCCTCAGCAGCTTCGAAGACCGACGCGTACGAGACCGTGGCTACTTTGCGCCTGAACTCTTTGATCGCGACCTCCAGATCAACCCCCATGAAATCGAGGTTGTTGTAGATCATTATTCCAATAGGGTCGACATCCGAAAGCTCGAACAGTTTGTCCGCGGCGTTGTAGATTTTCTCCGCGCTACGCACCGTGAGGGTAACTGCGCTGTCCGTTGCCAACGTCACAGCGCTGCGGTTGATTATTGCGATCTCGGCAGTCATGCGGCAGCACGGTGCGCCGAAATTTCCCGCTCGTCAACGAGCATGAGTCGGGATTTTGTGGACTAAAACATCAGGGTTTCAGGCGCAGTGGCAGGCCGGCTGTTACGAAGAACACCTCGTCGCACACGGCGGCGACGGCCTGATTTAACCAACCTTGCTCATCGCGGAAAACTCGCGACGCGGCATTGTTAGGGACGATTCCGGTACCAACTTCATTCGTCACAATGATGACGTCTGATTTGCACGCAGACAGTGCGTCTAGAAAGGCAGTGCGTTCGCGACGCCAAACGTCGTAGTCGGCGTCGGCGGTAGCTGCATCCGGTGGCCAGAGGCAGTTCGAAATCCAAAGCGTCAGGCAGTCTACGAGAACCAAGGAATTAGCGCCGGGTGACGATGGTGGTACTGACGTGGGCAACTGCGTCGCCGAGTCCGTTTCTTCCCGCAACGCGCGGCCGATGTAGATGGGTTCCTCGCGGACTCGCCAGTGAGCGGGGCGCTCGCGGCGATGGGCGGCGATACGCGCGGCCATTTCCGGATCTGACTCCGTTCCGGTGACGAGCGTACAGACATTGGAGGAGCGCTCGTTGGACCAACGCAGCGCCAAGGCACTCTTTCCGGAGCGGGCGCCTCCGATGAGCAACGTTCTCATGGGTGAGCCTGAGCGAAGTCGACGATGGGGGCGGCAACGGCGTGCGGATCTTCGTGATGCATCATGTGGCCAAGGCCCGGTAGCACGACGATTTTCACATCGCGAAACACTCTGTGTACGTACTCGTCACTGAAGTTTGCAAGGCGACGTTCCTGGTGACCGGAGCTTTCTCCGGCGAGGAACAACATCGGAATCTGCATGCGCGCCCAACAGGCCTCTGCTTCCTCGCGCCGGTATAACACCGGATTGACGAAACGATGCCGGGGATCAAACGCGAGACGAACTCCATCCTCAGCGTCGCGGGTCCAGGCGCGCGCCACGAATTCCGCTCGATCCGCTGTCAGGCGAGGATTACGCCTCATCAACAGCTCGGCCAGTTGTTGAACCGAGCGGTAGCGGCCGTCGACCAACGGCTGTTTGATCTCGTCGAGCCAGGTGGCGTACTGCTCGGGGGCTGCAGCAGGCTGCGTCTTGCGAAGGCCAATGCCTTCCAGGTTCACCAGCCATTTGAGGCGCTGCGGCCGGATTCCGCTGTATAGAGCGGCGACATTTGCACCCATGCTGTGCGAGATGACGCGCGCGGCTCCTTGCGGCGCCACTTTATCCAGCAGCTCTTCCAGGTCAGCCAGGTAGTCGGGAAACCAATATCCGCCGGCAGCCCATTCGGTGCCCCCGAAGCCGCGCCAATCAGGTGCAACCAACGTCCATGTATCGGGCAGGCAGTCCACCAGGAACTGCCATGTGTCGCCGCAATCCTGGAACCCGTGCAGCAATACAATGGGTGCGTCGGAGGGCGGGCCCCACCACGTCAGGCGGTGTTTGAGGCCGCGCACGCTCAGTTGTTCGTGCCGCGGAGTTCGCAATGGTGTATATGTCACCGACACTGCCCTATGGAGTTACGTCCATGAATGAGACGAATCCCGACTCCGTGAGTACGAGCGCAACGGACCTTCCCACACAGGACGAGCGTACCTGGGGAATGCTGGCGCACCTGACGGCCTTCTCGGGTTTTCTGATCCCGCTGGGCAGCGTCATCGCACCGCTCATCGTCTGGCTGGTCAAGCGCGACCAGTCGCCCTTTGTGGCGGACCAGGGCAAGGAAGCGTTGAATTTCAACATCTCGGTGCTGCTGGCGGGGATCGTCTGCGGCGTGCTGGTGTGGATCTTCATCGGCATCCTGCTCGGCGTCGCGCTGTTCATTTTCTGGCTGGCCATGACCATCATCGCCGGCATCAAAGCCTCCGAAGGGGTCCGCTACCGCTACCCCTTCACGCTCCGGTTGGTGAAGTAGGGAGCCTGGCGTCAGGCACCCAGGAACAGCTTGTAGGCCGGGTTGGAGGTCTCCTCCACGTAGGCATAGTGCAGCTCGTTGAGATGCAGCATGAAGTCGGCGCGCTCGGCCGGCGGGACCTGGATTCCGGCCAGCACCCGACCATAGTCGGAGCCGTGGTTGCGGTAGTGAAACAGGCTGATGTTCCAGCGTGAGCCGATGGCCTGCAGGAACTTCAACATGGCGCCGGGCCGCTCCGGAAACTCGAAGCGATACAGCAGCTCGTGCTGCAGACCGCGAGCATGGCCGCCGATCATGTAGCGCACATGGAGCTTGGCGATCTCATTGTCACTGACATCGGTGACGGTATAGCCCGCGGCCCGCAGGTTCTGCACGACCGCATCGCGCTCGCTGCGCCCCCGGGAGAGGCTGAAGCCGACAAAAATCTGCGCCGTCTGTCCCGCCTCGTACCGATAGTTGAATTCCGTGACACTGCGCTGCCCCAGCGTCTCGCAAAAGCGCAGAAAGCTGCCGGGCTCTTCCGGGATCACCACTGACAACAACGCCTCGCGCTCGGCACCGAGATCCGAACGCTCGGCTACGTGGCGCAGCCGATCGAAGTTCATGTTGGCGCCGCTGTTGACGGCCACCAGCCGCTTGCCTTTGCAATTCTCGCGCGCGACGTATTTTTTGACACCGGCAACGGCGAGCGCTCCGGCGGGCTCGACGATGGACCGCGTATCCTCAAACACATCCTGGATGGCAGCGCAAATCTCGTCAGTGTCGACCAGCAGTATCTCGTCAACATGGGCGCGGCACAGCGCAAAGGTTTCCTCGCCAACCCGCTTGACGGCGACCCCGTCGGCAAAGATACCCACACGATCCAAGGTCACTCGTTTGCCTGCGCGCAGCGACTCATACATGCTGGCCGCATCTTCGGGCTCAACACCGATGACCCGGACGTTGGGATAAAGATATTTCACGTACACGGCGATGCCGGCGATCAACCCGCCGCCGCCGATCGGAACGAATATGGCATCGACGTGCCCGCCGGTCTGCCTGAGTATCTCCACGCCGATCGTGCCCTGACCCGCGATGACGTCGGGATCGTCGAAAGGATGTACGAATACGAGGTTGCGCTCGCGCGCGAGCGTCAGTGCCCGATCGAACGCACTGTCGTAGTCGTCGCCATGCAGAACAACCTCGGCACCCAGATCCAGCACCGCCTGTACTTTGATCTGTGGAGTGGTCTGCGGCATGACGATGACAGCGGGAATCCCGCGGCGACTGGCGGCCAGTGCCACACCTTGAGCATGGTTGCCGGCGGATGCACACACGGCTCCCCGCTTGGCAATCGCATCCGACAAATGTGCGATCCGGTTGTAGGCGCCGCGCAGCTTGAAGGAAAAAATGGACTGCAGGTCTTCGCGCTTCAGCAGAACCTGGTTATCGAGTCTGCGGGAGAGGCGCCCGGCTTCTTCCAGCGGTGATTCGACAGCCACGTCGTACACGCGCGCCTTGAGGATTCGTTCGATGTACGGACTGGCCACAGCGCATCTCTATCGGGGAGGGGTGGCCGAAGCTTAACCATTTTTGTGCTCAGGAGCGGGAATCTCAAACACCCGGAACGGCGGCGATGCGGGAAAACTGTGCAGGAGCAGCGGCATGGCCACGTTGTAAACCGGAATACCCGTGCTCGTGCGCCCCTCGAGGCAGCCGTGGTGGGCGTGGCCATGGAACACCATGTTGACCGGATGGCGATTGAGGGGCTCTTCCAGCCGGCTGGTGCCCAGGTAGGAAAAGATCTCCAGTGGCTCGCCTTCAACGGTCGCCCGGATCGGCGAATAGTGCAGCATGGCGATGCGATGGGGCGTGCGCAGCCGCGCCAGGGCACCCTCGAATTTCATCGCTTCGTCGATCGCTTCCTGCACGAATCGCTTGGTGGCGGGCTCACCCCAGGCGCCCAGGGTGGCGCGACCGAATCCGCCGGAAAAGCCTTTGGCGCCTGCAATGCCGGTGCCGTGCACCTCGTGAGCCTCACCGTCGAGAACCTTGATCCCGGCGGCTGTCAGGATCTTGCACACCTCCACCTGTTGTCCGGACTCGAAGTCGTGATTGCCCAGCACGGCGACAATGGGAATGGTGACTGCGGCAGCCAACTCTGCGACCAGGATGTCGGCCTCCTCGGGCAACCCGTAGTCCGTCAGATCACCGCACAGCAGTAGAAAATCGGCCTGCTCATTGACCGGTGCGAGCAGGGGCTGCAGTGCACCCCGGGAGGTCTTTTTGACATGCAGGTCGCCAACTGCAGCTAGGCGCGTTGTTTGCTTACTGTTCAGCTGGAAGCCCTCTTACGCACCCTGGAACGAGACCCTCGGAGCAATCTGTATGCCCACCGGCCCTCCTGCAGAATCCGCGGCGCACGACTTCTACCGTCGTACCATGGAAACATTGAACGAGGCGGGTCTTCCCTACCTGGTGGGCGGCGGCTACGCGCTCGGACACTACACCGCAGTCGACCGCGATACGAAGGATTTCGACATCTTCGTCCGTCGCGACGAATACGACGCCATCATGAAGGTGCTGGCACAGGCGGGCTTCCACACCGAGCTCACGTTTCCTCACTGGCTCGGCAAAGCAACCTGCGAGCATGGTTACGTGGATGTCATCTTTAATTCTGGCAATGGCATTGCGTATGTGGATGACGAGTGGTTTGAGCACGCCGCGCGGGGTCAGGTGTTTGGGATACCCGCGCAACTGTGTCCCGTCGAGGAGATGATCTGGTCGAAGGCATTCATCATGGAACGCGAGCGCTACGACGCCGCCGACATCATGCATCTGATCCTGGCACGCGCCGAGAACATCGATTGGGCGAGACTCGTGATCCGCTTCGGGCAGCACTGGCGGGTGCTGTTCTCACACCTGTGTTTGTTCGGCTTTATCTACCCGTCGGAACGCAACAGGATTCCCGAGTGGGTGATGACGGGATTCATGGGCCGGCTCGACCGGGAAATGCGCACACCCCCGCCCACGGAGAAAACCTGTCAGGGAACGTTGCTGTCGCGAGAGCAGTATTTGCCAGACGTCCAGCGTTGGGGCCTCACGGATGTGCGGCACACCAACGCGAGCTCGATGACACCTGACGATGTCGTTCTGTGGACTCAGGCCATCGACGAGAGCAAAAAAGCCCCCTAGCTCTAGTTCGGTTGCGCCTGGACCCGCGCAGCCCGGACCACGAATCGGAACCCGGTTTTACCGATCACCACATTGTCGCCATCCTTCAGAGGCTGACGTGTGATGCGCCGGTTGTTGACCATGACGCCGTTTGTGCTGTTGAGATCTTCGATGATCGCGTGCGCAGGCCCCGCGAGAATCACAGCGTGGTGGCGGCTGATGAACTTCGCGTCGATCTGCAGATCGTTGTCCGGCGTACGCCCGACAGTCGTCTTGCGCCCGAGGACGTGCACAACTTCCGAGTCGCCATCGGTCCGAATCAACAAGCGGGTTGCACCATCCGCGGTCGGCTCACTGACACGCGGCGGAGCATCACTGTCCAGGCGTGTGATGCTCTTCTGAATGTGACCGACGAGCACCGCGCTCGCGGCCGTCTCCTGCTCGAGCCGCTCGATCAGGACATCGCGATCCGAAATGGCATGCCGGGCTTCTTCCACCGTGGCGCGCCAGTCACTGTTGATCTTCTCGAGCTCATCGACGCGCGCACCCTTGCTGCGAGCCTCGGTTTCGAGTCGGTTGATGGTCTCTTCGGCGGCGCGCAGGTCGTTTTCCAACTCCTTGGCGCGGGCGACACCGGCGTTGGCTTCGGCCTGCAGTTGGCGAACCGCCTCCTGCTGTTGCGCCACGCGCGTTTCCATCTCCTGGATCCGCGCCTCGCTGGCCGCAATACGCGCCACATGCTCATTGCGCTCGACGCCCGCTGTCTGCAGCGACGAGCTCGATGACTGCAGCTCGGCACGAACAGCAGCTACTTCGGCTTCGAGTTGCTCGACGCGGCGACGTTGCGCCGGAGCTGCGGCCTCGTACTCATCGAGACGACTCTGAGCCGCTCTTGCAACGGCCTCCTGTTGGTCGCCACGAGCAGTCGCCGCTTTCAGCGCAGCTTCCAACGAGGCTGCACCCGCCACGAGCTGCGAACGCTCGGACGCAGACCGCTCGAGCTCGCTGCGCAGTTGCGCGGCAGCGATTGTCTGTTGCGAGACCGTTCCTTCGAGAACCTTCACACGATCATTGCGCTCAGCCAAAGTGCCGTTCAGCGCGTTTACATTCTGCTGCAAGGTCGCGCGAGAGCGCTCACCGTCGGTCTGCTGTTCAGTGCGCTGAGCCAATGCTGCGCTCAAGGCGGCGACCTGTTTGTCGAGTGCAGCGATACGGGCAATCCGCTCGCGCAGCTCCGACTCCAACTCGCCTTCGTGGCCGGTGTGCGTGGTGAGATTGCTCTCGAGCCGCGCGATCCGCGTGTCACGCTGCGCAACATCGTCTTCGAGTGTAGCAATCATGTCCTCGAATACGGACCTGCGACCTTCGTTCGATTGCAGGGTCTCGAGATACTCGGTGTTGCGCTCTCGCGCCTCGTTCAGCTCCTTCTCGAAGCGGACGATGGCCTGGGCGTGGGTTGCAAACCGGGTCTCGAACTCGTGGTTGCTGGCCGCCAGCTTCCCTTCAAACTCGCGGCCTGCCGCCGTGAGCTGTGCCTGAAACTGTTTGTTGCGCTCGATGAGCTGCGCCTGGACTTCGGCATCGCGTGCCCGGCGGGCCTCATCGGCGGCCTGATTATCCTGCAGCGCTTTCTGCAACTCCGCGATGCGCGCTTGCGCAGCCGTCGAAGCCGCTTCTGCCCGTGTCACCTCGTCGGTGAGAGCACGTGCACGTTGTTCGGTTGTGTTGCGTTCGGCCAGAGCCAGCTCGAGCGCCTTCTCGATCTCGGCCAGCCGCTCGCTCTTGCGCGTCAGCCGCTCTTCGACGTCACGAAGTGTCGTCGACAGCGCCTGGAGATTGACTTCGAGGCGAGCGCGATTCTCGTCGATGACAGTGTTGGCAGCGTCGCCGGTGGCGGTCTTCGAGACACGCAGTGACGGCGCGGGAATGTGCCAGGTATCAGTCGAGTTGAGATGGTCACGCTCAGGTGTGACCACGGGATACGTTCCAGTGGTCGCTGTGGAAGCGGCGTTGGCCTCGTAGGCGGCTACGTCGAGGACCGGCAATTCGGCCGTGACTTCGAGATCAGCCTCTTCGGGCGGCGACGATTGGCGTTTTTGTAGGTTCATCGCGTGTCTCCTCGCGCGGCAGCCCCAAAAATCGAATGGGTAGCCAGCGCTCGGTCCCCTGGTTCATGTAGTTCCGGCGGATGGCCGCCCCGACCAAAGTCTAGCGCTGCAGAGCACCGTTGACTGCTATTCAAGACCAAAGTGTGAGACTTGTCGCGCAGATATGACATAAACCTGTTCCTCCGCATGCAGAAAGGGCGAAACAGGCGCTCAACGGGACGGTCAGCCGCGCAGAAACTCCCGGGTGGCCTCAACCACGACCTCGGGCGCAGCCTCAAACAGGCCGTTGCCCTGGTCGGGCAAATCCACAAATCGGGCTTTCGGTAACAACTCGCGGGCACGCAGGGTGGCTTCCCAAAAATCATCTTTAGGCCGCAATACCAACGCAGATTGTGTGACGAGCGCAAGCCGTTCGCGTGACGCGTATTGTTGCGCTGCAGCCAGCGCCCAAGAAGCGTGAACTCCACTTTTCAACTTCTCTGCGAAAGCACGGGCGCGGACCTCGAGCGGAACGCCGGGGCCGTATGACTCGAGTGTTCGCTTCCACTCAGTGATCAAGTGGCTCCCGTCTTCGGCCGGCAACCACGACCCGCGTCTGAATGCATCGCGCTCCGCGTCATTCAAGACAGGGACAGATACCATCACGACGCGGCGAATCTGCTTCGGCCGGGCGATGGCCAAGTCAGCTGCGATCAATGCGCCGGCCTGGTAACCCAGCAGATCAATCTGTCGGAACCGCATCGTGTCGAGAAAGTCGCCAATCACAGAAGCGTAGTCAGAAATCGTCGGGCGTGACGGGGGCGGATCGGATTCCCCAAACCCGGGCGTGTCAGGCGCATAGACGGAACGATCACGGCCCGAGAGCGCGAGGAAACGGTCGAAAACCCTGCCGGACCCAGTCGTGTGGTGAAGACACAGCAGAGGGGTGCCCTCTTCAAAACCTCCGCCGGGGGGAATCGCGTTATGAACGTGCAACTGCCCATAGCGGCACTCAAAGTAGCCGCGGCGGACGCGCGGTTCAGCGTCCGCGGTTCGGTTTGTGACAGTTCCTTTGACCATGTACGTGCTCCGCCATTTACGTGCAACCACGAGAATGCTGCGAAAGGGATACTGCCATGAACCGTTGCCCGCCATCTGCACCCGGTCACGAAAGTGGACGGCCGTCCTTGCCGCGATCTATCCGTCCGGGCAAAGCTCCAAGTTCATTGGAGGTCCCTCAATGGCAAGGTCACTGGTTCTCCTGACCCTCGTCCTTTCACTCACAGGTTGCGGTGTTGCCGAGACGGGCGCGGCCGCCGCCACGGCGGCCACCACGAAAGCTCAAGAGGCGCGCGAAGGCCTGAAAACCGAGGCGCGGGTACGCGAACAGGTCGACGCGGCCATGAAGCAGGCGGCCGACCAGCGCAACGCGGCCGAGGCCGCCTCGCAATAAGACGCACCGCAGGCTGCGCGCCCGCGGCAACTTTCTGCAACCGCAACGAGTGCGTCGACTCGGCAATCCAGCGGCCCACCCGTCAGATACGGGTGGGCCCCATCCAGATTACTTCTTGCTTCTGGCTTTGCCCTTGGCTTTGGCCTTCGCCTTGGCTTTGGGCTTCGCAGCCGTCTTCTTGGCTACTGCCCGCTTCGCCGCCGGCTTGGACACCGACTTCTTAGCCGCCTTCTTAGCCACTTTCTTGGCCACTTTCTTGGCCACTTTCTTGACGACCTTTTTGGCGGCCTTCTTGACGACCTTGGCCGCCTTCTTCACGGCTTTGCCTGCTTTCTTAGCCGCACTCTTGCCGGCCGCAGCCACCTTCGCGGGAGCTGACTTCGCCGGCGGGCTCTTGGCAGGAGCCTTTTTCGCGGCCTTCCTGGCTGCCCGCTTGGCGGGTGGCGAATCCT
>JAXDQF010000347.1:0-6888 GCA_034668025.1 Gammaproteobacteria bacterium | reverse complement strand
GATCCCGAGCCGCTGAACCCAACACGTGAGCCAGAACCCGGCTCTCGAGCTCGGCAAGCGGCTGCGACCCGCGGATGCGGGGACGCGTCAGATCCACTACCTGATCGAATGCAATACCCCCGTTGTCGATGACGAGGACACGGTCAGCCAGCACGAGCGCTTCCTGCACATCGTGAGTCACCAACATCGCCGTGAAGCCGTTTTCCTTCCACACTCGCTCAATCAAGGTATGCATCTCCATCCGTGTCAACGCGTCCAGTGCGCCGAGCGGCTCGTCCAGGAGCAGTAGCTTCGGTTGATGCATCAATGCCCTCGCCAAGGCTACTCGCTGACGCTGTCCACCGGAGAGCGCAGCAGGCCAATCGGCTGCACGATCCTCGAGGCCCACATCCCGAAGCGCCGCTCGTGCCGCGGGTAGTGCAGACTTCGGCATGCCGATACGCACATTGTCGATTACGGACTTCCAAGGCAACAACCGCGCTTCCTGGAACATGAGGCGAACATCCGCCTGCTGCCGGCTCGCAGACTCGACAGTCACAGTCCCCTGCTCGTACTGTTCGAGCCCGGCGGCAACCCGCAGGAGAGTGGTCTTCCCACAGCCACTGCGACCCACCAAGGCGACAAAGCTGCCGCGCGCAACTTCGAGTGACAGATCCCGCAGCACCGTGCGCTCGCCGTAGCTCTTTTGCAGCTTACGAATTGAGACAGCCGCGCCGTGGCCGTGGCGCTGCTGTAAAGATTCAGAGGTACGGGGCCCCGATACTCGGGGAGTCAGATCGTCCACGACCAGCGGCCTCAAGGGGATCGAGCTCATTGGTACGAAGGGTGCCAGCGCAGACAGAGCCTTTCCAGGCGTTTCGTCGCCACATCGGCCAGCTTTCCCAGCAGCGCGTACATCAGGATCCCCACGAGGACCACATCCGTCTGCAGAAATTCTCGGGCGTTCATGGTCATGTACCCGATACCCGAGGACGACGAAATCGTTTCAGCGACGATGAGCAGCACCCACATCAATCCCAACGAGTAGCGCAGCCCCACCAGTATCGAAGGCAACGCACCCGGCAGAATCACGTGCCGATACAGGGACGCACCGCTCAGCCCATAGCTGCGCGCCATTTCGATGAGGCCGCGATCCACAGAGCGAATACCATGAAAGGTGTTGAGATACAGAGGAAAGAAGACACCCAGCGCGACGAGGAACAGTTTGGCGCCCTCATCTATTCCAAACCAGAGGATCACCAACGGAATCATCGCCAGGGGCGGCACGTTGCGCAGCATCTGGACGGTCGTGTCGAGCGCCACCTCAGCGCGCCTGGATAGGCCGGTGAGCAGACCTAACAGCAGTCCCAACCCGCCACCCACAACGAGCCCGGCGAAAGCGCGACCTGCACTGATCTTCAGATTACTCTGCAGCT
Source organism: Gammaproteobacteria bacterium (assembly GCA_034668025.1). Taxonomy (GTDB): domain Bacteria; phylum Pseudomonadota; class Gammaproteobacteria; order Steroidobacterales; family Steroidobacteraceae; genus 13-2-20CM-66-19. The sequence goes on along the minus strand of JAXDQF010000347.1, from coordinate 5,473 downwards.
CCCCCGTTTGCAGCAGGTGCCATGCAGCTTTGAGTACAGCCCAGGGTTCAGGCAACACCCGTGCAGACAATAGGCCTGTGCGGGCCGCGTACTCCCACGCAGCGAGAATCAGAAGGGGAACCAACCATGGAAGTGCGCGCCGCACGACCGCTCGGAACTGTTGCGATCGAACCATCAGGGCTTCCAGATCTCAACCGTCGACACATTCACCGCCTTCGAAAGCAGTGTCGCCCGCAGGAAAGTGTCGGCGATTTTCTGTTGCTCGGTCAGGGCATCCACGGAAACAGGACGCACGGCGTAGCTGCGCCGCGAATTCGCGATACCGGTGGTTTGTGCATCGAGACCCCAGATCGGACTGAGGACAGCCGCGGCCTCCTGTGGATGCGACTTGACCCATTGCCCTCTTTCCTGGAGCGCCTCGAATACGATTCGGAGTATTTTCGGGTGGGCTCGAGCGAAGTCGCTGGATGCCAGATAGTAACGACGGTAGCTCGCAAGATTCGAGCCATCAGTGAGCACACGTGCCTTCACCTGTGCTTCCGCTCCGGCAAAGTACGGGTCCCATACGGCCCACGCGTCGACTGACCCGCGCTCAAACGCCGCGCGGCCATCGGCTGGTGTTAGATACGCGGGTTGGATATCCGTAAACTTCAGCCCGGATTTTTCCAACGCCGCGATCAGCAGATAGTGTGCGCCCGCGGCCTTGGCAACCGCGATTCGCTTGCCACCGAGCTGTGTCACACTGCGAATCGGCGAGTCTGATCGGACCAGTATGGCCTCCGCCCCCGGCGACGGCGTCTCCTGCGCGTAGTATGTGAACTTCGCTCCGGCTGCCAGCGCGAATACCGGTACGGTATCGGCAACATCAGCGGAAAGGTCGATTCCGCCGACGTTCAGTGCCTCGAGCAGTGGCGCGCCACTCGTAAACTCATGCCAGGAAACTTGCGCGTGTTCCGCGGCCAGCTTCTCATTCAGGCCACCCGCCGATTTCAACAGCGTGATCAGAGTGGATGACTTCTGATATCCCACCCGCACCTCGACCGTATCGGCCGCGGCAGGCCTGGCCGAAAGGACAGCGGCCAGCAGCAGTATGCCGAGGACACCTTGGCGCAAGGTGCTTACTGAAAAACCTGACATGCCTCAGCCCTGGGATCGTGCGGGCAGGTAGGTATTCGCGACGAGCTCTCCTACCGCCGTGGGCGACAAATTTACAGACTGATGTGACTGTCGGTGTGGCAAGTGCGGAAATACCAACTCCGCGAAGCGGTACGCCTCCTCCAGATGCGGATAGCCCGACATGATGAATGTTTCGATACCCAGGTCGGCGTACTCATGAATACGTGCAGCGACCGTTTCGGGATCGCCTACGAGTGCGGTCCCGGCACCGCCGCGTACCAAGCCTACGCCGGCCCACAGGTTGGGTGAGATCTCGAGACTGTCCCTGCGCCCGCCATGAAGTGCGGCCATACGACGCTGCCCTTCCGAATCACTTTTCGAAAACACGGCTTGCGCACGCGCAATAGCCGCATCGTCGAGATGGCTGATCAATTCGTCAGCCGCCTGCCAGGCAGCCTCGTTCGTCTCGCGGACAATGACGTGTAGACGGATTCCGAAGCGCAGTGTGCGACCCTTCGCAGCCGCTCGACGCCGGATATCGGCGATTTTCTGGGCGACTGCGTCCGGAGGCTCGCCCCAAGTGAGGTATACATCCACCTGTGCGGCCGCCAGTTCATGCGCTGCTGGCGAAGAGCCGCCAAAATATAATGGCGGATGAGGCTTCTGCAGCGGGGGAAACAGAGAGCGCCCGCCCTTGGAGCGCAGATGCTTCCCGTTAAAGTCAATGCTGCCGCCCTCGTGGGAGCTCGCGAGTATGCCGCGCCAGATACGCAGGAACTCGTCGGTAATTGCATATCGCTGATCGTGATCGACAAACAACCCGTCGCCTTCCAATTCGCTGGAGTCTCCACCTGTGACAACGTTGATGGAGAGTCTGCCGTTGGAGAGGCGGTCGAAAGTCGCCGCCATGCGGGCAGACAGGCCTGGCGATGTAATACCGGGCCGCACGGCGACGAGAAACCGCAATGATCGTGTAGCGCCGATGAGGCTGGAGGCGACCACCCACGCGTCTTCACACGATCGCCCCGTCGGCAATAACACACCGTTGTAGCCGAGCGTATCCGCCGCCACGGCGATTTGCTGCAGATACGTCAAATCAACTCTACGGGCCCCCTGACTGGTCCCCAGGTAGCGACTATCGCCGTGGGTCGGCAGAAACCAAGAAACATCCATCAGGATATTTCCTTCGGATGCCATACCGCGTCATTGACGTTGATCTGGTGAGGCAGAAGTCCCTCTTTCACGAACGCATCCGCAACCGCCTGTTGTCGGGCAATGGTAGCGGGGCTCAGCGTATCCACGGGAGAAGCGGATCGGCGCGCCAGGAACGTCGTCGCTGCTTCAGGCTCGAGTCCGGCTGCAGTCGCGACCCAGCCTGAAACCTCGTCCCGATGGCCACGGGCATAGTGTTCGGCTTCATTGATCGCTCCCAGCAGGGTCTGAACCGTCTGCGGGTAGCTTTCCACAAACTTGCGCGACGACTCGTAGAAGGTGTCGTCGTCCGCAATGCCCTCGGCGGTAGACAGAACTCGCGCTGGCGTACTGTGCGCGGCGGCCGCCCAATACGGGTCCCAGATCGCCCAGGCGTCGATACTGTGACTCTCGAAGGCCGCCCGAGCGTCGGCGGGCACAAGATAAACGGCCCGAATATCCGCGAGGCTCAGGCCTGCCCGCTGGAGCGCCCGCAGCACTAAATAGTGCGCGCTGGAGCCCTTTTGAAACGCCACTCGCTTGCCACGCAGCGCCGACAGGGATGTTATGTTGGAGCCCGGTGGGACGAGTATGGCGGAGCTTCGTGGCTTCGGCGGTTCCTGCCCGACGTAGAGTATGTCCCGCCCCGCAGCTTGCGCGAAAATCGGGGGCGTATCGCCGGTCATGCCAAAATCCAGACTCCCAGCTCCTAGCGCTTCCAACAGTTGCGGACCTGCGGTGAACTCCACCCACCGCACACGCGTGCCGGGAAAGCGCTGTTCAATCGAGCCGAGATGCCGTGCTATCAACAGATTGACGGAGCTCTTTTGATAGCCAATGCGCAGTTCCGAAGGACCGCCCGCATGCGCGCATGCGGCGTAAGCCGATAGAACGACCACCAGCAGAAACTCGCACAGCAGGATTCGGAATGACACCGGCGGTGAAACGGGCCGTCTCACGCCAGATTCAACCCGCGATGTACTGTTCAGGCACTAACCCCGCGCAGCCCGCGGCTGCCTCAACGAGAGGCGTTCGAGTCTAGGGTAAGCGCATCAACAAATCGGTTGTGCATCGGTCACAAATCGGTGACAACAGCGTCAGATCACCCGGAAATGATGCGTGCCATCCCGTTCCAGCTGCGCGACGAGACCGTACTCCCATTCCAGGTAGGCCTGCATGGCCTCGCGAGGATTATCGGTGCCCTCGTAAGGTCTCTTGTAAGGCTTGGGCTCGGGCGCTTCCAGTAGGGTTGAAGGGGAATTCCGAGGGCGCCAGGGACCCGTTTCGAGTGCTCCCGCCTGCAAGGCACCGTCCCACACGTGAACGTCCCAACCCATCTGAGCCAGCCAGGATCCCGTCATATTAGCCCGCACTCCATCGTCGTCGACGAGAACGATTCGCGCGCCACGTACGGGCGCGAAATAGTCAGTCTCCTGAACGAGTTGTCCGCCCGGTGCCGAGCGAAACTGCGGCAGATGACCTGTCGCAAACTCCTCCGGTGTCCGCACGTCGAAACGATAGAGGGTCCGCAGGTTATCCCCGATCCAGGATTGCATTTGCTCGTCACTTACGCGCTCCACTCCAGCTCGATCCGCGACTGCATGGGCGTCAGCAGCAGCGATGCTTTGATTACGCGGGCTCACGACAGGAAAGCGCCGCGACTGACCTCGATCCAGCTCCAGTCCTGCGAGGAGCCAGCCTATCGTGCCGTTACGCAGCGCCATGACGCGGTTCGGAATACCCGCGTTCACGAGTGACTGGGCGCCAATGATACTTCGCGTACGTCCCGCGCAATTCACGACTACCAGCGTCTCAGGACGCGGAGCAAGCTCACGTACTCTATAGACCAACTCCGCGCCCGGCACACTCGTCGCCGTAGGAATACTCATCGTCTTGTATTCCTCGAAGCGTCGTGCGTCGAGGATGACGAGATCCTCTAGATCCTCGAGCTTGTACTGCAATTCTTCCGCAGCCAATGAGGGCGTGTGACGACGGGCCTCCACGAGCTCGCCAAAGGCTTTACTCGGCACGTTGACATCGCGAAACAACTCCCCGCCTGCCACCTGCCAACCGGACAGTCCACCGTCGAGGACAGAAACATCGCAATAGCCGAGCCCGACGAGACGATCAACCGCCTTCGACGCAAGGCCCTCGCCATCGTCGTAGACAACCACGGGAGTGTTGATTCGAGGCACCCTGTCCAGGATTTGGGCGTCGAGCCGTCCGAGCGGCACAGATGCTGCGAAAAGCGGATGAGCCACCGCGAATGTCGCCTCGTCCCGTACATCGAGCAGGGCAACCTCCTGACGGTTAATCAAGCGGGCCCGAACTTCGTCCGTCGATACCAAACGCCTCAAAAATCATGCTCCGCTGGGTGATCGATCACTCCCGTGGGACTTCAGCCGCTGGAATCGAGGTCAATATCGTGCGGCTTGGACCGTGGGTCCGGTGTGAACCGCAGGTAGGGTTTTGCGGCCCTCCATCCGGAAGGAAAGCGAAGTTCCGCATCCGAGTCGCTCACCGACGGAATGATGATGACATCCCGACCCACTTCCCAATTCACGGGGGTGGAGACGGAGTAGGAATCTGTCAGTTGCAGCGAATCGACCACGCGAAGAATTTCATCGAAGTTGCGACCCGCAGTCTGTGGATAGGTGAGGGTCAAACGGATTTTCTTCTTCGGGTCGATGACAAACACTGTACGAACGGTGTAGACCTCGTCGTGTTGCGGGTGGATCATGCCGTACAGCCGGGCAACCTCACGGTCCAGATCGGCGATCAGCGGGAAGTTCAGCGTATAGCCCTGCGTCTCACGGATGTCGTCGGCCCATTTTCGGTGCGAATCGACAGAGTCCACCGACAGCCCGATGGCCTTCACGCCGCGCTTGTCGAATTCAGGCTTCAGACGCGCGACGTACCCCAGTTCGGTCGTGCAGACCGGCGTGAAGTCCTTCGGATGTGAAAACAGAATGACCCAGTCATTGCCGGCCCATTGATGGAAATTGATATACCCGGTGGTCGTAACCGCCGAAAAATCCGGAGCCGTATCGCCGAGTTGCAGTCCCATAACCAGTCCTCGCGGTAGTTGCGATGCCAGGATCAAAAGGCTATTGAATGTCGAGTGACATTGCGGTCACTGTCGAGCATGAAATCGGTCCTGCGGTGG
>JAXDQF010000346.1:0-28007 GCA_034668025.1 Gammaproteobacteria bacterium | reverse complement strand
AGTCCGCGAATTCAAACTTTCACGTACCACCGAGACACGCAACACCTGCCCGTATTGCGCGGTCGCGTGTGGAATCGTGATGTACTCGTTGGGCGATGGATCGAAGAACGCGAAAGCCAGCATCATTCACATCGAGGGCGATCCGGACCATCCTGTCAATCGCGGCACGCTGTGTCCGAAGGGCGCCGGCCTGCTGGATTTCGTGCACAGCCCGAGCCGTCTGCTGCGGCCCGAATACCGCGCTCCGGGCTCCGACAAGTGGCAGCCCATCTCCTGGGATGATGCGCTCGGGCGCATAGCCAAGCTGATGAAAGAGGATCGTGACGCCAATTTCGTCGCGAAGACGCCCACCGGCTTGACGGTAAACCGCTGGCTGACCACGGCCATGCTGGCAGCCTCGGCATCGAGCAACGAAGTGGGTTATCTCACCCACAAGGTGATGCGCAGCTTCGGCGTACTGGCGTTCGATAATCAGGCGCGTGTGTGACACGGCCCGACGGTGGCCGGTCTTGCCCCGACGTTTGGCCGTGGAGCGATGACGAATCACTGGGTCGACATCAAGAATGCCGACGTTATTCTGGTCATGGGCGGAAATGCCGCCGAAGCCCATCCATGCGGCTTTAAATGGGTCACCGAGGCCAAGGCACACAACAAGGCGCGATTGATCGTCGTCGATCCGCGGTTTACCCGCACCGCCTCCGTTGCAGACGTTTACGCTCCGATCCGAACGGGCACCGACATCGTGTTCATGGGCGGCGTAGTCAACTATCTGTTGGCGCACGACAGGATCCAGCACGAGTACGTCACCAACTTCACGGATTTCACCTTTATCGTCCGCGAGGATTTCGCGTTTCAGAACGGCCTGTATTCCGGCTACAACGAGCAAACGCGCAGCTACCAGAGATCCACGTGGGACTATGAAATGGGCCCGGACGGTTTCGTGAAAGCGGATCCGACCCTCGCCCATCCACGTTGCGTGTACCAACTGATGAAGCAACACTATGCCCGGTATACGCCGGAGATGGTGGAACGCGTCTGCGGGACGCCGAAGGAGAAATTCCTGCTGATCGCTGACATGATGGCCTCTACCGCGACTCCATCGCGGGCGATGACCATCATGTATGCGCTCGGCTGGACCCAGCATTCAGTGGGGTCGCAAATGATCCGCCAGGGCGCCATGGTGCAGCTGCTTCTCGGCAACATCGGCGTGTCCGGCGGTGGCATGAACGCGCTGCGTGGCCATTCAAACATACAGGGCCTGACCGATCTGGGTCTGATGTCCGACCTGTTGCCCGGCTACCTGAATCTGCCCGGCGAGAAGCTGAAGGACTACAAGGAATATATCGAGTCGCACGCGTTTCGGCCGCTGCGGCCCAATCAGCTCAGTTATTGGCAGAACTATGAGAAGTTCTTCGTCAGCCTGATGAAGGCATGGTGGGGAGATGCTGCCACTGCTGAGAACGATTGGGGCTACGACTATCTGCCGAAGGTCGACAAGCTGTATGACATGCTGCAGTTCTTCGAGCTGATGAACCAGGGCAAGATGCACGGCTTCATCTGCCAAGGCTTCAACCCGCTCGCGGCGGCGCCGAACAAGGGCAAGCTGAACTCGAGCCTGGCAAAGCTGAAGTTTCTCGTTGTCATGGATCCGTTGGCGACCGAGACGTCCGAATTCTGGCGCAATTACGGCGAGCATAACGACGTCGACTCCGCGAGCATTCAAACTGAAGTGTTCCGGCTGCCGACCAATTGCTTTGCCGAAGAAAACGGCTCGCTCACGAATTCATCGCGCTGGCTGCAGTGGCATTGGAAGGGAGCTGAGCCGCCCGGGGATGCCCGTTCCGATTTGCAGATCATGGGCGAGATTTTCACGCGCATGCGCGCGATGTATCGGGCCGACGGCGGTGCCTATCCCGATGCCATCGTGAACCTGTCCTGGCCGTATGTGCACCCCGACAGTCCCGATCCTGAGGAGCTCGCCAGGGAGTATTCCGGTAAGGCACTGAAGGACCTGGCCGATCCGAAAGATCCCACCAAGGTGACCCGCAAAGCCGGCGAGCAGCTTGCCGGCTTTGCCGAGTTGCGCAGCGATGGCAGCACGGCCAGCGGCTGCTGGATCTTCAGCGGCGCATGGGGCCCGAACGGCAACCTCATGGCACGCCGCGACAACTCGGACCCGACCGGAATTGGCCAGACCCTCAACTGGGCTTTCTCGTGGCCCGCCAACCGCCGCGTCCTCTACAACCGCGCTTCCTGCGATAGCAACGGCAAACCATTCAATCCGAGCCGCGCGCTCGTATCCTGGAACGGTAAGACGTGGAGCGGTGCCGACATCGCCGATTTCAAGGCTGACGAAGACCCCACGCACGGCATGGGACCGTTCATCATGAACGCGGAAGGCGTTGCCCGGTTTTTTTCGCGAACTTTCATGGCCGAGGGTCCGTTTCCCGAGCATTACGAGCCCTTCGAGACGCCCCTGTCCAGCAACCCGCTCAGTCCGGGTGAGCCGCGCACATTGAACAATCCGGCCGCGCGCGTTTTTGATGATGATCGCAAAGCGTTCGGCAAAGCAGAACAGTTCCCGCACGCGGCCACGACGTACCGGCTCACGGAACACTTTCACTATTGGACCAAACATGTGCGCCTGAATGCGATCATTCAGCCACAGCAGTTCGTAGAGATCGGCGATGCGTTGGGCAAAGAGCTCGGCATCGCCTCCGGCGATCGCGTGAAGGTGTCCTCGAACCGTGGCTACATTGATGCAGTGGCCGTGGTCACCAAGCGATTGAGAGCGCTCCAGGTCGATGGCAAGACGCTGCATCACGTGGGCATTCCAATCCACTGGGGCTTCATGGGCCTCGCGAAACCCGGCTTCCTGGCCAACACACTGACCCCGTTCGTCGGCGACGCCAACTCGCAGACGCCGGAATTCAAGTCGTTCCTGGTCAAGGTCGAGAAGTTGTAGAGAAACATCATGGCACTGCAATCACTCGACATCATCAGGCGCTCGGCCACCACCCTGCCGGAACCGCAGATCCGCTCCGGCACGGGCGACGTCACCGTCGCCAAGCTCATAGACACGACCAAGTGCATCGGCTGCAAGGCATGCCAGGTCGCGTGCATGGAATGGAACGACCTGCGCGACGAGATCGGAACCAACGTGGGGGCCTATCAGAATCCACACGATCTGAGCGCGAGCTCCTGGACCCTGATGCGCTTTGCCGAAGTGGAGAATACGAAAGGCGATCTGGAGTGGCTCATCCGCAAGGATGGCTGCATGCACTGTCAGGACCCGGGGTGCCTCAAGGCTTGTCCGTCGCCGGGCGCCATCGTGCAATACGCCAACGGCATCGTGGATTTCCACGAGGAGAACTGCATCGGCTGCGGCTATTGCATCACGGGCTGTCCGTTCAACGTGCCGCGGATCTCGAAGAAGGATCACAAAGCCTACAAGTGCACCTTGTGCTCCGACCGGGTGTCTGTTGGCCTGGAGCCCGCCTGCATCAAATCCTGCCCCACGGGTGCGCTCGTCTTCGGCACCAAGGAGGACATGAAGCTGCATGCGGCGGAGCGTGTTGTGGACCTGAAGTCGCGCGGCTTCGAAAATGCGGGTCTATACGATCCGCCCGGAGTCGGTGGTACGCACGTGATGTACGTGTTGCATCACGCTGATCAGCCGGAGCTGTACAACGACCTGCCCCAGGATCCGCACATCAGTCCCACCGTGCGCCTGTGGAAGGGCTTTACAAAACCTCTGGCGCTGGCTGCCATGGCGATGACGGCGGTCGTTGGATTTTTCCATTTCATCCGTGTTGGACCGAATGAGACGGATGCCGGGGATGAAGCGTCGGCCAACGAGATGGCCCGAACTTCGACTTCGCCTCCTCCCGTCGCGGAGAAAGCCCCATGAGCAACACGCCGACTTCCGGCCACAGCACCGGCGAGTCCGGTCACGGGTCGCCACTTCGACTGGATACGATCACCCGGTACACGGCGAATGATCGAACGAATCACTGGCTGACTGCCATTGCGTTCGTGCTGGCCGCATTGTCGGGGCTGGCGTTGTTTCACCCTGCCCTGTTCGGGTTGAGCAGTCTGTTTGGCGGGGGACCCTGGACGCGGATTCTTCATCCGTTCATCGGGTTGTTCATGGTGTTCGCGTTCGCCTTCCTGGCGAGCCGCTTCTGGAGCCACAACTACATGCAGCCCCGCGACTGGCAGTGGATGCGCCAGATCCAGGATGTGGTGATCAATCGCGAGGACCGGCTTCCCGAGGTGGGCCGCTACAATGCGGGCCAGAAGCTGCTGTTCTGGGTTCTCCTGCTGTGCCTGGCAGGCCTGCTGTTGTCCGGCATCGTGATCTGGCGGGCGTATTTCGCCTTCTATTTTCCCATCGACGTGGTCCGGATCGCCTCGATCCTGCACGCCCTATGCGCTTTTGTCTTGATCTGCTCCATCCTCGTGCACATCTATGCGGGTATCTGGGTGAAAGGCTCCGTACACGCAATGACCCGGGGGACCGTGACACCCGGCTGGGCCTGGAAGCATCATCGGGCCTGGTACCGCGAGATGATTCATGCAGCGAATTCTAGATCCCGCCCAGATTGAGGCGTTTGCCGAACGGTCCATTCCACGCGTTCGACTGCCTGACCCTGCGAGCCTGTTCGCTGGACGGGCGAAGCGTTTGCGGTCGCTGGGCGAGAACCACTCACTCGGGGATTATTTGCGGCTGATGGCGGCCGTGGCGGACGCGCAGCAGGCCCAGTTCGATCAGTTGCGGGGTGCGCTGCTTTCCGGGAAGTTCGCGCAGAACATAGGGCAGCAGCTCGAGCTCGCCCACACTCATCGAATGCCCGTGCTGCAGGCGGTTGGGTGGCCCCGCCAGGATCGTTGGAGAGAGATTCTGAAGAGTCTGTGCGCTGCGATCGTTGGTGAGCGGGTGACCGGAGCCGATGCTGGCGCGGGGGCTCGCGGGTTTCCGCCCGCTGTGTATGCGCTCTGCGCGCGGATTGTCGCCTCTTCCGACGCTGAGCTCGACGCCCAGGCGGATTTGTTGATCGGAGCCGGATCGGGTGTCGGGCTGAACCCTGGCCGCTCCGAAGGCATTGACGCCCAGACCGCTCCCCTCGTGATGGCGGCGCTCCAGGTGTATTGGGCAGCGATGGTGAGCACGCTTCAGGCCAGCGATGTCCCTCAGCTGGACGTGCCAACCGTTTGCCCGGTATGCGGCACCTTGCCAGTTGCCAGCATCGTCCGATCGGATAAGCGGTCGCCTCAGGGCTATCGCTATCTGCATTGCGGGTTGTGCGAAACCGAGTGGCACATGGTGCGGATCACCTGCAGTCATTGCCTCACAACCGAAGGCATTACCTACCATTCCATCGAAGGTGGATCCGAGGCCGTCCGGGCGGAGACTTGTGGCAAATGCCACACTTACCGCAAGATTCTCTACCAGGAGAAGGACACAGACGTGGAACCCGTGGCGGACGACCTTGCGAGCCTTGCGCTGGATCTGCTGATGACCGAAGAGGGTTTTCATCGCGGCAGCGGTAGTCCGTTGCTCTGGCAGAACTCGGGAACGTGAGTGGATGCGCCGCGCGCCACTCCGGCTAACATCCCGTCGGTTGACCGCTTACTCAACAGTGCGGCCTTTTCGGCCGTCGTCAGCCAGTATGGACACACGCGAGTCGTAGCCGAGCTGCGCGTCTACCTGGATTCCCTTCGCCCCGCCGCGCTGGCGGGTGCGCTCGATGCCGCTACGGTTTCTGAGGCGGCGATCAGCTCTCAACTTCAGGCATCGCTCGAGGCAAGCGCGACCCCTGCTCTACGCGCCGTATTCAACCTCACCGGGACGGTACTGCACACTAATCTTGGTCGTGCCGTGTTGCCTGAAGAAGCCGTGACTGCCGTGATGCAGTCCATGCGAGCTCCGGTGAATCTCGAGTACGACCTCGCCACGGGGCGACGCGGCGAGCGTGACACCCTCGTTGAGAAGTTATTGTGCGATCTCACGGGTGCTGAGGCGGCAACGGTTGTCAACAACAATGCCGCTGCCGTGTTGCTGATGCTCAGTGCGATTGCTGCCCGGCGCGACGTGATTGTGTCACGCGGCGAGCTGGTCGAGATCGGTGGCTCGTTCCGGATTCCGGACATCATGCGTCAGGCCGGTGCGAAGCTCGTCGAGGTCGGTACGACCAACCGCACGCATTTGGCTGACTATGCGGACGCCATCGGGCCTCGCTCGGGGCTCCTGATGAAGGTACACACGAGCAACTACGAGATATCTGGGTTCACCAACAGCGTCGCCATACCAGAGCTCACGCAGTTGGGGCACGCTCGATCGATTCCTGTAGCGGCCGACCTCGGCAGCGGTTCGTTGGTGGACATGACACGTTGGAATCTTCCCAAAGAACCCACTGTCCAGGAAACCGTCGCGGCCGGCGCTGATCTCGTCACCTTCAGCGGTGACAAGCTTCTGGGTGGCCCTCAGGCCGGACTGATTGTCGGCCGAGCGGATTTAATCGGTAAGATCCGCAAGCACCCGCTCAAGCGCGCGCTGCGCGTGGGTAAGCTGACGCTGGCTGCACTGGAGCCGGTGCTGTCGTTGTATCGCAGCCCGGAATTTCTTGCTGAGCGACTGACTACGTTGAAACTCCTGACCCGGCCGGCGGCTGAAATGCAGGGGCAAGCGGTGCACTGGCGGCCGATTGTGCAGGCAGCTGTTGGGGACGCATACGAAGTCACTGATGCGCCTGTTGTTAGTCAAATTGGCAGTGGGGCACTGCCGGTGGACCGGTTAGCTAGCCACGGGCTCGCCATTCGAGTGGTCAAGGGCAAACGCGGTAACCTGGATCGGCTCGAGGGGGTGCTGCGGGCGCTTCCCCAGCCTGTGATTGGACGCGTAAGTGATAAGACGTTGTGGCTCGACCTTCGGTGTCTCTTGCCGGCAGACGAAGCTGCGTTTGAGGCACAGTGGAATGTGCTGGCGGCCCGTTCGGGGACGGTCCCGCCATGATCGTTGGTACGGCGGGTCACATTGACCACGGAAAGACGACGCTCGTTCGCGCGCTTACAGGCGTTGATACGGACCGGCTGAAGGAAGAGAAAGCGCGGGGCATCTCTATCGAGCTCGGGTACGCCTACACGCCGTTGAGCAACGGCGACATCCTCGGCTTTGTCGACGTCCCGGGCCACGAGCGCCTCGTGCACACCATGGCCGCGGGCGCCTGCGGCATCGATTTCGCGTTGCTGGTGATTGCCGCGGATGACGGCGTCATGCCGCAGACGCGCGAGCATGTTGCCATCCTTCAGCTTTTCGGCGTCACCGCTGGCGCCGTCACGCTCACTAAGGTTGACCGGGTCGACGACGCTCGCTTGCGTGCTGTCGAAGCAGAGGTCGCCGCGTTTCTTACCGGCACTGCATTTCGCGAGGCGCCTGTGTTTCGAGTTAACGCCGCTGCGGCCGAAGTGGTCGGTGATGTTGGGACTGCGGAGTTGCGGGCGTATTTGGAGCGCGTGGCGCTCGGGCTTGGGCGCGGTGCAACCCGCCGCGTCCCGGGCGGTCCCACCGCCGGTGTACCGGGCCTTCGCGGTGTATCGCGCGGGGCCGCCGGCGACGTGCGCCTGTTTCGACTCGCGGTTGACCGTGTGTTTACGTTAGCCGGTCACGGAACCGTTGTTGCCGGCACCGTTTTCTCCGGCTCTGTCCGCACCGGCGACAACGTCGTCGTCTTTCCCTCCAACATCCCGGTCCGCGTGCGCAGCATCCACTCGCAAAATCGCCCCGCCGAAGTTGGCGACGTTGGCGATCGTTGCGCACTGAATCTCGCCGGCGTTGATAAGAGCGCTCTCAATCGCGGCGACTGGCTCGCCGACGCGCGGGCGCTCTTGCCGACCACACGAATCGACGTGCGTATCGAGCTACTTCCTGACACCAACACGGTGTTGAAAGCGTGGGCACCCGTTCATTTTCACCACGGCGCTGCGCACGTTACCGCTCACGTGGTCCCCTTAGACGAATCGACGATCACGCCGGGCGAGTTTCGTCACGCGCAAATCGTATTCGACTCCCCCATTTGCGCGCTGCCGGGCGATCGATTCATCGTCCGTGACGCGCAAGCTGTGCGCACCTTGGGCGGTGGCATCGTTCTGGATCCGTTCGCCCAATCACGCAAGCGGCGGTCCCCGGAACGCAAGCGCTATTTGCATGCCCTCGAGCGGATGATTGCCGGCGAGGGATTGGCTCCGCTTCTTGCAGAGGCACCCTACGGCGTCAAACAGTCGGACTTGGTTCGACTCACCGGCCAGTCTCCCGAACAAATGACTCTGCCGGCCGATGCGATGACCGTTGATGGCGCACGCGACCGCTACATTCTCTTGTCGTCCGCGTGGCGCGCTCTTCGCGTCCAAGCGGTGGACGCTCTCCGCGAGTTTCACACAGCGTCGCCTGAAGAGCCCGGACCCGACATCGGTCGCCTGCGTCGTATCGCGCTACCGCAGCTGCCAAGCGATCTATGGCGCGCGATGATCGTGGAATTGGCTCGCGATGGCACCCTCGTTCGCAGCGACCCTTGGGTCCATTTACCCGGCCACTCGGTCACCCTTTCGCCGCGCGAGAACGCGCTCGCGGAGAAACTGCAGCCGCTAATTGAAGCAGGACGCTTCAATCCGCCGTGGGTGCGCGATCTCGCCGGGACGCTCAAGGCACCAGAGGACGACGTCCGCCAGGTTCTACGGAAGCAGGTAACGCAGGGCGCTCTGTACCAAGTGGTGCACGACCTCTTCTACGATCGCAAATGCGTTGCCGAGCTCGCCACCGTGATCACGACACTAGCGCAAGAGCACGGTACCGTTGAAGCCGCGCAATACCGCGACGCTGTCGGCCTCGGCCGGAAACGCGCTATCCAAATCCTTGAGTTTTTCGACCGCGTTGGGCACACGCGCAGGATGCGCGACGCGCGGGTGCTGCGCGCCGATAGCGGCTGGCGGGCAGGTTAGGCCTTGCGCTCGATCGCGCCGCTGGCGGGCGTGACTACGCGGCCCCGGTGGCTTACGCTCACATGCGTGGAAGGTATTCGTACCCGGTGGTGCGGCTGGGCTTCAAACCCGGTATGGGGGCGTCAGCCGCTTCCTGGTAGGTTCGACTCCTGCTGCCTTCCGCCAAGTTGTTCGAGGTTCACGCTATGACTTCCTTTCCCAATCCCACTCCTCGGCTCACGTCTCTCTCCCACGGCGGTGGGTGTGGTTGCAAGATCGCGCCCGGCGTACTCGCAGATCTCCTCGCACGATCGCCTTCAGCGGGTGCGTTTAGCCAATTGCTTGTCGGCACCGAGACGTCGGACGACGCGGCGGTCTATCGCCTGAACGACGAACAGGCCGTGATCGCGACCACCGATTTTTTTATGCCGATTGTCGACGACCCTTTCGACTTCGGGCGCATCGCGGCCACGAACGCGCTGTCGGACGTGTACGCGATGGGCGGAACGCCAATTTTCGCGCTGGCGATTCTGGGGATGCCGATCAAGGTGCTTCCACCAGACGTCATCAGAGAAATCCTGCGCGGCGGCGAGCGTGTATGTGCCGATGCCAACATACCTATCGCGGGTGGACACAGCATCGACTCCGTCGAACCCATTTACGGTCTCGCCGCAATTGGTGTAGTCCATCCTCGAAACGTGAAGCGCAATTCCACGGCGGTGGCGGGCGACGTTCTCGTGTTAGGCAAGCCTCTGGGTGTCGGCATTCTGTCGGCCGCCTTGAAGAAAGGTCAGCTGACCGACGCTGACTATCAAGCGATGATTTCGACCACAACGCTACTCAATCGCGCTGGAGCAGATCTCGCGCAACTACCAGGCGTACACGCAATGACGGACGTGACCGGCTTCGGTCTTCTCGGACACCTCCTCGAGATGTGCCGCGGCTCGAATCTGGGCGCACGTGTATCCGCGGCGGATATTCCGCTGTTGGACAACGTGTTTGCGTTGGCCGAAGCGGGAGTTGTAACCGGCGCGTCAGATCGTAACTGGGCATCGTATGGTGACCACGTACGCTTCGCGCCGGATATGGCAAAGGCCGTAAGGCCATTGCTGTGCGACCCGCAGACCTCGGGTGGGCTCCTGGTATCGTGCGCCCCTGACGCCGCGCCGGCCGTGCTGGACGTCTTCAAACGCCACGGCTGCGCGCGCGCAGCCAAGATCGGCGAAATGATTGAAGGCGCTCCTACCGTGCAGGTCGACGCCTAGACGACGGTCTTGGTCGGGGCACACCTCGATAACGCGGAATCGCGGGAGGCACCCAGGCCCACTCGATCAACGGTCAGAAATTGCGATCTGCGGCGAATTTTCCCGATTCCACCACCCGCCCCCCAAAGCCTGAAATAACGCAGCCGTGTCGGTGTACCGATTTGCCTGTGCTTGGGCGAGATTCAACACGGCCTGCTGATATGTCTGTTGAGCGTTGAGCAACGCCAGATAGCCCACCGACCCCAGCTCTACGTTGTGACGGACAGTTGACAAACTTTCCACTGCGGCGCGTTCGGCACGGACGCTGGCGTCGAGTGCTTGTGCGTCGAGCTGGAGTGCGGTCAGCGTGTCTGCCACGTTCTGGAAGGCTGTCAGGACGGCGGCGCGGTATTGCGCCCCTGCCTGATCGAGGACCGCTCGTGCGGCGCGCTCCTTGTGCAGCAGCGCGCCGCCGGCGAACAGGGTCTGCGTGAGGCTGGCACCGCCAGCCCAGAATGTGTTTCCGCCCGCGAGAAGCTGGCCGAATTGTGTCGAGGCACCGCCCTCGTTCCCGGTCAGGGTAATTTGCGGGAGCATGTTTGCGATTGCCACGCCGACCTCGGCGCTCGCGGAGTGCATCTGCGCTTCCGCCGCAAGAATGTCTGGTCGTTGACGGACCAGGCGGGCGGGAACCGTGACCGGCAAGTCGGCCGGGAGCCGCAGGCTGGTCAGCTCAAAATGCTCCTCGGCGGTCTCGCTCGGAAACCGGCCGGCCAGGGTCGCCAGCGCGTGGCGCGCCTGCTCGACTTGCTTTTGCAGCGCGGGCACGGTGCCTTCGGTGGTCGCCAGTGCTGCCTCCTGTGCCATCACATCAGTCATGGCAATGGATCCGAGCTCGTATTGGCGCTGCAGGATCTTCAGCGCTTCGCGCTCGCTGCGGACAATGCCAGTTGTCGCTGTCAGTTGTGCTCGCGCCGCCGCTTCCTGGATGGCGGTGGTCACTACATTGGACGCCAAAGTAAGATACGTCGCTTCGAGCTGATATCTCTGTGAGTCGGCGCGTGAGTGCAACGACTCCGTTTCGCGGCGGGCTCCGCCGAATACGTCGAGGACGTATGAAACGGAGACCTGCGCCGTGTGCAGGTTGAATATGTCCTGGCCCGAGCTCAGCGTTGGGGCGAGTGTGCCGGTAGCGTTGCGCTGGCGGTTGAAGGAATAGTTCGCTTCGACGGAAGGGAGCAGCGTGCCCCGCTGTGCGTAGTAGTTTTCGTTGGCTTCGCGCAAGGCTGCCTGCGCGCCTTGCACCGTGGGATTGTTTTTGAACGCCTGCTGGATCAGCGCGTTCAAGTCGGTCGATTGGAATACCGTCCACCATTGGGCCGGGACGTCCATGCCTGCGACGAAGCGCTGTGCATCACCGCCCTGCCCCGGAGCCGACCCGGTTTGTTGCGGCAACGGCTCGGGCAGGTAGCCCTCCACCGAAGGCGCTGCCGGTGCCTTGAAATTCGGCCCCACCGCGCAGCCCGCCAGGACCGCAGCGCAGAGCATCAGCGTAGCGACAGAGCGTGCGCCGCCGGCGTTCACGTTGCAGCCTCCACCGGGGCCGTCTCCTCCGACCCCGGCACCCGCCGGGAAAACAACAAAATCAACACCGGCAGCACCAACAAAACGAGGATGGGCGTGAGCAACATCCCGCCCACGACAACCAATGCCAACGGCCGCTGTACCTGCGACCCAATGCCGGTGGACAAGGCGGCGGGGACGAGGCCCACACAGGCGACAACGCATGTCATCATCACCGGCCGCATCTGCACTCGGCAGGTGTGCAGAACCGCGGTCACGCGATCCATGCCCTCCTCTATGTGCAGGTTGTAATAAGAGAGCACGATGATCCCGTCCATGGTCGCGATGCCGAACAATGCGACCAGGCCGATGGCGGCGGACACGCTAAAGGGTGTGCCTGTGATGGCCAACGCAAAAACACCGCCAATCAGCGCCATGGGAATGACGCTCGCGGCTAACAACACGTCAATCAGCGACCCGAAGTTCACAAACAGCAACACGCAAATGAGCGCAATACTGGCGGGCACAGCCACCGCCAACCGATGCAACGCATCCTGCAGATTGCCGAACTCCCCCACCCACTCCAAGCTATAGCCGCCCGGGATCTGGACCTCCTTGGCGACCTTCGCTTGAGCCTCGAGTACGGCGCTTCCCAGGTCACGTCCCCGAACACTGAACTTGATGGGGACGTAGCGCTCCTGGTGCTCGCGATAAATGAATGACGGCCCCGAGATCAACTGCACGTTCGCGACGTCGCCCAACGGGATCTGCACAGTCCCCCCGTTGCCGGAAGAGTCCGGGACGCCGATCGGGATACGCCTGATTGCTTCCGGGTCGCCGCGATACTCGTGGGCGAGGCGAACAATCATCGGAAAGTGGCGATCGCTGCCACCCTCGTACAAGTCCCCGGCAGCCTCGCCGCCGATGGCCGCCTGCAAGGTGGCGTTGATATCGCCCGGTGACAGCCCCAACCGAGCCGCCCTCGTCCGGTCGATGTCGATGCGGATCGTCGGTTGACCCAAGGGATTGAGGACAGCCAGGTCGGTAATGCCCGGCACTGTCTGCAGCACGCTCTGAATCTTCAGCGCAGTGCTTTCCAGCGTATTCAGATCGTTACCAAACAGCTTGACCGAGTTCTCCCCTTTGACTCCGGAGGCCGCCTCTTCAACGTTGTCCTGGATGTATTGTGAGAAGTTGAATTCCACGCCTGGGAATTGATCCTCCAGTGCGTGGGTGAGCTGCGCCGTCAACTTCTCCTTGTCCATCCCCGCCGGCCACGTGTCGAACGGCTCGAGGGGCACGAAGAATTCCGCATTGAAGAAGCCGGTGGCGTCGGTGCCGTCGTCGGGTCTTCCATGTTGGGAAATTGCCGTTTGAACCTCAGGAAACCGACCAATGACGCGTCGCATCCGATTCACATAGCTGTTGCTCTCCTCCAGGGAGATGGACATCGGCATCGTGGCTCGGATCCAGAAGTTGCCTTCCTCCAGCTTGGGAAGGAATTCCAGCCCCAGCGCATGTGTGGCTACACCCGCCATCACAATCAACACCCCCAGGGCGCCCAAGGTGACGAACCTGTTGGCGAGGGCAAACTCCACGACGGGCTCGTAAACGCTACGCAGTGCCCTAACCAGCACAGTTTCAGTCTCTGCGACGCTGTCCGGCAGGAGCAACGCGCTAAGAGCCGGGGAAATCGTAAACGTGGCGATCAAACCGCCGGCGATGGCGTAACCGTACGTCTTGGCCATGGGGCCGAAGATGTGACCCTCGATACCACTCAGCGTAAACAGGGGTACGAAGCCGGCGATGATGATGGCCGCGGCAAACAGAATCGCCTGATTCACTTCGGTGGCGGCATTTGCGATGACCGCAAACTTGCCACGAAATACACCGCTTCCGCGCACCACGTGCATCAGCGGCGGTCCGGTGCGGCGCGCATCAGCGCTTTCGCTGAGGTGCCGGAAGATATTCTCGACCATGATGACCGAGGCGTCGACGATCAACCCGAAGTCGATGGCGCCCACGGACAGCAGGTTTGCCGACTCGCCGCGGAGGATCATCAGGGCGATTGCGAAGGTCAGCGCAAACGGGATGGTGCAGGCGACAATGAGCGCGCTGCGGAAGTTGCCGAGGAAGCCCCATTGCAGCAGGAAGATCAGTATCACTCCCGCTATCACGTTGTGCAGGACCGTCCGAGTCGTCATTCTGATGAGATCGGAACGGTCATACAGGCGCATGATTTTCACACCCGGCGGGAGCACCCCGGATGAGTTGATCGCCTCAACTTCGGCTTTCACGCGCTCAATCGTCGGCATGCTCTGCTCACCCCGGCGCATGAGCACGATCCCCTCCACGACGTCGTCGTCCGAATCATGCCCCGCAATCCCCAGTCGCGGAGCATGCTCCACCCGAACATCCGCAACATCTCCCACGACAACAGGAATCCCGTGGTTGGACGTCACCATGGTCTTGCGGATGTCATCCATCGAATGGATGAGCCCAACACCGCGTACGACCGCCGACTGAGGTCCGATGTTGACGGTCTGCCCACCGACATTGACGTTGCTGTTGTTGAGCGCCTGCAGTACCTGAGAGAGTGACAGGCCGTACTGCACCAGGCGCCGCTGATCGACAGTGATCTCGTAGGTCTTGGTCTTGCCGCCCCATCCGGTCACATCAATCACGCCCGGAACGGCCTTGAAGCGGCGCTCCAGCACCCAGTCCTCGAGGGTTTTGAGGTCGGTAACGGAATAGCCCGGGGGGCCGGTGACCCGATAGCGGTAAATCTCGCCGATGGGACTGGTCGCAGAGATCTGCGGGAGCGCGTTGTTGGGGAGTGCGGGTAGTTGCGCGAGCCTGTTGATGATCCACTGCTCGGCCTGCTCGTAAGTGAAGTCGTAGGTGAATTGAACCTTCACATCTGACAGACCAAACAGCGAAATCGTCCGCACGGTGGTGACATGCGGAATCCCCGCCATCTGCACTTCAATGGGGATGGTGATGTAGCGCTCGATCTCTTCCGCGGACTGGCCGCCACTTTGCGTAACGATATCCACCGACGGCGGTACCGGATCGGGGTACGCCTCGATGTTCAGCTGCCGAAAACCGATGAAGCCCGCGATCAGTACGAAGGGCAAAACAATTGCGAGGAAGACGCGCTGCTTGAGCGCGAAAGCAATGATCCCGTTCATGGTGGCAGGTGCGAGCGCTCGCCAGCGCTCATCCAGCTTGCGAAGCGCGGTCGATAAACAGGCTGCCGCGTGTCACCACTTTGTCGCCCGGTTCGAGGCCGTCCAACACTTCAACCATGCCGTTGTTGATCCGCCCGGTGTGAATCTGTCGGAGTGCCAGGTCGTTGGCGCCTTGCACGACCCAGACACGGGCCGCCTCGCCTTCCCGAACCACTGCTTCTTCCGGCACAGCGAGCGCGTCGGACTCGCCGCTCGTGATGATGCTGAAAGTGGCAAACATCTGGGGTTTGAGCTTGCCGTCCTGGTTTTCTATGGTTGCACGGACGGGCACGCGGCGAGTCACCGGATCCACCGCCGACCCTACGGAAGTCAGTTTGGCAGTGAACACTCTGCCGGGCAGCGCCAGCACGCGAACTTCGATTTCCTGGCCGATCTCCACCAACGGCGCATCGATCTCCCGAACGTCGGCGACGAGCCAGACCGAAGCCAGGTCACCGATCGTATACACGGGGGTCGAATTGCCGACCTGCAGGTATTGACCGGGACCCACCTGCCTGTCAGTCACGATGCCATCGATCGGTGCGGTCACGTCTGTGACGGGACTCGGCGTTTTCACACGCTCGAGAGCCGCAATCTGCTCGTCAGTTTGACCAAAGATCTCGAGCCGATTGCGCACCGCATCCACCGCGTTTTGCGCCGCAGCCAGGTCCGCTTGTGCCTGCTGCCAGTCCTGCTGCGAGCCCCCCTTGCTGTCGAAGGCGGCATGGCGGCGCTCCTCGGCAATCCGCGCGAGCTTCAGTTGGGTGTTGGCATTGAGCAGATCGCTTTGGGTCTGAGCGAACTCGGACGCATCGATGCTGAACAGCGGAGCCCCTTTTTTGACGTGCTGTCCGATGCCCGCAATGACACGAATGACCCGGCCGGAATAAGGTGAGAACACCTGGGTTGCCGTGTCACTGTTTAACGCAATACGGCCGTCGGCCATTTCCTCCGAGCGAAACCCGAGCCGTGAAACCGTGTTGACGGTCAGGCTGGAAAGTTGCGAAGGTGTCAGGTGTAAGGTGTTGTCGGTTGCGGAAGGCGCTGGGGGCGCTGCCGGCTGGGCGGCATGCAGCTTCGAGGCGCCCCAACCCAGGATGAGAATGCCGGCGGCTCCCAGAGCGATCAGCATTACGATCTGCAGCTGCTTGCGCACCGGGAGCGCGCGGCGCGCGAGGCCGTACGTCGTCTGGTCCATATTGTCGGTAGTGGGGTAAGCTAAAGGTACGGACTCGAGTTTAGGCGGCCAAGGTTTCGCCGGGCTTTCGGCTGCCTTTCACCAACCTTGCGCCTTCTCGCTCAGTTCACCGACAATGACAGAATGAGACAGGAGACACGGTTGCTACCGACCTGGTTGATCTGGGCATTTGCGTCGGCGGGATTTGCGGCACTGACGGCCATCTTCGCGAAAGTCGGAGTAGAGAAGGTGGCGCCCGACGTGGCGACCCTCATCCGCACTGTTGTAATCCTGACGATGTTGAGCGCGATAGTGATCGCGACGGGACAGTACCGGCTGATCGCGGGTACTTCCGCGCGCGCCTATGGATTCCTCGTTCTCTCCGGTCTTGCGACCGGCGCGTCGTGGTTCTGTTATTTCCGCGCGCTGCACATTGGTGACGCAGCGCGCGTAGCCCCCATCGACAAGTTGAGTGTTGTACTCGTCGCCGTATTCAGTGTTGCGTTTCTGGGAGAGAAGCTGTCGGCGACCAACTGGCTCGGCGTCGCGTTGATCGCCGCCGGAGCCTGGTTGGTCACGCTGCGGTTCTAGCGGCGTTTCAACGCGGCAGCCCAGGCCTCCGCCATGGCCCCGTTGGACTGAGCCTCGCGCGGCGCCCCGGATCCCCGTTGGTTGTTTCGGTTGCCACCCGGGCCACCACGGCTATCCCTTCCGGAGCCACCATTGTTGTCTCGACGACCGTCACGGGAAGGTGGACGACCGGCGGTGCCTTGCGGCTGCCTGTCGCGACCAGACTGCTCGCCGCCGTTGTAGGCCGGCGGGGCATCCAACTTCATCGTGAGCGCAATCCGCTTGCGCTGCAGGTCGACTTCGAGGACCTTGATCTTTACAACATCGCCTGCCTTCACCAGCTCGCGGGGATCCTTGATGAATTTGTGCGACATCATGGAGATGTGGACCAGCCCGTCCTGATGCACGCCGATGTCAACAAACGCTCCGAAGTTGGTTACGTTGGTTACGACGCCTTCGAGCAACATACCCGGTGTCAGATCCTTCAGCTCCTCGACGCCCTCCTGGAAGGCCGCCGTCTTGAACTGCGGGCGCGGATCCCGGCCCGGCTTCTCCAGCTCCTTGAGAATGTCCTGGACGGTCGGCAGACCGAATTGCTCGCTGGTGTAGCGGGTGGCATCCAGTGCCTTGAGCGCGCGGGCGTCGCCGGTCAGCTCGGTCAGCGGCTTGCCAATGTCGGCGAGGATTTGCTCAACAACCGGATAGGCTTCCGGGTGAACCGCGGAGGCATCGAGGGGATTGTCGCCGCCCATGATGCGCAGGAATCCCGCGGCCTGCTCGAAGGTCTTTTCACCGAGCCGGGGCACTTTCCGCAGCGCCTCACGGTTGGGGAATGCGCCATGCTCGTCGCGATACCGCACCATCGCCTCGGCGAGTGAGGCTGACAGGCCGGAGATGCGCGCCAACAGGGCCGGTGATGCCGTATTGACGTCCACGCCCACCGCGTTCACGCAATCCTCCACCACTGCATCCAGCGAGCGGGCCAGCTTGGTCTGACTGACGTCATGTTGGTATTGACCGACGCCGATGGATTTCGGGTCGATTTTCACCAGCTCGGCCAACGGGTCCTGCAGGCGGCGGGCAATCGATACCGCACCGCGCAGGCTGACATCCATGCCGGGGAACTCGCGCGATGCGAGCTCCGAGGCCGAATAGACCGAAGCGCCGGCCTCGGAGACGACAATTTTCGTGAGTTTGAGCTCGGGGTGCTTTTTGATCAGTTCGGCGGCGAGCTTGTCGGTCTCGCGGGACGCAGTGCCGTTGCCGATGCTGATGAGATCCACGTTGTGGGTCTTTGCCAACAACGCGAGTGCGTGCAAAGCGCCATCCCAGTCATTGCGCGGCACGTGCGGATAGATAGTGGCCGTGTCGAGGACCTTTCCAGTGCGATCGACGACCGCGACCTTCACCCCGGTGCGCAGCCCCGGATCGAGGCCCATGGTGGCGCGCGGGCCTGCGGGAGCAGCCAGCAGCAGATCGTGCAGATTTCGCGCGAACACGCGAATCGCTTCTTCTTCCGCATGCTCGCGCAACGCCGCGAACAATTCGCCTTCAATCTGCCACGAAAGTTTAACCTGCCAGGTCCAGCGGGCGGTCTGCAAAAGCCACGCGTCGGCGGGTCTGCCCTGCTCGGCAATGTGATTGCGTGTGCAAATTTTGCGCTCGCATGTATTAAAGGGAGCTTGCGAGGGTGTTGGATTGGGACCTTCGGCGGCGGCCAGGTCCTCCGGCAGCTTCAAAACCAGCTGCAGAATCTCCTCTTTGCGACCGCGGAACAGGGCCAATGCCCTATGAGAGGGCACGGCGAGGATGGGCTCGCGATAATCGAAGTAGTCGCGGAATTTCGCACCGGCCTCTTCTTTGCCTTCGGCGACCTTTGATACGAGTTGTCCTTGTTCCTTGACGTGCTCGCGCAGCGCGCCGACGAGCTCCGCATCTTCTGCGAACTGCTCCATCAAAACCTGCCGTGCACCCTCCAGGGCCGCTTTGACATCGGCGACACCCGGATTGTTGTCACCTTCCCCAGTGGTAAATGCAGGCTTGATATAGGTTAGGGCCGCTTCTTCCGGATTGAGCGTGGGGTCGGCGAGCAGTGCCGCGGCGAGCACATCGAGGCCGGCTTCGCGCGCGATCATCGCTTTGGTGCGGCGTTTCGGCTTGTAAGGCAGGTACAAGTCCTCGAGCCGCTGTTTGGTATCGGCGGCGTCGATACTGGCCTGCAATTGCGGCGTGAGTTTGCCTTGCTCGCCAATGCTTTTCAGAATCGTCGCACGACGCTCTTCCAGCTCCCGTATGTAGCCCAGCCGCTCCTCCAGCGTGCGCAACTGCGAGTCATCCAGACCTCCCGTGGCTTCCTTTCGGTACCGCGCAATAAAAGGGACAGTCGATCCGGCATCGAGGAGAGCAACAGCGGCGCCAACCTGCTGGGGTGCAACGGCAAGTTCTGCCGCAATACGCGATTCAATGGATAGCATCGGGACGGGAAGCCTTAGGAGACGACAGACGGGGGCGCACTATGCAGAACATGCACCGGTGCAACAAGACTTGAGATTTCCGTCCGTATGGCGCAGGAACTCGCCCCTGGCCGCGCTGGACCGGGGCCAACGGCTCAATAATGTGCGAATGAGCCCATCACCGACGTGGCTGTCGTAAGCACCACCCGGGCCGCGGGCAATTTCTGCAACGCCCAAGGTAATCTTTGCAATGACACGCCAACGCTACCTGGATGATTTCGCAGGTAGCGCGTCGGAATCGAGGTGCTCGCGGCCCCCCTTACGAGGGGCTCCCGCGGCGACTGCCGTGATAGACAGTCCCCGCCGTTAGGACCGCCCGTCCTATTCCTCGCCCTGCTCAGGGACCTTTGGTGTGGCCACTTTGGCCTGACCATCCGCATTGCCGCCACCATGGCTGGCCTGTCCACCCTTGCGACCGGCTTCAGCGGCCAGCTCGGGGTTCTGCGAAAAGCTGCGTTTCTCGTCTGGAACGCTCTGGCCGCCCTTACGGCCTGCGACAGCCGCGAGCTGCCGATTTTGAGAAAAACTCCGCTTTGAGCCAGGGACGCTCTGACCGCCTTTGCGGCCGGCCTCAGCGGCGAGTCGCCGGTTCTGCGAGAAACTGCGCTTCTCGTCCGGCACGGCTTTACCGCCCATGCTGGCGATCTGCCGTTGACGCTCCTGATTCATTGACGCGAATCCGCGGTTCGAAGTGCGGCCGTCCTGAGTTGGTACGTGGGCCATTACTACTCTCCTCCACAATAACTACATCTGGCTCGCGTAACCCAGCGAGCACGGGCAGTAGCAGCAAGACCCATGCCGCGGCGGCAGAATCGAACAACAAACTTGCAAACCCGAGGCGGGTGAAAGGTGCAGGAAAGCGATCAGTTTGAGCGGATTACACTTCCGAGCAGATGGTCGCGCGCGGCCTGTGACTCGCGCAGGCTGAATCCCACGCGCTGATCGGCCATCCAACTCTCGAGCACCGTGCGGGCGCGGAATGAAATGGGTCGCTTGAACGCCACATCCAGCGTGCAGGGCCTGGAAAATGCGGGTCCGCCGATTTCGGCAGCGCACCGCGCAAGCGACCACATGCCGTGTGCGATTGCGCGTTTGAAGCCGAAAAAACGGGCTGCGACATCCGCAATGTGAATGGGATTGAAGTCGCCGGAGACCCGCGCGTACTGTCGTCCGACACCCGGTGACACCACGAAAGTGCTCGTGCTGACGTCCTGTCGGGGCGGCAAATCCAGATGGGGAAGGCCCGCCTCTCTCATCCGAGGGGCAGGACTCTTGTCAGCGCGCCGCGCGAGGAACGTTGATATTTCAGACCACACCGTTTCGCCACCAACTCGTATCCGCGTCTGCAGATCGAGCTCCTGGCCCCGCGCGGTTTCGCGATGTCCCTCCAGCCAGGCGTGAATCTCACCGGCATCATCCCTTCGCAAGGGCCGGTATTGCATGATCCGGTTGCGAGTGTGGACCACACCCAACAGGCTCACGGGAAAGGCCTCGCACGCGAGCATTGCAAGGTGTAGAGGCGTCGCAATGACATGGGGATAGGTAATGGGCAGGTCGGTGGAGTCGCGGTCGCCACAGACGCGCCGATAGCGCGCCAGGTGTCTGCGATCGACCGCGAAGCGATCCAGCACCGCCTCGATCCGCGGCACCGTGTCAGTGGCGAAGGCGGGTTTGCGCGCCAGCAGAATTTTCAGGTATGCCGGTGCAATCGCAGGTGCCGCCGAGAAATGCAGGCAGATCGGGCCAGCCATACAGGCAACTTTAGCAGTCTCGCGGGGCTAAGGTGTGATGTGGTCGATCACGATGTTGATGAGGCCGTCACGACCCACGAGGTAGGCTGACTCGCCAAACAGATCACCACTGGCGCCCACCGGATTGCCGGAGCGCGAGATGCGCGCAACCACCTGAACCTTCTGGCCCGCCGCAATGGCGCGGCCCGGCATCATCGAGTCTGCAGCCGTGAGCTCGACAGTCTGCGGGAAATGACTTTCGAGTCGCTTGACGGCCAACGGCGGCCCGGGCTTCTGTGGGTCCCGCACGAATACAAACAAAGGTGAGGAGCCCGAAGCAGACTGCGCGAGCGTCGGTGCCAACGTCACGTTGATGCGCACCTTCGCAGCGGGATCCGTCGCGGCTGCAACTTGTGGCTGGCCCGCGGGCCCTGCCCCGCCGCCGGGTGCGCCCCCTGCCAGCTGCTGATCGATGGACTCGATCTGCTTCTGCAGCAGCGGTTTGATGTTGTCTGGCGGATCGAGCGCCAGGAGCTTTGTGAATCGCTCGCGCGCCAACGGCAGCTCGCCGCGGCGCATCGCAACTGCAGCGCCAAAGAACAGCGCCTTGCCGGAGCCGGGATCCAGCGCCAGTGCCTGCTCGATGAGCCGCCCGGCGCGGCGATCCAACTCGGTCTCATCGCCGCGGGCGAGCGCTTCGGCCTGGCCGATCAACGCTTCGGCATTTTTGCCGCCGGCGAGCCGGTCCGCGCGCTGATACGCGCGAGTGGCCAGTTGGAATTCCTGCAGCTGGGTATAGGAGCGGCCCAGGAGCAGCCAGCCATCCAGGTTCTGTGGGTCTTTCTCCAGTTTGCGTGCCAGCCGGGCAACCATCGTTTGCGGGCTGTCCTCGGTGACCTTGGTTTCCCAGGACCAGTTGGTCCACCGCACGTACAACACGGTAGAGCCGACAGCCAGCAGGCCGGTGGCAATCAAAGCCGCCCAGGGTGCCGGCGAGTACTCGACGGGCTTCTTTTTCAGCAAGGGGACAGCAATCAGCACTACGCCGGCAATGGTCAGCGCGGCTGCGAGCAACACAAATGTGATCATGAGGAGCGAATGTCCTCTTCAACAGGCTCTTTGTCCTGATCAACCAGCGCCGCGCGCTGCCGCGTGACGCGCACAGCGATTGCTGCACCAATCAACAACAGTATTCCGGGCGCCGACCACAACCAGATCGTGCGCGATGACACTCGCGGCCTGAACAGGATGAAGTCGCCGTAGCGTGCCACCATGTAGTCGCGCACGTCATCGTCCGACTTGCCGGCGAGCAACATCTCGGCCACCTGGCGACGTAAATCCGCGGCGAGGCTGACTGGCGAATCGGCGATTGCTTCGTTCTGACACTGCATGCAACGCAGCTCGTGTGTCAGGCCGAGATAGCGTTCCTGCAGCGCCGGGGTCGGCATCTGGGTCGTATCGACTGCCTGGCTCGTGCGGGTGGCCAACAGGATACAGATGAGCAGTGCGATGGTCGCGTAGTGCCGCTTCATGACTTTGCGGCTTGTCTGGGGGGCAGCTTCGGCACGAATTTCGTCTCCCATGCCTCCATCGTCAGAGCGCCCACGTACTTGAAGACCACGATGCCCTGCGGATCGACGAGAAATGTCTCAGGCGCCCCATACACGCCCCAATCAATTGCAATTCGCCCGTCACGGTCGGCCGCGATGACTTCGTAGGGATTACCCAGATCTTGAAGCCATTGGATGGCGGTGGGGTCTTCGTCCTTCCAGTCGA
This sequence comes from Gammaproteobacteria bacterium, assembly GCA_034668025.1. Lineage (GTDB taxonomy): Bacteria > Pseudomonadota > Gammaproteobacteria > Steroidobacterales > Steroidobacteraceae > 13-2-20CM-66-19. The sequence goes on along the minus strand of JAXDQF010000346.1, from coordinate 5,228 downwards.
GCCCGATCACCGGCACTTCGCCGCGCTTGGCGATTTCCAGCAAGGCGCTGTGCTCCACGCGACATTCGCCGCACCAGGTTCCCCAGACATTGAACAGGTACCAACGGCCCTTCAGATCGGCCGAGTTGAATGTGCGGCTGGCGTCAGTCAACACCGGCAGCGTGAAGGTCGGTGCCGCCTTTCCAATGAGGGGCGAGGGGATTGTACCCTTCTCGGGGGAATGCTTGATACCAATGCCCAGCACGATGGCCAACAGCGCGAAGACTCCGAGGGGTAAAACGAACCGGTTCATCTCGCAACTCCTGGAGTTGTCACCGGTACAGTCTCGGTCGCCTCCCGGGCCACGCGATAACGTCGATCAGTGGCCGATATTGCGCCGCCCACCGCCATGATGAAGGCGCCCAGCCACAGGAAATTCACGAGCGGCCGAATCTGGAACCGGACGCTCCATTTGCCGGCTCCGAGCTCATCACCCAACGCCACGAAGACGTTGCTGCCGTGGTGCATTTCGATCGCGGCTTCGGTCGTGACCTGGCGCTGCACCCAGAACTGCCGTTTCTGCGGGTAGACAACCGATGTCGGCACTCCATGCCGCGTGACTACGACCGTCCCCTCTACACCGTTGTAGTTAGGTCCCTCGATGGACCTTACGCCCTGGAAGCGAAACTCGTAGTTGCCGACGGTGGTTTGCTCGCCTTGGCCGAGAGCCACATCGCGCTCCAGGGTGAAGGATTCCACTGTCGTCACGGACAGCACGAACATTCCGAGCCCGATGTGGGCCACGGTCATGCCAATGACGCTGCGCGAAAGAGACAGCTTTCTACGGATGCGATCGATCGGGTCGACGAGCGATGACAGAATGATCCAGACACCCAGCGTTGCCGCTACGGGGCTCAACACCTTGCCATGCGAGTACACGCCGAATACGAGGATGACGGCCGTTGTGACGGCAACGAGGAACGTGATCAACAAAGTCCGGGTGCTGTCGCGCAAGCGCCCTCTTTTCCAGTTGGCATGGACTCCGACTGACAGCAGCGCGAGCAACGGCAGCATCGACAACATGAACGTCGGATTGAAATACGGCGTTCCGACGGACAGCGTGCCGAGGCCCAGGGAGTCGGCGATCAACGGCGCCATCGTCCCGCCGAATACGGTAGCGGCCCCAATGACGAGCAGGATGTTGTTGAAGAGCAGGAAGGACTCCCGCGCCCCCAGATCAAATCCGGCCTGCGACCTCAGGAGTGGCGCACGCCAGGCATACAGGGTCAGTGCGCCCCCGATCATGATGATCAGGAAGGCGAGAATGAAAATTCCGCGGGTCGGATCGGCCGCGAATGAGTGCACGGACACGAGCACGCCGGAGCGCACGAGGAACGTGCCCAACAGGCTCAGGGAGAACGCCAGAATGCACAGCAACAGGGTCCAGCTCTTGAACAGTCCGCGTTTGTCGGTGACGGCGAGCGAGTGAATGAGCGCTGTACCCACCAGCCACGGCATGAACGAGGCATTCTCCACCGGATCCCAGAACCAGTAACCGCCCCAGCCCAACTCGTAGTAGGCCCACCAGCTTCCCAGCGCAATACCGACGCTCAGAAACGCCCAGGCCGCCGTGGTCCAGGGTCGGGTCCACCGAGCCCACATCTGGTCCATCCGGCCTTCGAGCATCGCCGCACAAGCAAACGCAAACGCAACAGCAAAACCGACATACCCCGTGTACAGGATCGGCGGATGTATGGCCAGCGCCGGGTCCTGCAGGATGGGATTCAGGTCGCGTCCGTCCGGCGCGGGGGGATCCATCCGCAGGAACGGATTTGAAGTGGCGAGGGTGAACAGCAGAAATCCGAAGCTCACGACACCCAACACGCCGAGCACGCGCGCTGCGAAGCGGTTCGGCAGCTTCGACACGCCAATGGCCACCGCCACGGTCCAACAGGCCAGCAGGAAAATCCACAGCAGCAGCGAGCCTTCGTGCGCGCCCCACATTGCGGTTACGCGATAGAACAGCGGCAGCGCGGAGTTCGAGTTCTCGGCGATGTACGTGACGGAAAAATCATTCGCAACAAATGAGGCGATCAGGCACGCCACCGCGGTCGCGACCATCACGAACTGACCCGCCACTGCGGGTGTGACTGCGGCGGTCCAGCGATCGCGGCCCAGGGCAGGTCCTGCGATGCCAAAGAAGGCCTGCAAGGCCGCCAGCAGCATGGCGAGGATGAGCGCAAAGTGTCCTAATTCGGGAAGCATCATGCACCTCCTGGTGTCGCGGCGGTCTCGCCCTGGTGTTTCTTCAGGGAGCGGGCCACTTCAGGTGGCATGTATTTCTCGTCATGTTTGGCAAGCACCTCGTCCGCAACGAAGGTGTTACCTGACATCCGACCGTGGGCCACGACGCCCTGCCCTTCGCGGAACAGATCGGGTAACACGCCCGAGTAGCTCACGGGAATTTCGTTTTTCAGATCCGTGACAATGAAATGGACTTCCAGGCTTCCCGGGGCGCGTTGCACGCTGCCCTTCGTGACCATGCCGCCCAGGCGAAAATGCTCACCAGCAGGGACCTGGCCCGCGGTGACCGCGGTCGGATCGAAAAAGAAGGTGACGTTTTGTCGGAACGCGCTCAACGCCAGTGCCCCGGCGACGCTCACGCCGGCGATGATTCCGAATACCAGCGTCATACGCTTGCGCCGCGGAGTCATTTCTCTTCTCCTCGCATCGCCAACCGACGCCGCGCTTCTTCGCGTGACCGGGCCAGCAGTCGCCGTGCCGCGACGATGTTATAAACAATGATCACTAATGTCAGTCCGTAGGACGGCCACACGTACGCGGCGTAGCCACCCATATTGAAAAATTCGCTCACGAGGCCACCGCCTCCCTGATCCAGTTTGCGGTGCGCTCCCGACTGAGAATCTCCGCACGCAGACGTACCAGCAGCAGCGCCGCAAACATCACGGTGAATCCGAAGAACATCATCAGAAGCGGGATCAGCATCGATGCGGGCATGGTGGGCTTTGCCAACTGCATAACAGACGGTGCCTGATGCAGGGAGTTCCACCACAACACTGAATAGTGAATGATGGGTACGTTGACAATACCTACCACGGCCAGCACGGCACTCGCTCGATCGGCGCGTTGCGGATCGTCCATCGCGGACCGCAGGCCCATGTAGCCGAGGTACAGGAACAGCAGTATGAGCTCGGATGTCAGGCGTGGGTCCCACTCCCAATACGTTCCCCACATCCGGTAGCCCCACAGGGAGCCGGTCACGAGCGCGACGAACGTGAACGAGGCGCCGATCGGCGCGCAGGCCGCCGCGACCGCATGCGACACTTTGATCCGCCAGATCAAGCCAACACCGGCCGAAATGGCCATGGTCGAATAGACCATGAGAGACATCCAGGCACTGGGTGCGTGGACGTAGATGATGCGAAAGTCATCGCCCTGCTGGTAGTCAGCCGGTGCCAACACCAGGCCGCCGTACAGTCCCCCGAGGATCGTCAGGGCTGCACACCACGCGAACCACGGCGTCAGGCGGGCCGCGAGCCCATAGATATAGGGCGGAGAGCCGAGCCGATGAAACCAGGTCCAGGCCATGTTTACTCCAGACTGATGCGCACAGCCGCGGCAGCTGCCAGCGGCGCAAGGGTTATTCCGAGAACCGCGAGCGCCCCCAGCAGGTAGAGCGGCGGCGCGAACCCTGCGCCCTTTATGGCCAACTCCGTGGCACGCGCACCGAATATCAACACAGGCATCGACAGCGGCAATGTCAGCAGCGACAACAGAGCACCGCTGCGCTTCACACCGAGAGTCAACGCCGCACCGATCGAGCCGATCAAACTCAACGCCACGCTGCCGATCGCAACCGAGGCAACGATCCCGCCGATGGCGGACACCGGCACACCCAGCGACAAGGCGGCCAGGGGTGCCATGACGGCCAGCGGCAGGCCCGTCAAAAGCCAGTGCGCCACTGTCTTGGCAAACAGCAGCCACGTCAATGACTGGCCCGACAGAACGTGCTGCTCCAGTGTCCCGTCCTGCGCGTCATCGCGAAACAGAAACTCCAGCGCGAGCAGGGAGGATAACAAGGCGGCCACCCACAACACACCGGGCGCTACGTCGCGCAGCCGCGACAATTCCGGCGAAATTCCCAGCGGAAACAACGTGGTGACAATGGCGAAAAAAGCCAACGGCTGGACGAGCTGACCGCGCTTGCGCAATGCGAGCCGAATGTCGCGTGCCAGCGTGAGTCGCGCGGCCTCCAGCGCGGAAGTGCCCGTAGTGGTCATCTCGATGACGGAGGTATTCACGAGCTCATTTCGAGGACAGCTCCAGGCGTCTGATGACCGCTGCGGAGACTTCGAGTTCGTGATGGATCGCCGCGACGGCTAAACCGCCCCGCGCCAGGTGTTCTTCAATGAGGGTGCCGACCAGGCGCTGGCCGTCGGTGTCGAGATTGGTTGTCGGCTCGTCGAGCAGCCAAAGGGGCGCCGCCATCAGCAGCAGCCCTGCCAGGGCCACGCGGCGTTTTTGCCCCGCCGACAGGGTGCGAATGGGGCGATCTCGCCACTTATCGCAGCCGAGGCGTCCCAGCTCGTGATCGATCTCCGCGGCCGGCAGGGGCCGGCGGACGCCAATCCAGTAACGCAGATTCTCTTGGGCAGACAGATCCGGTTTTAGCGGGGGTTCGTGACCGATGTAAGCAAGATCAGCGTGGAAGGCTTGCATATCGCGGCGGATGTTGCTGCCGCACCAGCTGATGGTCCCCTCTTCCGGGTACATGAGACCGCTCAACGTCCTCAGCAGGCTGGTCTTGCCGGCACCGTTACCACCCGTGATCTGCAGACATTCGCCCGCATTGACCGCGAAGCGCACGCCGCGCAGAACGTGGCGGTCACCTCTCCACAGGTGCAGATTCTCGGCTTGCAGGCGGCGCTCGGGCATGGACTCGCGAGAGGGGTAGATCAATGGCGCGCGAGTCTCGCAAATTCAGTGGCTTAGCGCCATAAGCAAGGGTGTCTACAGGTTGCGTCAACGGCGTGCTTTTTGTCGAATCTGCGATAGAATCGCCGCCCCGCAAAAGTAGGCCCGGGTGGCGAAATCGGTAGACGCAAGGGACTTAAAATCCCTCGGCCGCAAGGCCATGCCGGTTCGAGTCCGGCTCCGGGCACCAATCTTCGTGGTATAGGCGACGTATCCGTTTGCTTTGGTCCAGCGTAGTTTCTGCCAGATCGCCA
>JAXDQF010000345.1:0-14304 GCA_034668025.1 Gammaproteobacteria bacterium | reverse complement strand
CTGCGGGTGTGTTGTGCACCTGCGTGTCCGAACCGGGTGTCGCTGCGGCCGCTGCCAGGACTACGGCGACTGAGGGCATGGTGACCCGCCAGGACCTCGAAATCGTGGATTGCCTGTTGCCCGGAGTGGTGCGAAGCATTGGCAACACGACTTACCTCACTCAGCGTCGTCCAACACGGACTACCGCATCCGAGTGTCACATCCGCGGCGGTGAGTACACCGCGTATGACCGTGCTGACTCCAAGTCGGCATTGCGAGTCTGGATGGCGGCGGCGCAGGTGGGTGACGCGGACGCCCAGAATAATGTCGGCGAAATCTACGAGCGGGGGCTCGGTGGCGCGCCCAACTTTGAGGCGGCTGTCATCTGGTACCAGAAAGCAGCCGATCAGGGCTATTCCCGTGCGTTGTTCAATCTCGGTACATTGTACGAGCAGGGCCAGGGCGTGGATAAGGACCGGCTCAAAGCGTTGAATCTATACCGCAAGGCCTGGGGATTGCCTGAAGACAATGTGATGTATGCCTCCGCCGCCCGGCACGAGAACGAGCAGTTGCGAACGCAGCTGCAGCAGGTGATCGCGGAGAAGGATCAGCAGCTCGAGCTGCTGCAGAAGCAGCTGAAACAGGCGGAAGAGGCGGCCCGCAAGTCCGCCGCGGCGAGCTCGGCCAGCGAAGACTCCAACAAGGAGCTGCAGGCGCTGCGGGCCTGGATAACCCGGCTCGAAGCCGAACGACGCGCGAGCACGACCCAGTTGGCCAGTGTGGCTGCCACACGCGAGCCGCAGGCCCGGCTTCCAACAGCGGCACTGGACCCGCAGGCGCAGGCGCGGATGATCAAAGGGCTGGATTTCGGCCGCTACTACGCGCTCGTCATAGGTAACCAGGACTATCAGGTGCTCGAGCACCTGGAGACACCTCACAGCGATGCCGAGCGCACCGGTCAGATCCTGAAAGACAAGTACGGCTTCACGGTCCAACTGGTCGAGGACGCCAACGATGTGGCGATGCTGCGTGCTCTCAATGACCTGAACAAGGTCCTGCAGCCGAATGACAATCTGTTGATTTACTATGCAGGTCACGGCACCCGCCTGAAGACCGGCAATATTGACGCCGGGTACTGGCTTCCCGTGAACGCGGAGCGCCCGCCGGATGACACCTTCTGGGTTCCCAATGAGCAGATTACCGCGCATCTGGCTCGCTTGCCGGCGCGGCGCGTGCTCGTCGTCGCCGACTCATGTTACGCCGGCCTGCTGTCGAGCGATCCCGGTGTCAACATGTTCGGGACGGAGACGCAGTTCTCGCTCGACTACGTCAAGTTCAAACTGCCGAAGCGCGCTCGCCTGTTGCTCGCATCGGGTGGTGACCAACCGGTGCTGGATACGGGGGGCCAGGGCGATTCGGTATTCGCGCGCGCCTTTCTGGATGTGCTCAGTGCCAACTCCGGAATTCTTTCCACCCCTTCACTGTTTGCGCAGGTGCAGGAGCGTGTCAAGACCGGCGCGGCCCGCAATCACTTCAGCCAGGTGCCGGAATTCAAGGCCATGAAAGCCGCGGGGCACGAGCTCGGGGATTTTTTCTTCATTCCCCGCGGTCTGGGCAGCTGACGGAGCTTTCAGCGAACATGAGCGCCACCGAGCAGCGTTTGAAAGACATCATCGCCAAACATCGTGGTGGTGACCATGCGGCCGCCGAGGCAGGCTACCGTGAGCATCTGAAGGAGTTCCCCTCGGACCCGTCGGCACTGCACTTCCTGGGCCTGTTGCGAAGTCATCAAGGCCGCAACGCCGAAGCGGTGAAACTGATGGTGAGCGCATTGGAAATCGATTCCGGGTATGTGGATGCCTGGAGCAATCTGGGTGTGGCCTATTTCAAGGAGCGCGACTTCGAGCGCGCGGAGCTCTGCGCGCGCAAGGCGATCGAGCTCGCGCCTGAATTTGCCAATGCGTGGGCCAACCTGGGGATGACGCTGCGAGCGCGCAACGCATGCGAGGAGGCACTCGTGGCGTGGGGCCGGGCTTTGGATCTGCAGCCCGGCATGCGCAATATCGCCATCTCATACGGCCATCTGCTCTACAGGCTCAACCGGCTCGCGGAAGCCGTGGAGTTCTATGCCCGATGGCAGTCATCCGCTCCGGATGATCCGATTCCGCAGCACATGCTCGCAGCGACGGGCGGCGCCGAACGTCCCACCCGGGCGTCGGACGGATACGTTCGCGCGACATTCGATGACTTTGCCGAGTCCTTTGATCGCAATCTGGAGGAACTCGGCTATCGGGCTCCCCAGTTGCTGTTCGACGCGGTGATGCGCTCCAATGAGCCGGCACGGCACTCAAAATGGGACGTCCTGGACATCGGCTGCGGTACCGGCTTATGTGGTCCGCTCTGGCGCCCGATGTCACGCCGGCTGGTGGGTGTGGATCTATCTCCCAACATGTTGTCGAAGGCCGCGGTGCGCGCCGTCTACGATCAACTCAACTGCGCGGAGCTCACTGAATGGCTGGCAGACTGCGGACAACGGTTCGACCTGGCTGTCGCCGCCGACGTACTGTGCTACTTCGGCGACCTGTCAGCCGCCTTCAAAGCAGCGGCAGCCGTGCTGCTGCCCGGGGGACGCTTCGCGTGCTCACTCGAGCTGATGCCCGACTCAACGCCGACGGATGAGTCATTTGTTCTCCTGCCTCACGGCCGGTATCAACATTCGCGTGGCTACGTTGAGGCAACGTTATCCGCCAGCGACCTGGTCATCGAGTCGATGTCGGTTGAGACTCTGCGATACGAGCGACAGGACCCTGTGCGCGGTCTCGTTGCGGTTGCCACGCAATCGAGCTCTCCGGCGCCATCGCATGGATGAACGGACCGCGCTGTTGAGTGAAGCGCGTGAGTGCCTGCTCGTTGCGGATCTGGGGCGCGCCGAGACGTTGCTCAGGCAAGTCATCTCGCAGGACCCGAACCAGGGCGCGGCCTACGAGCTGCTCGGCAAGCTGCTTTACCGTGATTCCCGACGTGTTGAGGCTGCAGCGGTCTATCGGGCGTGGCTGCACGCCATTCCGGCCGATCCAGTCGCGGCGCACCTCGTTGCTGCAACGAGCGGAGTAAATCAACCGGAGCGGGCTTCGGATGGATTTATCGAAAGCATCTTCGGGCGGGCCGCTCCAGAGTTTGACGCCACTCTGGCCAAACTCCGCTATCGCGCACCGCAGCTCGTCTTTGAGCGCGCGATGGCGGTGATGGACCCGGCCTGCGTCGGACTGGAGCTTCTGGATCTCGGATGCGGCACAGGCCTTTGTGCCGAGTGGTTTCGGCCTCTCGCACGCCGTGTCGTGGGCGTGGATTTGGCGCCCGGCATGTTGGAGCGTGCGCGTGCGCGCGGTTGTTACGATGAGCTGATCTGCGAAGAAATCACCGCCTACGCCGCTGGATGCACCGACAGCTTCGACGTCGTCACTGCCGCCGATGTGTTCTGCTACTTCGGCGACCTCGTCGCTGTGTTCGCCGCGGTGGCGCCACTCGTGAGGCCCGGGGGCCTGTTCGTTTTCTCAGTTGAAACACGGATGGGCGGATCCGCCGGCAAGCCGGATGCTCCGTGCCTGTTGGAGCACGGCCGTTACGCGCACACCGTTGCCTACCTGGAGGCTGTTTTGACACAGGTTGGTTTGAAGCCGATCGTCATCGACCCGGTCGTGCTTCGTTTCGAGCGCGGCGCCCCGGTGCAGGGCCTCGTGGCTACCGCGAAACGCTGCTGAGTGTCACCGCCCCCTAGGCGGCAGTAAAGTCTCTCGTGGCCTTGCGCACCCACCAATGGCGATCAATCATTGGCCGCGCCCTCGAGAATCCACTGGTAAATGATCTGGCACTGCGTTGCCGCCGGCGAGGGGAACGCCGTAATCATCCTGCTCGGACCCGTCCCGAATCCGGTCGTGCAGGCAGCCGTATAGAAGATGCTGCTTTCAGGCGCACCGGGGACGATGATCGCGTTGTTGCTGGCGTCCTTGACGGGATTCGCACAATTATGGGTCGTTCCAGCCCCGCTGCCCGAGTTGCAGATGTTGTTGTAAGTCGTCTGTGAATCCCCGGGTACGTACGTCCAGACATTGCCGGTGCCGCTGTGACAGGTCGAGCCCGAGCAGGAAGCCATGATGCCGGTCACGGCGGGGTTGCCGTTTTTAGCGGGTGTGCCGAAGATCGGCTGCGTCTGACTGGCCGTGGAGCGCGTGAAGCTGGTCAGCGCCTGGATGTTGAGGGTACCGTTCGCGCAGGTGGAACTGCCAGCGCTGAAATTGCCGTTACAAGCCGTCGTTCCGTTACCGGTTCCTACAGCGGTCAGCGTGTAGGAAAGAGCGGGCAGGGCGGCCGCGCTCGCGCCATCCGTCAGGCTCAGGCCGTTGATGTCGCTCGTAACGAACGGCAGGGACTGACCGCTGTAGTTGGTATACGCAGATGCGGGCACCAACAGAACCTGCGCCAGATCGCTCTGGAGGTTCACAGCACTATCCTGTAGTGGCAATGCCATACCGCCGAATGCGGTCATTGACGGCGGGACGATGCTCACTTGCAGTGCGTTCCCGGCACCCCCCAGGGTCATGGCATCGTACAGATGGGACATCGACGCCCCAGGGGGCGCAGACGTGCTCGGATTTTGCCCCAGGATCAACTGGTAGTTGCCGGACAATTGCCCGCTGAAAGCCGAGCCGAGATTGCCCGGATTGTGACAGTGCGTGGCGTGATTGGTGACATCGTCAATATAGCTGTCCAGGCAAGGCGCCCAGTACATCTTCAGGCTTGCATTGGCGATTGAGACCGAAGTCGGCGCAACGCTCAGTACAGCACTCGAGGTCGTTCCAGTTCCCGTTGCCGTGCAGTCGTTGTCGACGTCACACAGTTGGTAGTAGACCGGCACCGCGGATGTTGGGCTTGCGTTCGCATTGAAGTTGAACTGCGCGGATGGCACTGTCGCGCACGGCCCGGTGGCCAATAGACCGTCGCACAACACCGCTGCATTCCAGGTGGGTCCGTTGGGCGCGACAACCGGACCGGAGGCGCTGAGCCCGTAGTTCTGGGCGTCGCTGGAAAGCTTCAGGCTATAGGGCGGATTGCCGGCTCCGGCGAAGCAGCTATTGAGCGGCAGTGCCTGTTGACCACCGGCACCGCTGGATTGGTAGGGCGCTTTGACCGCGGTGCAGCTCGGGCTCGCAGCGGAAGTCCAGGTTGGGACGAAATTGGCCGCGCAGATGTCGTATTCATACGAGCTTGCCGAGCCGGACTGGCCCACGCCGTTGTCGGGTGTGAGAGTGATGCGATACAGACCGGACTTGCCGACATAGAATCCGGGCGAGGCGGTAGTGTCACCTACCACGGCGACGGCAGCGCCGGCGCTGCTGGTCGAGCAGACTGGAGGTTTGGAGGTGTCATTGTCGCTCGCCGGCAGTGGCGTGACGGACAGGGACCAGTTGAACTTCGCTACGAAGTCACTGGCGGTGGCGTCCACGCGGGCGCTGGACGAAGTCGTCGCCGATGCAGTCTGGCCTGGCTGCAGTGGCTTGTTTGACGGTTGAATCGTCGCATTGATGACGGGTTGACCGGCCAGTGCGGCCTGCATCTGTAAAGCCTGCGCGAGCGTGTTTCCCGAGCTGGTGCCGTTATCGAAGTCCACCCAGAAACGGTCCAGGGTCAACCGCGCGAAGGGCATTATCCCCTGCTGCGTGAGATACAGAACGCCTTTGTTGGGACCCGCGGTGGTTGTGGCAAATTCATCCATGAACTTGGCATAGCCGTCTTTGAGCTGGTTCGCCTGCAGTTGTGACTCCATCAATCCCGAGAACTGCAGTCCGGGATCGGCATTGACGACGTGGCAGGTGCGGCAATTTCGCGCAAACACTGTGTGGTACAGCGGGGCTGACGCGGGTTGGCTCTGCCAACCGGCTGGAGGTGCCGCGTCGGTGTAGTCCTTATACGTCGCCTGCGGGAAATTCGTTCCGCCGTCACCGTACCAGTGCTCGATCATCGTCTTGACTGCGCCGTACCGGTCCACTGCCTGTGCGCCGGTCGTGGGACTACCCGTCGGAATGACTGTCTCAGTGATATCGGCGCCCGAGGTATCCGTGCCGTACTTGTAGGTTGAGTAGGCAAGTTTGTTGAGTACTTTGAGGGCCGGTTCCTGCATGCCCCGCGTGTACGAGCCCCCGGGGACGAGATGGCCCGTGAAGGCGGGATCGTTGTCCGAGAACAGGAATGCGTCGACGTCCCAGGGCAGGAACGCGGAGCCTATGTCACCCGGAGGTAGACAGCCAGGCGTGCCTGGAACACTGTCTGCGTTACACGTGTGCTGGCTGTCAGTCGGGTCCTGTACCAACCGGTAGCAGGCATTCACCGGATAGCTGGTTGCGTCGCACTTCGTGTTCGCTGCCGGACCCGAGAACGTGATGGGCAGGCTCGGGAGGTTTGCGGCGTGACAGGCCGTGCAGGAGCCGGGTAGATATTTCTGACCCCGCCGGTCGAAGTTTGCAGAGCGCACCCGCACAAACTCTCCGGTGCGATCGTTCGGCGCAAAAATATAGAACTTCGAAAACTTGCGGGTCGGATTGTAGCCGCCGGCTGCGGCACTGTACTCCATGGCCACGGCGATGATCGGCGACTGTTTGAGTGCTGTCTGCTCCAGCGACGGATAATTGATAACCACTGACGCCATGTCACCGGCGTGAGCGGTCACCGCGTGGGTGACCGGATCCACGTGATCAGCGGAACACCGGATGAAATACATGTCGCGGCCGAAGCCCAGGTCGAAGTTGTTCGTGTAGGTCGCATGGGCGCCGTTGCCGGCCCCCGCTGCTCCCACCCCATAATCAGCGGCGGCCGGGTCGAAGCAGTTGGCACTCAGCCAGGTGGCGAGTGTCGTCTTCGTACTGCCAGGATCGATCGCTGCGTAATACGCATCGGCCGATGCGGCCGTCTCGACCGGGCCTCGGGCATAGGGGGCCGACTGTCCGTTCACAACCTGAGTGGGATTAATGGTTGTGAGGAGCGTGTCCGCCGTGAGAGCGGTCGAATTTGCGTCCTGGTTCAGAATGCTGCTGCCAGTGGACGCCTTGCTGCTGAGTTTGACGCCGCCGTCCGCGCCGAGGAGCGCAACTATCATGGGGCTGGCGGTATTGGCTCCCGCGGGTTGGGCACAGGTTCCCGCGGTCGCGCTGACGGCGACCTGCAGTTGCGCGGTATCCACGTCCGAGGGTACGAGTTGCCGGTCGAAGTTGTTGCCGGCTCCGGGCTGGTTGTAGCGGGCAAACAGGTCTTCGTCGTTCAGCGAGGGCACATCGAAGGTCACCCGCGGATTGGAGAATGACGCTGCCGCGGCATTCAATTGAACGGAGTCGGATCCTGAGCCTGCAGCGGCGACCGTAGTCAGTGCCCGCCAGGATGTATCGATCGTCAACGGCGCCAGTGGCACGGGCGCTGCAGCCTGCTCCGGGCTCGTCGTGCCGAGGTTGCGCGTCCTGTAGTTGATCGTTCGCAGCAGTTGCACACAGACCGGTATGTCATTTGCCAACGGCTGGCCGCCAAAACCGTCAGTAGTCAGCACTGCAATCGTAAATCGCTGAGTGACTTCAGGCACCACCAGCATCTGGTTCTGATCGCCGGGTGGAACGACAGTGACACTCACGTCCGCCGTAGCTGTAACGCTACGCGCATCTTTGACGGTCAGTCGGAAGGTGAGGGGAGCGGCTCCAGGAGCGACGAGAGGCGCGTGAAAGCTGACCGTATTCGATGACCGGTAAAGAAGTGCATTTATATCCGGCGCGGCGGGCAACTGCTGGCCGCCCGTCTGTGTCCACGTGAAAGAATCAATTGCCGCATCCGTTCCATCGCTGTCCTTGCCGGAAAGAATGACATCGGCGCCCGACCGGACTGTCACTGTCACGGGATTCGCACCCGCGGACGAAGTGGGTTTCTGTCCGATCACGGTGGCTACTGCAATGGGTCCGTGTCCAGGGCTGCTGGTGGAGGCACCCCCTCCCGTGCCGACGCGTGTGCCGCAACCTGTTGCAGCGAGCGCAATGAGTCCTACCGCGACCGTCCGAAGTCGAAAGGACATGGTTAGAGCTCCCACCGCACGCCGCCGGAAACGGTGTGGTCCGTGTAGTTTGTATAGTTGAGCACGCGCGAGTACTGCATGAATCCCTGCAGGCCATGTTTCAGTACGATCGAGCCACCGCCGCCCACCACGTAGTAGTGTTTGACCGGCCCGTCGGTCGACAGGTTGAAATCGGTACCACCGCCGTCACCGGCATACCCGGAGCTGATATCCCGCGAGCCGTCGCGAAACTGATGGCGGTACTCGCCGTAGACGTAAGGAACGATCACACCGAACGGGTTCGGCACGGCGTATTGGGCCCGGAGGCCCGCCGAGCCTTCGAGCGACTGGATCGTCTGGGAAGGGGTGTCGATATCGAAGCCGTCGTCGGAGTGCTCGGTAAACGCGTTGATCCGTGTTCTGACGTTCTGCAGATTGACGTAGGGCTCGGCGGTGAACCCTCTGTAATGCAACGTATATCCGGCACCCAGCGTGGCAATCAGAGCCGTGGACCCGGTGTTGCTGAGCGAAGTGACGTCGACCGACGCGATATCGGGATTGTTGGACGGGTACGTGATGCGGCGTTGCGTCGCCAGGCTCAGGTGCTGCCAGCCGATGGCGAGATTGGCGAACGCCGCGTCAGTCTCAAATTGGGCGTAGACAATGGCACTCTGGCCGTTGCCGCGGATGCCGCCGGCGACGATGCTTTTGGCGGAATCGAAATCAACCCGCTTTTCAGTATGACCAAACAATATGCCGACGACGACCTGGTTGGTGATCCGGACGTCGGCGCCCGCGGACACTTCGGTACTGTCGAAGAAGAATGCATCCTCGAATGTCGTCGGGCTCTTGTCGCCGGAGCCGAAACCGCCGTTCGCGAAAATGCTCCAGCGGCTGAACAACGGGGAGTCCGCTCCAGCGGCTCCGCCGAGCGCACCGCCGTTGTAGGCATACGCAAGGCCGTTGCCACCGGGACCCATGGAGACACCGTCCGCAAGCGGGATGCCCTGGGCAGCAAACCGCAGCGCCGCGAAGCGGTTGGTCAGAACCGACGCCTGGGTGTTGACGAACTTCGAAGCCATCGAACCCTGCGCCGCATACTCCTCGGGCGCGGTCCAACGCAGCGCATCGCTGATGCCCTCGGGGTCGAGGCGCAGACTGAACTGCGTCTCGCCCCGATTGCCCAGCAACTCATTGGCGTTGTCTTCCAACTCGCGCAGTCGATTGAAGAGTGTCCGCGTGGTGCCTGCGCAGGCCGTGGCGGCCGCCTGGGCCTGCGCGCCGCAGACGGGCAACAGTTTGGTGTAGGCGCCGTCGTTGGCAATGGCGGCCTGCCGCTCCAACGCGTCAAACTGGAAGGTTCCATTCGCGGACAGGGTGTTAACCATGTCGAGCAGCGCCGCAGTCTGCGCACCCGCCGGCCGGAACCACAGCGCCGCCAGAAACAACAGGACTGCATGGAATGTGCGCGGCGTGTGACCATTCGATCGCGGTGCAGCGGGGAATCGCGGTAAAATACGCACAGGCATCAGCCGCCCGAGCGAGTCGGACCCAACCGTGATCGTCATGAAGCTTCCCTTGAGTGCCGCGGCCGGGCGCGATGCGCGGCCTGCTTCGAATTCTTTTCGTGCAATCCTGAACCGACGCAGAATAGTGACGCCAAATTGTTACTGTCAAGAGAAGGTGTTTTATCGCGCCTGTCGAGTGATGGCGCGGGCATTCAAACTCGTTGTAATCGCAACCGTCGGCGGCTGCGTGAGCCCGGAGCAGGCTGCACAGCAAATTGCCCGTGACTACGGACTGCAGCCGGTGTTGTTGCAAGGCACCAACTTCCGGCATCACGCATTCGCGGCAATGCGCGGATCGTCCGATCAACTCGTCGTGTTCATCGACGGCGATGGGTCGCCCTGGGTCGGTCGTGGGCGCCGGATCGCGACCGACCCGACCCCGAGGCGGCCACTTGCGCTGCGACTCGCCGGCGCAACTGCGGTTTCGGTGCTCTACCTCGCGCGACCTTGTTATCTGGAGAAGGTCAGGCCGCCGCAGTGCCCGGCGGCTTTGTGGACATCACAGCGCTACTCCGCCGCGGTCGTCGCCAGCATGACGGCAGCCGCGACTGCTTTCGCTACCGAGCATCACTTCGATCATGTGCTCCTCGTGGGATACAGCGGAGGTGGCACGCTCGCGGCGTTGATGGCCCGCGACCTGCCCGGGGTCGTCGGTCTCGTGACCATCGCCGGCAACCTCGATCCGGACACCTGGGCGCAATTGCATGGCTACCTGCCGCTGCAGGGCAGCCTCAATCCGGCGCTGCAGCCGCCTCTGCCGAAATCGCTGCCGCAGTGGTATCTGGTGGGTCAGCGAGACACGAATGTGCCGGCGGCGGCCACGGCTCGTTATTTTGAGCGGGTTTCCCCGGAGCGCATCTGGTCGTACCCGCGCTTCGACCATGTGTGCTGCTGGGTGGCCGACTGGCCAGCGACGTTCGCGCGGATTTCCAAAGAGTTGGAGCAGCAGGAGAGTCGATGAAGGAGTGGGCGCGCATTATGCGAATCTAACGTCGCCTGACAGGCGACCCTACTTGATGCACTCCAACTCCCACGCCTGATGGCATATGCGATGGAATCGGAAGATGATCTGCGGGTTGGTATCGAATTGCAGCTCGTACTCGATCTGTTGCGGATCGATCAGACGATCGCACAGTGAACACAACTGACCATCGCCCGCACCCGCCCACAAATACTGCTGAGGTTCGCACGGTAATCGCCCGGTGGCGACTCGCCGACGCGCTTCGAGCCGTAGTTCGTGCTCGTCGAACTGCATGCTTTCAGGCATGCAATCCGGTTCGCAAGCCCCGTGCCTAAGCTGATCCGTGGCCGCGACGTGTTGTGCGTCGCAGCAGGGGTCTGCGAACTGAACGTGTGCGCTCACGGGCACTATCACTGCACGCGGGCGGGAAAAGATGTCAGCCTTGCGCGATCTTACAAAGTCTCTTACGAGCAGGGCTTGTTGTGGTCAGGACGATTGCCCTGTGCCTTGGCATCGGCTTCGCTCATGTATTGACCTTCTTTGGTCTTGCCGTACCAACGGTCGCCTGAGCAGTGATAGACCTTGGACGCGCTGTTGACCCAGACCTGTCCGGGCGCGCCACCCGGTGCTGCAGCCTGGCCGGGGACCTGTGCTCGCATCGCCGGTCCAGCAGGTGGTGCCGATGCTGTTGGAGTTGGCGCCGTGCGCGACGGGGCCGAAGCTGGAGGCGGAGCCGCGGGAACCGGTGCGGCTGCTGGCGGTGCCGCACTGCCTGCGCTGCCAGATGAGCTCGTTGTCCCGCTGGTGGACGCTGCACCCGATTTGTTTACTCCACCATGATGACTGCAGGCACCTTTGCCGCTGTGCGTCGCAGTAGTTCCATCCTTACAGAGCACCGTGCTAGCAGCGGGCGAAGCAGGTGCAGCAGGAGTTGCGGGAGACGGTGAGGCCGCCGCGTTGGTCGCACTCCCTGACGAGCTGCTGGTCGATGCCGCGCCTGACTTGTTTACGCCGCCGTGATGACTGCAAGCGCCTTTGCCGGCATGCGCGGCAGTTGTGCCGTCTTTGCACAGCACGGGCGCTGCGGCATCGGTTACCGTGTCAGCAGCGCTGCTGAGCAGCGGGAAAGCCAACACACCGGCCAATAATGCGCTGCATATCAACGCACTGGAGGTTCGAATTTTCATTGGAGGCTCTCCTGCGGCTCAGCCATGAAGCAAACGCTGCGCGACTGTGGCGAGCTGGCTTCCGATATCTCCTTGCGGCATCTGTCCGTTGGGTGTCAGGTGGTCGACAACCTGCGGCAGCAGCTTGGACAGGTTCTGCTCGACCTGCTCCTGCGGCAGGCCCGTAGCCTGCACGATTTTGGAAATCCAGTCCGATCCCACCGTGCCATGCAGTTGATCGGGCGACAGCGGCAGGTTCTGGCCAGTCCCGATCCACGACTGGAACACGTGTCCCAGGCCACCCTGTTGGAACGACTGCAGCAGTCCCCCCAAGCCTCCCGGCCGGCTCTGGATCATGGAAATAACCTGCGAAATCAAAGCTCCCGACGCTGCGGCACCGCCCAGGTTGATGCCGGTAGAAGTCGCTGGATTGGCATTGGGCGCACCTTCGAGTGCGCCGGCGAGAGTGCTGAGAATGCTCATGGCTTAGCTCCCCAAGCTCGTTGTTGTGGACGCAAATCATAGCGCAATTGTCGATTCGTCGTGATGGCCGGAAGCGGGCGCGCTCAGCGGCCGCGACCGTGCGGCGTGTTGAAATTCAACAGCGGTCCTGCGGGAATGATCCCTGAGGGGTTGAGATTCCGATGACTGCCGTAGTAGTGCATCTTGTATTCGTCTATCGACACGGTTGCCGCATGTCCCGGCATTTGATAGATCTCACGCGTGTAGCCCCAGAGGGCCGGGTATTCGTACACGTGGCGCAAGTTGCACTTGAAGTGTCCGTAGTACACTGCGTCAAACCGCACCAGCGTGGGAAACAGGCGCCAATCCGCTTCCGTCATGAGCCCACCCAGCAGGTAGCGCTGCCGTTGCAGCCGGTCCTCCAGCCAATCCAGCGATTCAAATAACTGCTGACAGGCGGTCTCGTACGCCGACTGACTCGTCGCAAAGCCGGCACGATACACGCCGTTGTTGACGGTTTCGTACACACGCTTGTTGATCTGATCGATTTCGCCGGACAGTGCTTCCGGGTAGTAGTCCGTGAATTCCTGAGTGATCTCATCAAACTCATGGTTGAAGATCCGTACGATGTCAGCGGACTCGTTGTTGACGATCGTGTTGTTTTCCTTGTCCCAAAGCACCGGTACGGTGGCGCGGCCGGTGAAGAGCGGGTCCGCCTGGCTATAGAGCTCGTGGATGTACCGGACGCCTGTCAGGGGATCCTGTTTCGCGAATGCCCAGCCGTTGTCGAACACGAACGGTTCCACGAAGCTGATGGAAACGATGTTCTCGAGGCGCTTGGCGACCCGGGCAATCATCGTGCGATGGCACCAGGGGCAGGCACGCGCGACGTAAAGGTGATACCGGCCCGGCACAGCCGGAAATTCCGGTTGGTCGGGCGACCCAATCCAATGTCGGAACGTGCTGGCAGCTCGGACAAATTCTCCCGCACTGTCCACCGGCAGCGGGGTGCTGCGCCATTCACCGTCGATCAACTGACCCATGTTGCGATCCGGGCTTCTTAGTAGTCCCCGAGAGTAACTGGGCGCAGGGAACGCGGCTAGTACATGCCACCCGCCTGCACCTGCAACCGGGAACGCGGGCGCGCTACCGGCTGCAAGTGCACCATCGGAACCATGGGTCGACTTAGGGAGCCGTCAGACCCGGCGGTCGCTACTTCTTGGCGTCATCCACCGCATCGGCAGCCTTATCGCGAGCCTTGTTTACGTCGTCCTTGATCGAATCACCCACCGGCTCGTGACCCCCGTTCTTGATGGTATCGACCGTGTGATCGACTTTTTCACCGGCCTTTTCCATCGGCCCCCGGTTGTCGCACCCGGCCGAGCCCAGAGCGATCGCGCAGGCCAACCCCGCCAGAACTGTCGTTCGAATCATCTTTACTCTCCTCGAGAATTGACGACAGTATCGGACCCGCAGCTTGAACAGTGCAGACGGAATCTTAAGAACCTGCTGTAGGAGTCGTCCGACACGAACCGCGCCAAGCGTATACTGACGCCTCATGCCGCTCACAAAACTCGAACACTACCTGGTCCTCACCCCCAACATCGACGCCACGCGCGACTTCTACGTCGACGTGCTAGGCATGGAGAATGGGTTCAGGCCACCACTGGGGTTCCCCGGGCATTGGGTGTACATCGGCGACACGCCGGTGATTCACATTGCCGAATGGATGACCTACACGGCGCGTCAGCAGGCCAAAGATGCCTTCGTGACGACGCCCGCGGAAGGGACGGGGCCGGTGGACCACATCGCGTTCGGCGCGCAGGACTATGATGGCGTGTTGGAGCGCATCCGAAAGCACGGCGTGCCAGTCCGCGAGAACAACAACCCGGGCAACATTGTCCGTCAGTTGTTCCTGTTCGACCCCAACGGCGTGCAGATCGAAATCAACTTCCGGGAGTAACGCGCGGATCGCCCCAGCCGTGCGTTCCCGCGCGGAGCGCAACGCCAGCGGCCAGCGTGACCGGCGAGGCCGGTTACTGCGCCACCTCCAACGTCAAATCATTCTGCGACAGCAGCCGGATC
>JAXDQF010000344.1:0-15406 GCA_034668025.1 Gammaproteobacteria bacterium | reverse complement strand
ACCGGATCACCTTGCTGCGGGACACGAACGGTACGGGCGTCGCTGATCAGCGGTATGTGTTCGCTGACAAGTTGAATTCGCCGTACGGCATGGCGTTGGTGGGTAATCTGTTCTACGTCGCGGATTCCGACGCGGTCGTCAGCTTTCATTATGTCGAAGGAGAGACCCGGGTGGCGGGGCCGCCCACGAAGGTAGTCGATCTACCCGCGGGGCCGATCAACCATCATTGGACTAAAAATCTGCTGGCCAGCCACGACGGGTCGCGGTTGTATGCCACCGTGGGATCCAACAGCAACGTGGGTGAGAACGGGCTCGCGGCGGAAGAGGGACGGGCGGCCGTCTGGGAGATCGATCCTGCCACCGGCCAACATCGGATCTATGCGTCGGGTCTGCGCAATCCCAACGGGCTCGCCTGGGTACCGGATACCGGGAAGCTGTGGGCGGTTGTCAACGAGCGCGACGAAATCGGAAGCGACCTCGTGCCGGACTACATGACATCGCTGGTGGACGGCGGGTTTTATGGATTTCCCTTCAGTTACTACGGCACCCATGTCGATAGCCGTGTGAAAGAGCAGCGGCCGGACCTGGTTTCCAAGGCCATTGTGCCCGACTACGCCTTGGGAGCGCATACGGCTTCGTTAGGGCTCGTGTATGACACTGGTCAGCCGGGACGCACATCCGGCCCGTTCTCTGCGGGCATGTTTGTCGGTCAGCATGGCTCGTGGAACCGGAAACCGCGCAGCGGCTACCGCGTGGTGTTTGTTCCGTTCCAGGGCGGCAAGCCGGCCGGTGATCCCATTGAAGTGCTGACCGGCTTCGTCAACGACGATGGCAAAGCGCTGGGCCGGCCGGTAGGCGTGGTGCTGGATAAGCAAGGGGCGCTGCTGGTTGCCGACGATGTGGGCAATACGGTCTGGCGCGTTGCACCGTCGCCGTAGGTCATTTCCCACAGAAGAAGCCGCTGTTTCACGATAGTGCGGCCGTGCTGACACTCTTATGCTGCGCCCATTATCTAACGTCGAGCATAGGGGTAAGCATGAACAGCAAAGCTTTCACTGGAGTCAGCATCGCTGCCTGCCTCGTGCTGTGCGGAACGGTTGATGCCTCACCCTCGCATGATGGCACTCTCTACGGCGAAAATGACACGGACAACACCGCCGCCAATCGAGCGGACAGCCACTCCGAAATGGCTACTCCCGCGGACCAGTCCAACACGGCGGACGCGATCAAGGTAACGGCGAGTATTCGGAAGGCTGTCATCGCCGACAAATCGCTGTCGGTGTCGGCTCACAACGTGAAGATCGTGACCAGTGGCAACACGGTCACCTTGCGCGGCCCTGTGGCCAGCGCCGCTGAGAAAGATCGTATCGCTGCCCTGGCGCGGCAGAACGCTCCAGGCAAGGACGTCCTCGATCAACTCACTATCAAAGGCGTCTGAGCGCCCAGGAGACATGTTATGAATCAAGCTGTATATGGCATCGCGAATACACCGCAACAGGCGGATGCAATCGTTGCGCAACTGCAGTCGACCGGCTTTCTCAACGACGATATCTCAGTGCTCTTTCCCGACAAGGAAGGAACGCGGGATTTCGCACATGAGAAACACACCAAGGCCCCTGAAGGCGCGGCCACCGGTGGTGTGGCGGGAATGGGCGTTGGAGGTGCAGTCGGTTTGTTGGCAGGCATCGGCGCGCTTGCGATTCCCGGCGTCGGCCCCTTCATCGCTGCGGGTCCGATCATGGGCGCTTTGAGCGGCGCCGCAGTCGGCGGAGCCACGGGTGGTCTGATTGGCGGACTCGTGGGTCTGGGAATCCCGGAGTACGAGGCCAAGCAGTACGAGGACAAGGTGCGCGCCGGCAATATCCTGATCTCGGTGCACACGGAAGATTCGAAGGCGCGCACGCGGGCCAAGAATATTCTGGAAACGGCCGGGGCCAAGGACATCAGCACCAGCGGCGAGTCGCACGCGCCCAAGTCATGAGATAGCCGCCGCTGTCATGGAACATTGGCAGCGGCGGTATACTGTGAGGAATGCACAGTCCAGACACGGTCGGCCCGACCGACGGCCGTAAGAATCACAATAACCGGGTCTGGCTCACTGCACTCGGCATCGTCTACGGAGATCTCGGGACCAGCCCACTCTACACATTGCAGACTGTGTCCCAGGCGATGGATGGCCAGTTCACCCCGGAAAGCGCCTTAGGTGTCCTGTCGCTCATATTCTGGACGCTGATCATCACCGTGTCGGTGAAGTATTGCGTCTTTGTCATGCGTGCCGACAACCACGGTGCTGGTGGAATCATGGCGTTGATGTCCCTGGTTGGTGCCAACAGCTTTCGGCACGGCGCCAGGGTGCTCACTGTCATGGGACTGCTCGGCGCTTCTCTCATCTACGGCGATGGTGTCATTACACCCGCGATTTCGGTTCTGAGCGCGGTGGAGGGCGTCAATGTGGTGACCGACGTCCTCAAACCTTTCGTGATGCCCATTGCCGTGTTCATCCTGATTGCACTGTTTGCTGCGCAGCGCTTTGGCACGGAGAAGATCGGCCGTGCCTTCGGGCCGATCATGCTGCTGTGGTTCGGCGTGATCGGCTTGCTCGGTGTAACGGGGATCGTTCGCAACCCGCACGTGCTCGTTGCGATCAATCCGGTCCATGCAGTGGAGTTTCTCTCGCACAGCCGCGGTGTCGGACTGCTGGTGTTGGGCGGGGTTTTCCTGTGCATCACCGGAGCCGAGGCCCTGTACGCCGACATGGGACATCTGGGGCGGGGGCCCATCCGGCGCTCCTGGTACTGGATCGTGTTGCCCGCCCTGTTGCTGAGCTATGCCGGACAGACGGCGCTGTTGATTGAAAAGAAGACCATCAGTGGCAACCCGTTTTTCCAGTTGGCGCCGCCCTGGGCGGTGTACCCGCTGGTGGTGCTGGCGACCCTGGCGACGGTCATTGCCAGCCAGGCCATCATCACGGGCTCCTTTTCGATGACCCGCCAGGCCATGCAGCTCGGCTGGCTTCCCGGGGTCAACATTCGCCAGACATCCGATGAGACGTACGGTCAGATTTATGTTCCGGCCGTGAACTGGATGATGATGATTGCCACCGTGGCGATCGCGGTGGCATTCGGGAGCTCGGACAGGCTGGCGGGTGCCTATGGGACGGCAGTGGCAACCACCATGTTGTTGACCACCTGTTTGCTCTACGCGGCGATGCGCCGGATCTGGCGCTGGTCGGCGCCATTGGCGCTGAGTGTTGCGGGCCTGTTCATCATCGTGGACATAGCGTTCTTCTACGCGAACCTGCTGAAGATCGCCGACGGGGGCTGGTTGCCGCTGACATTGGGCGCAGGCGTCTTTTTCATCATGAGCACCTGGCGCTCCGGTGTGGATTGCGTGCATGACGCTCTGGTACAACCTAAAGAAGAATCGCAGAAATTCCTGGACGAGTTGGCCAAGGGAAAAATACCGCGCGTGCCCGGCACGGCCATCTTTCTGACGAAGTCCCCGCAGAAGATTCCGCCGTTGATGATTTATCACGTCCAACACATGGGCTCGCTGCACGAGCGGGTGGTGACGCTGACTGTTGAATTCGAGGAGACGCCGCGGGTTCCCATTGAGCGGCGCTGCGAGGCGGAGCACATAGCCGCAGGAATCTGGCATGCCACCGCGCGGTTTGGCTTCCTGGAGATTCCGGACCTGTGCCGGGCGCTGGCCAGCCTCAAACACCTCGATCCCCTGATTGACACCGACGGCGGGGTTTATTTCGCCGCGCGCGACCTCATTGTCCGCAAGCCGGGCCACGGGCGCCTGGCCCATTGGCGGTTGCCGGTGTTTGCGTTTCTGTATCGCAATGCTGTCAAAGTGGTTGACCGGTTCCGCCTGCCGGCCCGTAACGTCGTGGAAGTCGCCCGCAAGATCGAAGTGTAGAAAGCAAAGATGGCCCGTCCGCGCAGCGAAGATAAACGCAACGCCATTCTCGATGCCGCCACCCAGGTGATCGCCGTCGAGGGTGTGAGCGCGCCCACGGCAAAGATCGCCAAGCTCGCGCGGGTCGCGGAGGGAACGTTATTTACGTACTTCAGCAACAAGGATGAGCTGCTCAATGAGCTGTACCTCGAGCTGAAGACGCAGTTGCGGCAGACCATGGCAGCCGAGGCATTGAAGGCCACGAGGAGTCTGAAAGCCACGGCGCTGCATGTGTGGACGCATTACGTCAATTGGGGGGTCGCCAACCCCGACAAGCGCAAAGTGCTGGCGCAGCTGGGGGTGTCGGAGCGCATCACGTCCCAGAGCCGAGCGGCCGGCATGGTCGGTTTCACCGAGCTGAACACCGTCCTCAGCCAGGCTGTGGGCTCCAAGGTACTGCGGCAGCAATCCCCTGCATTTGTCGGGTCTTTGTTGGGGGCTATTGCCGAGACGACGATGGAGTTCATGGCCCGGGATCCCGCCCGGGGGCCCCAGTACAGCCAGGCTGGATTTGAGGCTTTCTGGAATTCGTTGGGTCCCAAATGAGCTGGCATCTCACGGGGCGCACCGCTCGAACTTCTTTTTGCGTGGCCCTTGAATGAGTGAGTGCCCACTCATATATCCTTTCCCGGATGCCTTGCCACTGTGGCAGGCGCGCCTTCGAAGGAGCTCACATGTCTAAAGTCTGGCTGATCACGGGCAGTGGCCGCGGCCTGGGCCGCGAAATCGTCCTGGCCGCGCTCGCGGCGGGCGACCGGGTGGTGGCGACCGCTCGCGATCCGCAACAATTGGCGGATTTACAGGAGCGCTATGGCGAGCGGATTCGTCCGGTGGCGCTGGATGTCAGCGACGCCACCGGTGCCGGGGCCGCGGTCGAGGCCGCGCTGGCCACATTTGGTCGCCTCGATGTGCTCGTCAATAATGCGGGATTCGGCCACATGGTCCCGTTCGAGCAAACCCCGGTGGACGACTTTCGCGCGCAGATTGATACCAACTTTTATGGTGTGGTCAATCTGACTCGGGCGGTGCTGCCCGTGATGCGCAAGCAGCGATCGGGACACATCATCCAGATCTCATCGGTGGGCGGGCGCGTGAGTACGCCCGGACTCAGCGCATACCAGGCTGCGAAATGGGCTGTGGGCGGATTCACCGGAGTGTTGGCCAAGGAAGTAGGGCATCTCGGCATCAAGGTCACGACCCTCGAGCCGGGTGGGATGAGGACAGGGTGGGGCGCAGAAGCCCGCCGCGTCGTCCCGGATATGCTCCCGGACTACGAAGAGAGTGTTGGGCACTGGTTGAATATCCTGCATGGATATTCAGGCAGGGAGGCAAGTGATCCTGCGCGAGTAGCGGCGGTGGTGGTGAAGTTGGCGAGCCATGCCAACCCGCCGGTGCACCTGCTGCTGGGTAGCGACGCACTGCAATTCGCCGGCCTCTCAGAGTCGGCGCGCGCCGAGGCTGATCTGCGATGGCGTGAGGTGACTCTATCGACCGACTATTCCGCACCCTCCGGGTTGCCGGAATTTCCGTCGTGAGAGTCCTGCTGTTCGGCGCCACAGGAATGGTGGGTCGCGGTGTTCTGCGCGAGTGTCTGCAGGCTGCGGACGTCGAACAGGTGCTGGCGGTCGGGCGGACCTCCACTTCGCAGCAGCACCCGAAGCTGCGCGAGATGATCCGCCCGTCCCTCATGGATGTGGGTGAAGTTGAGGCGGAACTCCGCGATTTCGACGCCTGTTTCTTCTGCCTGGGGATCTCCTCGGCCGGGCTCACTGAGGCGCGCTACACCGAAGTGACCTACGATTGGACGTTAACGGTGGCGAACATTCTTGCGCGCCTCAATCCGCAGATGACCTTCGTGTATGTCTCGGGAGCTGGAACCGACAGTACTGAGAGCGGGCGCAGCATGTGGGCCCGCGTAAAGGGGAAAACCGAAAACGCTTTGATGCGCTTGCCCTTCAAAGGTGTTTACCTGTTCAGGCCCGGTGTCATACAGCCCCTGCACGGTATCCAATCGAAGACAGGTTCGTACCGCTGGTTCTACACGTTGACCGCTCCGCTGCTTCCGGTCCTGCGGGCACTTTTTCCCGCTCAGATACTCACAACGCAGACGATCGGGCGTGCCATGCTGGCTGTTGCCCGCCACGGCGCCCAGCGCCCCGTCCTGGAGAGTCGAGACATTTATGCAATCGGCAGCGCCGCTGTGCAATAAGCAACGCCATCGGAAGGTCATCCTTGCAGTGGCAGCGCTCCTCGGGGGCACATGTGTCCTGGCTGCGGATGAAGCGGAAGCCCCGTTTCTAAAGGAGAATGACGCGGCCATGTCCAGGATGATGGCCGCCATGGCGGTAAAACCGACTGGCGATGTCGACAGGGATTTTGTGGCCACCATGGTGCCGCATCACCAGGGTGCGATTGAGATGGCGCAGGCCCAGTTGCGGTATGGAAAGAATGAGCAGTTGCGACGGATTGCGCAGGAGATCATCGTGGAACAGACACAGGAAATCGCCGCGATGCGCCTGGCGATCGAGGACTCCCGCAAATGAGACTCACCGCGTTCGCGTTGCTGTGCGCAGGTGCCTTGCAGGTAACCACCGCATTCGCGGGCCAGGTCCCCGGTGCGATCACTGCACCCGACATTCCCATTACGCATCGCGACCGTGTGTACGCAGCCGAGCAGTTTTCCAACACGATCTCGGTGACGGATGCCGCCGACAATACGCTGCTGGGCGTGATTCGCCTGGGCGATCCGTCGCCGGGCAACTTCAGTCCGTTATATCGCGGGCAACTGCTCGTTCACGGCATGGGATTCTCACCGGACCATCGGACGCTGGTGGTGGTGTCCATCGGATCCAACTCCGTTACTTTCATCGACACCGGGACCAACGCGGTCGAGCACATCACCTATGTGGGCCGCTCGCCCCACGAGGCGTTCTTTACACCGAACGGGCAGGAAGTGTGGGTGACGGTGCGGGGCGAGAACTACATCTCGGTCCTCGATCCCGGAACCTACACTGAGAAAAGCCGGATCATCGTCCCGGGCGGTCCGGGGATGCAGATATTCTCGCCGGACGGAAAGTACGGTTACATCTGTTCTTCCTTCAATCCCGAGACGGTCGTAGTCACCGTCGCGGATCACCAGATTGTCGGGCACGTTGCCCAGGCGAGCCCGTTTTGTCCCAACATTGCGGCAACACCGGATGGCAGACAGGTCTGGCTGACATTGAAGGATGTCGGCAAGACGATGGCATTCGAGGCGCGGCCGCCGTTTTCGGTGATCCGGACGATCGACACCGGCCCCATCACCAACCATGTCAACTTCGCCCGCAACGGCAAGGGACTGTTTGCTTACGTCACGGTCGGCGGTTTGAACGTGGTGAAGGTCTTCCGAGTGTCCGACGCCATGCAGATAGCGACGATCCCGGTGGGCAAGCTGCCTCATGGGGTCTGGCCATCCGGTGATGGCAAGCGCATGTATATCGGAATCGAGAACGGGGACAGTTTGACCGCGATCGATACGATCACGAACAAAGTGATTGCCGATGTGCCCATCGGCCAGGCGCCTCAGGCAATTGTGTACGTCCCGGGTGCGGTCATCGAGGGGAACGGCACGCAAGGTCTGCAGCCGCTCGGCGTTGCGGGTGAAGCAGCCCATCTTGCCCTGGCCCCCCTCAAGGTAGGCAACCCGGCCGAAGGCAGCAGTACTTCGTCGGCGCCGACCAGCGTGTCATTGTTTGATCAGGGCCTGCTGCAGGTTCTGCAGGCATCGGCAACGGGACTGCAGCCGAAGCAACCGTATCTGCTCGCGCTGGCGGATCAGCCGGACGGCGGCGGTACCCTGCAACCACTCGCGTCGTTCATGACGAATTCGGCGGGCGCCGCGATCGTGAACGCTATCGGACCCATCCGGCAGATTGTCGAGGTGAAGGCATCGACGATGCGTCGCTACCTCGTGATCGCATCCGGATCAGCGGCGCATCCGGGAGAGATTGTTCAAGTGCAGAGTCAGTAGGGACCGCTGGCTACGCGCGCGTTGCGCGCTCACCATCGGACCGGGGTGTGGCCTCACCGGCCACACCCGTGCGACGCATGCGGCGCACCCTGCACCCGCTCAGCGCTGATGAATGATTAGCGCTTCGCCTCTTTCTTCTCTCGCTTCAGGGCGCGCTTCTCGTCCGGCGTCCTGGTGGATTTTTTCTTGGCCTCTTTCTTCTTGTCCATGCCTTTGCCCATCATCCGCTCCTCGTGCGTGTACAACTGCCGCAAAGATAACGCAACTGCGGGGAGTTTTCTTCAGTTGCGGGTGAGGGGGATGCCGTGACGCTTGATCTTCCGATACAGGGTGTTACGGCTGATGCCCAGCTGGGTGGCTACGTGGCTCATCACCCAGTCGTTCTTCTCGATGACGCGCAGCAACGCCTCCCGCTCGGCATGCTCGAGTGAGATGTCCTGTTCAGGTGTGGCGGCGGCCCGGCTCGAATATTGTGTGGGCTGACCGATCTCCGTCGGGAGGTCACTGACCCGGATGACGCTGTTCTCACAGATCGCGAGCGCGGTGCGGATCGTGTTGCGCAACTCGCGAACATTGCCGGGCCAGTTGTAGGCGGCCAACCGCTCCAGCGCCGCTGACTCAATGGTGGCCCAGCTGCCCGCGGCGATCTCGCTGGCCATACATTTACGGATGAGGTTTTCCTTGTCCCGGCGGGCTGCCAGCCCAGGCAGCTCGAGTGTGATTCCGTTCAGGCGGTAGTACAGGTCCTCACGGAACATGCCCCGAGCGAGCAGCTCACGCAGGTTACGGTGAGAGGCGCAGATCACCCGCAGGTCGAGCTTGACGGACCGCTCGCTGCCGAGAGGCCTGACTTCCTGTTCTTCCAGCGCGCGCAGCAACCGCGTCTGCAACGTCAGGGGCATATCCCCGATCTCGTCGAGGAACAACGTGCCGCCCGAGGCCTGAGCGATGCGACCCCGCATTCCCTCGCGACGAGCTCCCGTGAACGCACCCGCTGTATAGCCGAACAACTCGCTCTCGATGAGCGACTCCGGGATCGCGGCACAATTCACGGCAACAAACGGCCGCCGCGAGCGATTGCTCGCCAGGTGTATGGCCTTCGCGAACGCTTCCTTGCCCGACCCTGTCGGTCCCCGGATCAACACCGATACGGCGCAGTCCGCTACGCGCTGGGCGTTGCGCATGTTGCGCAGCATCACCGGATCCTCGCCGGCGAGATCCTGCAGAGTCAGAACTGCGTCCGACCTCGCCCCGGCCACGCGAACGGGCGCCCGGCTGGAGATGGTCGGTGTAACCCGCGAGTGGCTGTTGTGTTGTCCCGCGCCAGCCAGACTCGCGAAGTACCGTCGCCCATGCAAATTATCGCGTAACTCATACATAGCCCGCCGACTCGACGACGAGGTAGCCAACAGCTCGTCGAAGGTCGCGTCGAAAATGTCGGCGATGGAACGGCCTACGATGTCCTTGTGCTCTTTCGCACCGAGCAACCGAAGTCCGGTCATGTCGGTTGCCACCACGGTACCGTCTGCCGAAACAGCCATGGCGCCGTCGTGCAACAGGTCGACAAACTCCGGTCGATGGTGAAAGCGCAACATCGCGTCGCCCTGATGGCGCCGCAGAAACAAACATTTCTCAATGAGACGGGCGGATGCGTTGACGAGCGCGATCGTATGCATCTGCGATTCACGACCGCCTTCCGCGCTCACGCTGGAGGCATCGAGTACCGCTATGACGCGCCCATAGGGGTCGTGAATGGGCGCCGCGGAACAGGAGAGGCCAATGTGTCGCGAGCGGAAGTGATCTGATTGATGGATCGTGATGGGGCGCGACTCGGCGGCACACGTGCCGATGCCGTTGGTCCCTTCGCGCTGCTCGCTCCACTCGGCGCCCACAACCAGCCCTGCCTGCACGAACATGCGCTTCAGAGTTGGATCGATCTTCTCGCACAGGATGACGCCGGACGTGTCAGCCAGGAGCAGCGCATAGCCGGATCCGGAAATCTGCTCGTACAGAGAGTCCATCTCCGCGCGCGCAATCTGCACCAACTCGTCGTGCTCCGCCTGCAGGTCCTTGATGCGGGTTTGATCGACCACGGTGGGTTGGTAATCCACGGCGGGATCGAGATTGAAATCGTTCAGGCAGCGGCGCCACGACAGACCCACCGTGGGCGCCAACGCAGCGGCCACGGAATCTTCCGTCATGCCACAGCCTGCAACGCGGAGCACCAGATCCGCGTGTGGCGCGGCGTCAGCGGGCAGCACCAACCCGGCGCCCGATATATTGCGTCGATCGACTCTCATGGGCAGCGTCTCCCCCTCACGATTTAAAGCTACGCCGCGCGGTAACTGTGTCAAGAGGTGGCTGACATATATACCGGATATGACACAGACGAGTGGCCCCCGGTTCCGCCTCTGCCCCGTCCAGGTGCGGCGAAGTCCCGCTTGGGTGCTGGTATGCCCTTTGCTCTGACCTGTCGCACATCGAACCGGCCCACATTTGATCAGGCCACATTGACTAGGAGACAGCAGATGAGTAATCCAAGTCCCATCCAAGCTCGAGCCGCCCCCGGTGGCTCGGCGCCCGGCGCAGGCATACAGCAGAGCGCCTCGTTCAGCGCGCATCTGAAGAGCTTGGAGCGCACGATCCCGTTGCGCGCGCGCTATGAGAATTTCATTGGCGGCCAGTGGGTGGCCCCGGTCAAGGGTGGGTACTTTGACAATGTCTCGCCGACGACCGGCCAGGTGATCTGCAAGGTCCCGCGTTCCCAGGCAGAGGACATCGAGCGCGCTCTCGATGCTGCACACGCCGCTGCTGACGGCTGGGCCCGTACTGCGGTTGCCGCTCGCGCCCGCGCTTTGAACCTGATCGCCGACCGGATGGAGCAGTACCTTCCGTTCCTGGCCGCAGTCGAGACCTACGACAACGGTAAGCCGATTCGCGAGACCAACCTCGCCGACATTCCGCTCGCTGTTGATCACTTCCGTTATTTCGCGAGTTGTATACGTGCTCAGGAAGGCTCACTCGGTGAGCTCGATGACGACACCGTCGCGTATCACTTCCATGAGCCGCTCGGCGTGGTCGGTCAGATCATTCCCTGGAATTTTCCCATCCTGATGGCGGCCTGGAAGCTCGCGCCTGCCCTGGCGGCCGGCAATGCAGTGATACTCAAACCGGCCGAGCAGACTCCGCTGTCCATCCTGGTGTTTGCCGAGCTCATTCAGGATCTGTTGCCGCCTGGTGTGCTCAACATCGTCAACGGCTTCGGGCTGGAGGCGGGCAAGCCACTCGCGTCGAATCCGCGCATCAACAAGATCGCGTTCACCGGCGAGACGACGACGGGTCGCCTGATCATGCAATACGCTTCGGAAAACATCATTCCGGTGACGTTGGAGCTGGGTGGCAAGTCGCCCAACATCTTCTTCGCCGACGTGATGCGTGAGGACGATGCGTTCGTCGACAAGGCACTGGAAGGCTTCGCGATGTTTGCCCTGAACCAGGGTGAAGTGTGCACGTGCCCGTCGCGCGCGCTCGTGCAGAAATCCATTTATGACAGGTTCATGGAGCGTGCCGTAAAGCGTGTTGAGGCCATTCGACAGGGCGACCCGTACGAAATGAGCACACAGATCGGCGCGCAGGCCTCGAACGATCAGTTCGAGAAGATCCTGTCGTACCTGGACATCGGTCGCAAGGAAGGCGCGAAGGTGCTGGCCGGCGGCTCCGCCAACAAGCTGGCGGGCGAGCTGGCCGGCGGCTACTACATCAAACCGACGATCTTCGAGGGGCACAACAAGATGCGTGTGTTCCAGGAAGAGATTTTCGGGCCGGTAGTGTCGGTCACGACGTTTGATACACCGGAGCAGGCGCTGGAGATTGCGAACGATACGTTGTATGGGCTGGGATCCGGTGTCTGGACACGGGATATCAACATGGCGTACCGCTTCGGCCGGGGCATCAAGGCGGGCCGCGTCTGGACGAACTGCTATCACGCCTATCCGGCGCATGCGGCGTTCGGCGGCTACAAGAAGTCCGGAATCGGACGCGAGACGCACAAGATGATGCTCGATCACTATCAACAGACGAAAAATGTGCTGGTCAGCTACAGTGACAAGGCGTTAGGCTTCTTCTGATGGCTGACGACTCGAACAGCAATGTGGTTGAGTTTGATCCGGGCCGTGTCGGTGTCACCGATGCGGCCCGGAAGCTCATTGAGCAGCTCAAGCGGGACCACGGCCCGTTGATGTTTCACCTTTCGGGGGGCTGCTGCGATGGCAGCGCCCCCATGTGCTTCCAGGTGGGTGAATTCAAACTGGGGGGTGTCGATGAGAAGGTGGGCGAGATCGTCGGCTGTGAGTTCTGGATGGACCGCGAGCAGTTCCGGCGCTGGGGGCACACACGCTGGACGGTCGATGTCGTGCCCGGAAGGGGCGCGAGCTTTTCCCTCGAGGCGCCCACCAACATGCGGTTCCTGATCCGCTCGTCGATGTGCGCGCTGCCCTAGTTCATTGGAAAAAGTCGCCTGCGGCGCTTTTTCGGACAGTAGCTCCGTTTCCGCCGGCAAAAGGCGTGACTTTTGCCCGGGGCGCGTAGCCGGCTGCGCCGCTGCTGCCATTGCCCCATCGCAAGTCAGACAGGCTCCTGGGTTTTACGCGGCGTACCGGATGAGCCCAGCGGACACTCCAGCTCGGCTCGGTCCCATTTGGCTGACTCGGCCGCGGCTTCGTAGGTGCTTTGCAGAAACGACAGCAGCAGCGCGTCGGGGTCTGCAGCCTCGCGTACTGTATCGTACGGCAGAATGAACTCACCCAGCGTTTCGTTGAACGTTCCGGCTTTTACCGGGTAGCTCTTGAACTGCGCCGGAGTTGGATACGCGTACGAGTAGAACGCCGCGTGGTCGATTCCGTTGCCACCCGGCCAGAATCCCGCACTGCTGACTTCATGCGAGTACGCCTCCTGCATCACCGCGGCATCCAGCCCCGGTGCTTTGCCGGTGAACGTCGGGGCTCGCCGGCCCGAAAAGCGAGTCACCGCCAGATCGAAGCTGCCCCAGAAGAAATGCACCGGACTCGCTTTTCCAACAAAGCCCGTGCGGAACTGCTTGAACACCCGGTCGACCTGGACGAGCACACGCCAGAAGCGCCGGGCGCATTCGCCGTCATACGCGCTATGGACCCGGTCTTCGCTGAAGCGCGTCGCGCCAGCTATTTCGCAGGGGTACTCATTGATCCGTACCGGGACATTCAACTGCGCGAGCGCGGTCATGACCGCCGCGTAGAAGTCTGCGACGGTGCGCGGCCCGAGCGCGATCGTGCGGCTGCCCCCGTCGCTGACGGAAATGACGAGCTGCTGCGCCAGGAAGTCGAGCTCGATCTCAAATGTACGGTCGCCGTGCGGAATGGGCGAGGTTGTCAGTCCCCGGGACGTGACATACAGCGTGACGTGCCAGCTGTGATTCAGCCAGGGCGTTTGCGTCAAACGAATCTTGCCGACGATCTGCGTCCAAAGTTGCAGCGTTGCCTGGGTGTCGCGCCACGCCGCGAAAGGAAGCTCGGGCCAGACTGTTGTTGGTTGCACCATTGAGTATCGCTCGCAATAGGTAGGCCGGCCCGACGATGCTCATGTTACGCTATGTGCGAATAAACGCGGTCAAAATCAACGCGGGATTTTTCATCATGGCTACTGCTGTCACTGCAGCAAAATCGGGCACTTTCCGGATCGGCCCTGACATGGAAGTGCATCGGTTGGGCTTCGGCACCATGCGCCTCACCGGTCCCGGCATCTGGGGACCGCCGTCCGATCACGCCGAAGCGGTGCGCACGTTGCAGCGGCTGCCGCAGCTGGAAGTGAATTTCATCGACACCGCCGATTCGTACGGTCCCAATGTTGCAGAAGAGTTGCTGCGCGAAGCGTTGCATCCCTACAAGGGATCGTTCATTGCCACGAAGGCTGGCCTGGCGCGCACGGGTCCCGATCAGTGGACCGCGCTCGGCCGCGCTGAATACCTGATTCAACAGGCCTACACCAGTTGCAGCAAGCTGGGTGTGGAGCGGATTGATTTGTGGCAGTTGCATCGAATTGATCCCAAGGTGCCCCGTGAAGAGCAGTTCGGCGCGGTGAAGAAGCTGCTCGACAGTGGCGTCATCCGTTACGCCGGCCTCAGTGAGGTCTCCGTCGCGGACATCAAAGCGGCTTCGAAGGTTTTCAAGGTGGCCACAGTCCAGAACCGTTACAACCTCGTGGACCGCGCGAGCGAGGACGTGTTGGATTACTGCACGGAGCACAAGATCGGATTCATTCCGTGGTTTCCGCTCGCAGCCGGCGACCTCGCCTCTCCTGGCTCCGTGCTCGACAGCATCGCGAAGAAGTATCACGCGGCGCCGAGCCAGGTCGCGCTGGCCTGGATGCTGAAGCGGAGCCCGGTGATGCTGCCGATTCCGGGGACGTCGAAGGTGTCGCACCTCGAGGAGAACGTGGCGGGGGTTGCCATCGAGTTGTCGGATGAGGATTTCAAGGCGCTGAACAAGGCGGGAAGGGGGGACGCTGAGGTGCTCTAGACCGGCGCGCTCCCAGATAGTCCAATCTCGGGCCCCGATGGGTGATAATCGCGCTCCCTAATGGTGCGTGTATCGCTAGCCCGCAATGAAGCTGTATTCCTGGAACGTCAACGGCATCCGCGCCGTCCTCAAAAAAGGCCTGTTTCACCCTTTCCTCGAGGCTCACCAGCCTGACGTCCTGTGCCTGCAGGAAACCAAGGCAGAACGGGGCCAGATTGAAATTGATCTGCCCGGGTACCACGAGTTTTGGAATTCCGCGGCCAAGAAGGGCTATTCCGGTACGGCCATCTTCTCCAAGGAGAAACCGATTGCCGTCATCAACGGCTTCCCGGATGAATTCGCCAAACGGTACAAGTTCGCTGATGAGCTGAAGCGCGATAGCGCCGAGGAAGGCCGGGTCATCACGGCCGAGTTGAAGAATTTCTACGTCGTCACCGTCTACACACCGAATGCGAAGGACGATCTCAGCCGGCTCGACTTGCGCCATGAGCACTGGGACCCGGCATTCCTCGCGTACGTCCGACAACTGGAGAAGAAAAAGCCAGTGGTGTTCTGTGGCGATCTGAATGTCGCCCACACCGAGCACGACCTGGCCAACCCCAAGCCGAACAAGGGCAAGAAGGGCTTCACGGATGAGGAGCGGAAGGGATTTCAGAACATGGTCGACGCCGGGTTCGTGGATACCTTCCGGATGTTCAAGCAGGGCAATGGCCATTACTCGTGGTGGAGTAATTTCGCCAATTCCCGGGCTCGCAATGTCGGGTGGAGAATTGATTACTTCCTGGCGTCTTCGGCGTTGAAGGCGAAGGTTCAGTTGGCGCAGATTCATCCTGAGGTGATGGGCAGCGATCACTGCCCGGTGAGCGTGACTATCGGGTAGCTC
>JAXDQF010000343.1:0-14152 GCA_034668025.1 Gammaproteobacteria bacterium | reverse complement strand
CTTACAAAGCCTCGAACGCATTCAACACCATGGTGGCGGCCAGACTCAACGCCACGTTTCCCAACATGACCAGAAAGACCCAACGCACGAGCTTCGCCTCCATCTGCGCGAGCTTCGTTTCCATCTTCGCAAACTGCGTGTCCGTCTTCGCGGACTGCCCGTCCAGCTTCGCGTCCAGCTCCGCACGGAGTCGCTGCATGTCCGCCTTGCGCTCCTGGGTGCTCGCATCCAGTTTCCCTTCGAGCACGCGTATCTCTGCTCTTACTTCGTGAAGGCGCGCATCGAGAATCGGCACCGTTACGAACTGGGCCTGTGTCATTGCCAACTCAATCGCCTCGGCAATCCCAAGGGCCACCTCGGGTTCAAACTTGGCTTTCTCAATCAGTATCTCAACGGTTGCCGCATGTAGCGCCATGAATTTCGTCCGCAACGTAACTGCGAGCGATCCTAGAGGTGACCTCCTGGATAGGATACGCAATTTGATTGCGTGTTTGCAGAGAAATTCCGGGGCGCCGGACAAACCACGCGGAGAGACTGACGGGGGCAACGCACGTAGTTAACTGACGTTGTTGACCAATAGTTAAACGGCGTGGTTGCCAACGCTGTATTCGGACGTCATGAACCCGCCAGAACACAACTCATACTCCGAGGAGTTATGAATCACTCATTGCTGCGATCGTAGAGGTGGACGCCGACTCCCGAGATGCTTGGCAGGATGCGAATCTTTTACCGCACTCATCCCCAATTGGGCGGTGCCCTGTCGCCACCAATCGCACCGAAATTCTGCGCGTCTCCTGTGTCGGACCGATCTGACTGAGATTCCGCCACCGGTGACGGAATCCGGGCCTGGCTACCCCGCGCCTCTGGACGCGATGCACCTGACCTGCAATCGATACTCGACTCAATTGACTCGTGTTGTACTGCCGGTCGGACTCGCCGGGATATTCCCTTAATTCAATACTTGACCTCACCTTGAATAACCCGCGGCGCGCTCGTCAGAGTCGGCCGTGTACCCAGGAATACGTCGGAGCTGCTGCTGCTGGGGTCCTTGAGCATTGCTGCAGTGGGAAGTTGGACGTTGGTGGGTGCCACGAGGTTAGCCGTGGAGCATACGTTGGGGCTCTTTACTGCGAAACGGATCTCGCGCTGCAGCCACTTTACGAGATACGTGGTTGTGCCGCTGCTCGAAGTCGTGGTGGCCACCCCTTTTTGTGGTGAAGCCGATGGGTCATAGGGAATCACGAACTGCGGCACGTAACGGGAGTCCTGCGTGCCACAATCGACGGGGGCGTTGGTTGTCGAGGAAACGCAGCTGCCAGGTATCCCGAATAGATTGCCGAAGCCACTGTACTGCAGGACGATTGAAGTGCCGGCGTAGTCGCCGTACCGGGTGCCTGCCGGTACCTGGAAGTTGACGTTCAGGGGCGCATCGAAGTGCACGAAGGCTCCACTGCCGTCCTTGATTGCGGCGAACTGGTTGAAGTTGCCGGGGCCTGTCTGCCACACGTAATAGACGCTCGCCGAATTGACCTGGTAGTCGCAGTAGTCCGCTGGTGTTGCATTGTCAGGGCATACGGCGTCGCTCAGATTGGCGAACAGCCGGCCGCTCATCACTCCGTTCTGATATTGTTGCGCCGACTGAAAATCTTCCGGGTTGGTGTCGACGACCGGTTGACCTGCCGAGTCTGTCAATACGGCATTCGCGATTCCGTAAGTTGTCAGTCCGTCGGCGCTCACCGGGGAAAAGTTGTTGTTCGTGCCTGCAACATAGGGGGAATTTCCCTGGCCCTGCACGAGAAAGGACTGAAGTGAAGCAGCTGTCGGACAGTTGCTCGCGCAGTAGAGCGTTGCCGGCAGTGTGGCGTTATCCGGGTAAACCAGGTCCTGAACATGGTAGACCACCAGGGTGTTGGTCGAATCTACACTGCCGGTCAGGCCGGCGAGGCTGACAAACAGGTCGCCGCCGAGTGACTGCGAGTAACCCTGGATGCCTCCCAGGGTTACCCACAGAGCGGGATCGAGCGCCTGTGCCTGAGAGAATGTGTTCAGCTGGCAACCATTCTGGTCACAGTGCATTTCGCCCACTGCCATGAAACGGCCCGCCGCATCATCCCAAAACATTTCGTACTGGGCGTTATTGTCAGGCAAACCCAGAGTGCTGGCATCGTTGACGAACACATTGAAATGGATCTTGTCGATGCTCTGCAGCGTCCGCGTCTGTCGGGTGTAGCGTGTTAGGCGTCCGCCGTTAGTGACTACTGCGTAGTTCGCTGTGGTGGCAGAGCCGTTTGCGTAGTCGACCTTCTGGACCGTGGAGCCATTGGCCGGAACAGGAGCTCCGGCTTGTAGTGAGAGTCCGTAATACCCGGTATAGCCCTGATAGGTCTTACCGTCGCTCATGAACTGTATGGGGAATCCGGAATTGCGATCGATACGATCCCCTGTGGTGGAGTCGTAAAGCCCGTATTGCCACACCGACAGTCCGGTGTCCGGGTCTGTGGCATCGCGGCTGAAGCACTGGTTGCCGCTCTGTGAGTCCGCGCGCAGAAAATAATTGGGGTTGTACGCGAAGTTGTACGCAAATGTATTGGTACCGCCGTTTCCATCGGATCCCTGGACATTGATGCTGCCACTGCCGCTGGTAGTGCCGACACTCGCAAGCTGCAGAGCAGTCACGTCCATGCCGTTACCGTTGTTATCGGCTTCGTAATAGCTCAGAGAACCGTTGCCACCTTGCATGAAACCATTCATGCGGCAGGCCTGAGTGCCGTCGAGTATGCCGCAATAGTCCATGCGGAATGCGCCATATGGATTAGCCGCCGAAGGTGCTTCCGTGGCGCTTATGTGGGCGAAAACCGTAAGGGCCTTACCCTCCTCGCTGAAGGATATCCATGCCCTCACGAGCATCGGATCAGAATTGGAAGCTCGCGTGGAGTCGACCACCGCTGTCATGTACTCCGGCGCCTGCGATGCGCTCGCGTCTGTGCTGGAGCCGCCGGAGCCGGACTTAGAAGAGTCGCACTTGTTCTTATCGATCAGGGCGACATAGGGCCCCTCATTGACCAGGGCGTCCGGTCGCATCGAATGCATGATACAACTGATCATGTTGACTTGGCCGATGCTGTCCGAAGTCGCATCCTGCACGTAACTGGTCTGCGGGTCGGTGATATACGCGGAGGTGGGAGTTGGGTCCGCTTGCGCCACAGTAATGCCGGCGACAGTGAGGGCGAGCGGCAACGTAAGGCCGCGATTCACAGACGATTGCATGGGACCTCTCGAATTTGCGTTGGAGTTGCGCGCGGTCCTTCGAGCGCCCGGATGGCCTGATGAGCGGGTTAAACGGTACCTCAGTTGGTGTTGGTGGCGGTCACAACTGCAACGGATTCCGGTGTCGCGATGCCCTGGATGGTCTGCGTATTTCCGCCTCCAGAGCCGCTATTCGAGCCTGTTCCTGAACCGGCGCCCGCGGCAGTGCTCGCGCTGTTTGAGCCGCCGCAGCCGGCCAGCATCACCAGAGCGACAGTGACTGCTGTCGCCCGTACCACCTTTTTCAAAGTCATCGCGCGCCCTCTTCGTTTGCAATCAGATATATGCGTCATGTGACGCACGGCTCACTCTGCGCAAAGTGAGTTAACAAGCCGTTACAGTGTCTCGAGAGTCTGCGTGGGAGGAGTAAGCGCACGCAAGGCGAAATCCTGAAAAGCTCGACGCGTGCACGTGCAGCGTGCGAAATTCGTGACTGACCCGACGTGTTCAGCTTCGGCGGACACGGGCGCGGTGCGCGTCTCCGACAGACAGGGGTTCGTTTGAAGTTAGGAGTTAGATTTTGGCAAACGCTTGAAGGCGGCTGATCGGCGCGCTACTGCGTCGCAGCATCGTCCGCCGATCTAACCGCCGCTGTACTTGCTCTGATCGCACTCGGTGCCCTGCGCTATGAACTTTCGTGGGCAACCGCAGCGGTCTGGCTGTTCAACATCGAGGGCGTAGCTGATCTCCTCTACGCCAACGTCACGACATTTACCGCCCATGTGGATCCCGCCGCTCTCGGCGTTTCTTACTACCTCGCCGTCATCAACGTCCCGGCCATGATCGTTGTCCACATCCTGATCTTTGCGTACTTGCTGCGCCCTCGTGGTAGCCAACAGCGGGCACTCTCGTGACTCGCACGCGCCTGAGCCAGTAGTCCCTGATCGCAAAGCCCGTTGCCTCGAGCTTGTCTGCGGCAAGCGCCTGCAACGGAGCATCTGACCAGCAACTGCAGCGGTATCGTCGCCCTGCAATGACACTGACACTCAACAGCGCAGCGTTCGCGCAGAATCACCGCATTCCGGATCGCTGCAGCCGCAATGGCGGCAATGTCTCGCCACCGATCGAGTGGCAAGGTTCACCGGACGGTACACAGAGCTTTGCCCTGATCGTGGAAGATCCCGATGCGCACAAGGGCATTTCTGCTCATGGGATCCGTCGCCTGTGCGCCACCTGATGCTGATCGGCGTGTAATCCGGCGCGCCAGCCCTCGCCTGCTTCTTGAGCTGTGTCTCAGCAATGGCGCCCGAACGTGAGGCCGTTCCGTCGAACAAAGCGGTAGCCATAGATCGCTACATTCGGCACGAGCGCCAGAAAACCGAGCAGAACCTGCAGCCCGCGCGTGAGGCCGTCAGGGTAGAGAAACGCAGTGATGTAGTGCCCAATGAAGTCGCCCTCGTAGGCGGCCCCTCCATTGCGCGACCTGAGCCAAACCTCGAGTGGTGTCAGTGGACAGACAAATCCAATGAATTCGATCACCGCTCCCCAGAGCACGGCGGGCAAGTGCAACCATATGAGTCGCGGCCAGCGCAACACCGCGAAGCCACCGAATACGACCATGACCACAAATTCAACATGGGTGATCAGAACCAAATCGGCGAGTAACTGGTAGACCATGGACCTACCTCGTCCTGGCATTCGCACCGGAGCCCGGGACGTCGCCACCAGGAACAACGTGAGAGCTTGCATGAGTGCGAGTATGGCGGCCCTCAGGACCGCAGTATTAATCAAAAGGCAAACGCGCACCAGAAGCCGGTGTTCCGCATGGGTCGACGGTAGCGATCGCTTTTCGACAAACTGGAAACGGGCCCAGTGCCTACTTGATCAAATCACGAGGTGTCAGGACGTCGGAGGACGGGTGTTCGAGGCGCTCTCGCGGCGCCGCTCGTCCGACTGATCATCTCCCCGGGGTCAGCCGCCGAAGGTCCGAGTCTTGCTGGCGATGTTATCAGTACACCGGATTTGGAACCCACCGACGGGGGGACGTGGCACAGCGCCCGATGCCTATGCATCATCGCAATTTCACGACTGTGGCGCCACTTACGTGTGGTTGCGTCTATGCCACTCTGATGATCTTGTCTGCCGCCACCCCGGCACGAGGTGAAACCGGCAACGCCGGGCCCGAAGCGTTCAACAACAATTGCCGAACGTGTCATTCGGCGAAGGAAGGCGACAATCGGCTCGGGCCCTCCCTCGACAAAGTCGTCGGTAGAAAGGCAGGGACGGCGCCCGGCTACTCGAATTATTCACAGGGCCTGAAAAATTCCGGAATCGTCTGGGATGAGACGACGCTCGACAAGTTCATCACGAATCCCGACGCCGTTGTCCCTAACAACAACATGAAGCCGTTCAAGGGCGTTAGCGATGCGACCGTGCGTGCGAAAATCATCGCGTTTCTGAAGGCAAGCTCGTAACGCGATCGCGGTCAATCCAACTCCGGAAGCGCGGGCCTGCGCACTCGCCTATCGCGAATGGCTCGTCCCTTACAGTGCGTCTAGAAATGCCAACAAGTCCTGTTTCTCTGCGCCGGTGAGTTTTACACCCAAAACCAGATTGAAGAACTCGATGGTGTCCTCGAGCGTGAGTAGTCGACCGTCATGCATATATGGCGGCGAATCCTTCACGCCACGCAGCGGGAATGTCTTGATCGCGCCGTCCGTTACCGCCGTGTGGCCATCGATCGTGCGGGGCTTGAAGAAGCGACCGGTCTGCAGATCGTGCATCAAGTTGTCAGTGTAGTAAGGCGGAGAGTGGCAGGTGGAACACTTGCCCCTACCGAAAAAGACTTTCTCCCCGCGCAGCTCCTGCGGGGTGGATTTCGCTGGATCGAGATGCCCGAAAAGATCGAGCTTGGGCGTCGGCGGAAAGTCCAGGAGTTCCTGGAATTCGGCCATGAAGTGCACTTGGCTGCCGCGCTCCAGAACATTCACGCCCTTCTTGGTGGCGATCACGGGGTCACCGTCGAAATACGCCGCGCGCTGTTCGAATTCCGTGAAGTCTTCGACGGACTTCAGCGCGCGTTGCGACCCGAACAGTCGCTGGATGTTAACGCCGCGAAGCGACGGAGTCTCGATCCTGTGCCTGAATTCCTGAGGGCGGATGTCGCCGACCAGATGATCCGCGCCATTCGTGTGACCGTTGGCGTGGCAATCGAAGCATGCGACCCCCTGGCTCGGCTTCGCCGAGCGGCGGTCAGCCGTTGCGTTGAACTGCTGCTGTGGAAAAGGGGTGAGCAGCAGGCGCAAGCCCTCGAGCTGCTTTGGATTCAGGATGCCGCTGAAAATCTCGTAGTAGTTGGTGAGCGTGACGAGTTTGCCCTTAGAGACATCGCCGAGATCCGGCCGGGTGGTCAGATAGATCGGCGCGGGTGACTCAGCGATCAGGTGCTCCGGCAGAACGAAATCGAGATCGAAGCGGGTGAGGTCACGGCCCTCCTGCGCTTTCACCCGATCGATGTGGGACTGAGGAAACACCATGCCGCCTTCCGGATGGTTCTGATGGGGTAACGGAAGAAAGCCCGCCGGGTACACGTCGCGATTGCGAATGTCTGCAGCAGGCATTGCGGCAAGACTGTCCCATGTGACGCCCTTCGGCAGCCTGACGCGCACACCCGCCTGCACCGGCTTCCCACCCGACATCCTGACGGACGGCGACGGGCGATCCGCCAGGTCATAGCGCTCTTCGAGCAGCTTCCGGTGAGCTGTTTCCACCTTGTCCTTGTTGCCCTCCATGCGCTGCCTTACCTCCTCGAAAGAGGCGTGGTCGACCACGTCCAGATAGGAGTTCGGCACTTCTGCCGCACGCCCGATAGCGAGGGTAAGAGCACAAACAATCAGGAAAAACCCAAATCTGCGCTGCTTGGTCGCCATGTGGTGTCCCCTTGCTTGACTCGGCTGCTGACAGCCGGACTGGTTAGAAGGAGTCTAAGCAGGGCGCACAAACACGCGTGATTGATCTTTTATATCAAGCACCGTTCTTACCAGGCGCAGGCGGACACGGTCTGAGCCGGGGAGCCAGGCTGCCGGAACGCGGTCTCGCTTGCGTGCAGCATGATCCTTGATGAGTCGGGCGGCCTCGAGCGCGACCTTGGCGAGCGCTACCACTTCAACCCCGACCTCGGTAAGCGCCACTGACTGATGGTCGCGCACGAAGAGTTCGACGCCCAAATACCTCTCGCACTTCTTCATTTGGATGCTGAGGGAAGACTGGCTGACGCAGCACCGGAAGGCTGCGCGGTGGAAATTCAACTCTTCGGCGACAGCCACGATGTACTGCAAGTCGCGTAGCGAAAAGCCTGGATTGAAGACCGTCATATGCCGCCCGCAGCGCCATCTCAATAACAAAACGGTGCACGAATCCAGGAGTTCCGTCAGATCCATCGAACAATCAGGGCAAGCAGCGGTCGCCCATGGCCAGCTCGCCCGACGCAGTATCACTGCAATGAACAGTGAACCAACCGAATTTGGAAGACTCCGGACGCATACGAACCCCTCGTCGAAGCGCTCATCGCACAAAAAGGCGCCTGGATCAGAATCACTCACTGAGGATCAATGCGGGGACCGCGACTCGCGCTGTGCGCGGCGAGCCGTGCGACCAAGCAGTTCGCGGACCTCATCGTCCGTTGTCTGCAAAAAGTCCTCATACCACCTTCCAACTCCGTAGAACACCACCGGCGTGA
Organism: Gammaproteobacteria bacterium; assembly: GCA_034668025.1. Lineage (GTDB taxonomy): Bacteria > Pseudomonadota > Gammaproteobacteria > Steroidobacterales > Steroidobacteraceae > 13-2-20CM-66-19. Next base: position 6,168 of record JAXDQF010000343.1, on the reverse strand, counting down.
GCGCACATACGATCTCGTCGACCTCTGCGCGGATTGCCTCACACGCCTCAGGCGGTGCAACAGGCACGGCAACAACCAAACGCTTTGGATCTTCCTCATTCAACGCCTCTACTGCCGCGCGCATACTAGCTCCGGTGGCCAGTCCGTCATCCACCAAAATCACTGTGCAGCCCTGCACTTTCGGTCGCGAGCGTTCACCTCGGTAGGTCAGTTCGCGCTCACGCAAGGTGCACCATTCGCGAGCAGCAACTGCGCCAATCACGTCCTCATTCAACTGCAAAGCGCGCACAACATCATCGTTTAGAACTCGGATGCCGCCGGAGGCGATGGCACCCATGGCGAGTTCCTCGTGGCCGGGCACGCCGAGCTTACGGACGAGAAATACATCAAGAGGAGCTGCCAGTAGCTGGGCCACCTCATAGGCAACGGGTACGCCCCCACGTGGCAGCGCCAGCACCAACAAATCGGGCTCGCCTACATATTTGACGAGCTTCGCAGCCAGACGCCGACCTGCGTCGCGCCGGTCTTCGAATCCCTGCTCATCCTCGGGTAATGGCATCGTCCCACTCTGTAGCAAGAGCGATTCCTAAAGCACGGCTTGTTCGCGTCCGGTGCGTCGTGGGTGTAATTGGTGATGCCCCGGCGTCATAACCAGACTCTTCGGCGTAGCCGCCAGCCGAGTACGAGTCGTCCAGTCAGTGTGCGAGTGGCTCGCCATTCGGCGAAGTCCGCTCCGCCATCGACAGATGCTGCTGAGAAACCCGTGCAGCCGTATCCCTAGGTATTTTGCCGGTTTCGAGAAAGCCCTTCAGGCGCAGCAGGTCGTCATCGAGCTCCGTTTTCGGATCAGCGCCGAACAGGCGCGCCAATCCGTGTCCGAGCGCTCCGCCGGGCGGGCTGTACGTCAACTGGATTTCGAGGCGGGTGCCGCCGTTGTGCGGCTCAAACCGAATACTGCCGGCGTGCCGGACGGCGGCATTCGATACGGTGCGCCATGCGAGCAGCCGGTTCGGCTCGAGACGCGTTGTCATTGCGTCCCATTCCAGGGTGATGCCCGCGGGTCCCGCGACGATCCAACGGGAGCGACCGTCCGGATGCATATGCACGTGTTGCACGTGGTGCATGAAAAGCGGGAATTTTTCGTGATGCGCAAGCAGTTGGAACACTCGATCCACAGGCGCATCCACTCGCAGCGTCTTGCGTATTTGAATGGAGTTCTGACCCGTTACGCCCACCCATCGGGCCAACGGCGTGTTGGCTGTAGCACGCACGAGGAGCGCGCCACCGTCGGCCACTCGTGGGATCCAGCCAGTACATGGCCGCAGCAGCTACAGCCGCCCCGCTGAGCGATCGTACAGTTGAAGCCATAGACACCTCCTGGGAATAGCCCGATGAGATAATTGGAGTCAGGCAGCAAAGCGCGCACCCGCCCGGACCGCATGCAGCCTAGCCTTCGCCGCGAGGCGTTGCATGGTGAGCATAATGCCTCGTTCTACTCGGCGCGGCGGGTTCGCGAGCCCAGCCATTTGTCCATGTAACTGCTCGCCAGCCGCTTGATGCCGGTCTTGCCGAGATGGTCCAGCACGTCGGTCACGTTGGTGTATTGTTGGTTCGGAATCCGACGCAACAAATTCAGGATATCGTCCTGTGCATCCTGCAGTTGGGCCGACCAGAGGACCTCCTGCTTGCTGGCAGGGAAATCCATATCAGCCAAGTACCGGGTGATGCTCGCGGGCGATTGGATTGCGAAATGGTACGCCATGCGTAAGTTCCTCCTACGTTATCGTAAGCTTGGAAATCCGGCGGATTTCTGTCGACCTCTCGAGCAAGTGCCGCACCCACAGTGGGATGAGATGCGGCCGGCCACGGATCGGTGCAGACGGTCGTAGGCATGCGGAATGCTGCAGGACCTACCCGGATAGTGCAAATGTTGCATTGAGCTTGTAGAGCGGGGAGCGGCGGAAAACGGGCTCAGCGCAAGCGCCGCCGCCGCGATACAGTGTATTCGCGGAAATTCAAACATCCAGCGTATCACCCAATCCGCCGTCTCCGCGGGTACGTGTGTTGCAATCAATCGGTCGGAATGCGTTACCTGCGGTACGCTGTCGTTCGGCACTGCGATACTCAACAGTCACAGGAGATAATTTCATGCGAGTAGATGGCATCATGAACAAACCTGTCCAGACCTGCCGACCCGACGATTCCCTGCAGTACGCAGCTCAGCTCATGTGGGATCACGATTGCGGATGCGTTCCGGTGTGCTCCAGCGACGGCGTCAGGCGGACGATTGGCGTGATTACGGATCGTGACATCTGCATGGGCGCTCTGTTCCAGGGAAAGCCGCTACAGGAGCTGCGTGTCGGCGATGCAATGGCGCGGCAGCTCTTGGCGTGCCGACCAGAGAGTTCCTTGAGAGAGGCCGAGCAGGCGATGCGCGATGCGTGAATCCGCGGCCCGAGGTGGAAGTGAACGATACACTTGCGGCGATCTGCCAGCCGAGCGGGCAATCACTGCCTGCGTGAGGCGGCAACCAGTACGTAGGCGCGGGTGTCACGCAGGTGCTGCCTGGCCAGGTACTGCCAGCATGTGAACTTTGGCGAGGGCAATCAACATGTACAGGCGCTGGTCGCGGTGGCAATGCCTCGCGTACCGCCGGTGCTCCCGTCACTGGCGCATCACGGCCCGGGAGGTTGGACGTTTTCGTGTGAGTTTACGGACCTCTTTGGTGCTGTACCGAGCCCGCTGCTGCGGTACCTGCCCTCCTTCTACCCGGATCGCTTCGTCAGAGCATTTCGGCGGCGGATATCAGATCTGTTGAGGCATGGGTCGAGCGCGCCCAGCCGTAAGCTCCCCGCCTTTTGCTCCCGACAGTTCATTTGATGATGGTGACCGTGATCTTTTTCGAAAACACGGGCGGATCGTGAGCCAGGTGATTGTCATCCCCCAGCAGCAGCTGGAGTGTGTGCTTGCCGGGCGGCAGCGTCAGGGTGGTCTGTGTCTGTCCCTTGCCAAAATGGATCAGCTGGTCATTGGCAGTCAGCCGCGCGTTCAGGTCGGTTGGGGCATCGGAGTCGATCAAGAGATGATGATGACCGCTGTTCGCAAACCTGACGCCGGCAGGCGCAACACCCATGCCCCTCAAACCGAACTGTACGACAAACGGGCAGGAGAGCGTGGCCCCGTCCTTCGGGCTGATGATGTAAACCTCTGCACCCGCCGGCGAAGGAGCGCGCTCCTCGGCCCAGGCAACCGTGGCCGCAAGTACGAGCGCGGCGCTGAGTGCAAACATACGCATGGCGAAACTCTCCGTGAACGCAGGATCGATGGCCAATCGCTTTGGCCATCCACAATCTTAGCACTGCGAAGATTCCACGAGGCTAACACCGCGTGCAGAATGCATCAGATTGCTTGCCGCTGAAGAGACCAAACACTGTACACGGCGGTGATAGCGGGCGTTCCGCTCCAAATTGGCAACAGGAACAGCACCAGACAAATGCAGGGTCGGGGCGCGGTGGCGAGGAAAGCGGCTCAGCCTGCCACGAGCGACCTACGCCGCAGACTGGCCAGATCCAAGGCCCCGCCTCTACTTGGCCTCGAACATCGATTGCGGAACCCAGATGGTGACCGCTTCATCCCGATGCAAGTCGAAGACGTCCACTTCCTTGCCATTGACGAGAACGCGAAGGGATTGCGGTTTGCGCACGAGAACCGATCCAAGTGTGTTTCCATATGGATCCATGAGGTCAACCGACAGCATGGGCTCCTCCCTGACATACACTTTGGCCTTCACCTTCATGTACGTCTTGCCCTTGTAGACGCGTGCTTCCAGGCAGGCCGCGGGAGCCTTCGGATACTTTTGCAGGAAGTCCTCGGAGTAACGCAGCGATGAGCACTCGATTTTAGGGAGCGTGTCCGGGTTGACGGCCTCTGCCGCGATAGTCGCACCCGAGCACAGTGATAGCATCATGGCTGCGAGCAGCCCTTCGTTTGAGATTCGCATAACGCAGGCCCTCGTATGTATAACCGAGGCAAATTCTGACGGGGGCGCGGTAGTTGGGATATCCCCTGAATGGGGGTCAAAGGGCGGATGTGAATCAGTTCGGCGTGCACGCGAACCGCGCACGCCGAGTGTTGGAATACGGGACTCGCAGAACTATCGGTTCGGCAACCCGAGGATCTCACAACACCGTCAGGCGCACGTCGATATTGCCGCGAGTCGCATTCGAATAGGGACACACGATGTGGGCTTTCTCGACGAGCGCCACGACCTCGTGCCGCTCCTCCCAACTCACGAGGCCTCGTGAGCGGGACGTCCGGAGCGCCGTCGGACGAGACCGCGCGGCCGTCGCGGCCGCGAGTACTCGCTGCAAGGCCCCGCCTTTATTTGGCCTTTGCAGCCAGCACGCTGCTGGTCGCATGAACCCCGCCGTGCTGATTCGCGAAAACGGTGAGCATCGGGCGATTGATCGAGCTGACTGCGCGGGAGATAGCGTCGTCCATGCAGTTCCGCCATTGGCTCTTGAAGGTCAACTCCCGGGACTCGAACGGTGTGCAGACTCGCTCGGCGGCACTCGTGATCCGCCTGTACAACACGGTGATGCCTTCAGGACTATTCAAATTCAGGTCTGCGAAGGTGATTTTTCTGCTTTGCACTTCGTCCGCTGAGGTGTTGCGCGGCGTGTCAGCGTTAGCACTGCCAACATAGGATGCGACAACTGCTGTGAACGCCCATAGCAACGATTGCTTCTTCATGCCCTTACCCCCTGATTGATGTATTCGCGCGCGGATTGTAGGTACAGAGCTTGGCAGGGGTGCTGCTGTTATATGGATAACAGTTGTACACATGTGCACTGCAATAGGGGCACGGCGCGTGCCCAACAGTCCGAAAGGGGACGATCCCGCGTTGCGATTGACCGCGCGCCGTCGCGGACGGATACTTTCCTATATGGTGAACTATAACGAACGGCTCGACCGTACATTCGCGGCCCTGGTGGATCCCACTCGCCGGGCCATTCTGGGGCATCTGCAGCGGCAGGACGGCGAGTCCGTCAGCGAGTTGGCCAAGCCATTCGATATAAAACTGCCGGCAGTAATGAAGCACCTGGACGTGCTGGCGCAGGCGGGTCTCATCACCCGCTCGAAAACCGGTCGCACGGTGACTGTACGCCTGCGTGCTCAGCCCATGCGCGAAGCGATGGAATGGCTGAGCCACTACCAGCGCTTCTGGTCGAACAGCCTGGATCGGCTCACTACGTACGCGGAAAGCAAGGAAGCGCAACTGCGGAGCAAAGGGCGATGACAGAGCTAGTCCTCGTGCGACGTATTAAAGCGCGGCCGCAGGTCGTCTTCGACGCGATTGCAACTCCCGAAGGCATCGTGCACTGGTGGGGACCGGACGCGGGACCGGTTCTCGTGGCAGAGGCCGATGTGAGGGTGGGCGGACGATATCGCGTGCGCTTCCGGATGCTCGACGGCTCGGAACACGAGAGCAGCGGCCAATATCTCGAAGTTGTCAGGCCGGAGCGGATCGTCATGGATTGGCGCTGGACAGGCGCTGTTGAGGATCCCGGCGTGTCGCGCGTTGAAATCACGCTGCGACCCATCTCTGAAGGCACTGAGCTCACGTTTACACATTCGCTGCTGGCAGATGAGGAAACCCGCCGCAGCCACGAGGAAGGCTGGACAGGATCGCTTCGCAAGTTGGAAGCACACCTGGCCGGCGCATCCGTCGACATCACCACCCACTGAAGATGAGCACCTCGGCATGAAACTCTACTATTCGGACATTCTTTCTGCGCGCAGAGCCTGTGCAGTAGGCAAATATCTAAAGGCGCCGGTCGAATACATCTATCTGGATTTGGCCAAGGGCGAGCAGAAGCGGCCCGACTATCTGGCTATCAACCCCAACGGCGCGGTGCCGACACTCGTGCACGGAGAGAAAGTCACGTGGGAATCCGATGCCGTGATGTGCCAACTGTCAGATGAGATGGGCTCCGACCTGTGGCCAAACGATGCGCGTCGACTCGAGATCGTGCGTTGGTTCAGCTGGAACCACCAGCATTTCACGCGGGCCGGTGGCGCCCTCTACTTCGAAAACATCGTCAAGCGTCGTTTCGGCATCGGTGAGCCTGATCCAGCCGTCGTCGACGAGGAGTTGAATCGGTTTCG
>JAXDQF010000342.1:0-30170 GCA_034668025.1 Gammaproteobacteria bacterium | reverse complement strand
GGCGGACTCGGGACGCGGACAGATTTCCGGGTCCTGTTTCTCGCGGCGGCGCAGCTGGAAAATCAACAGCGGCGACAACAGGATGAGAAACGGCAGTGCGATCAGCGAGATGAGCAGGCTGAATAGCAGGTTGGCCCACTTGTCGAGGAGCCACTTTAGCGGCGTGGGATCCGGCGGAGTGAGCGTCAACCGGTGGGCTTCCACCTCCGTCCGAACGAAGTTGACCATCTCCTTCCAGCGCCGGCGAGCGTCTGCGGGTGATTCCAGCGGGGTGCGATCCACCCGGGCCGACAGAATCCGCTGCAGTGCGCTTTCCTGTTTGATCTGCCGGACGGTTCGTCCGACCCAATTCACGTAGCTGGCGGCGATCGGCAGATCGTGAGCATGCATCCACGCGAGCAGGTCCGTTCCGGACGTGAAGTCGGTGCAGTGGGCGAAGATCCGCCGCAACCCGGCGTCCGCTTTGTGGGCCAGGTCGGCCAGACAGTCTTTCGAGGGTCCGTCGCAGTCGCCGACCAACGCGAGATAGGTCGGCAGCTCGGGGCGCGGCACGCCATAGACCTCGATGTCGCCGACTGTCGGATCATTCAAAATCACGAACCGCGCGAAGTGCAGTTGCCCGAACGCGCCGAAGGGCACGAGGATGTTGTTGGGATCAGCCACGCCGGGAGCCGAATTCATCGTGGCGAGCAACGACCGCAACGCCGGCTCGCTGCCGGCCGCAACTGGCGCCACCACGGTGAATTGCGACTGCGGCGTCACACTAGAACTGCAGGCAGAAGTCGATCAATCGATCCTTCCCCCAGTACACCTTGCCCAGGTAGAACCCTGGTGATATCAGCCGGATCTCGTCCCGCACGCGTTCGGCCACCAGGGAGGTCTGGGAGTAATCCAGAACGATGCATTCGTTCCCGTCCAGCCAACTGGGGCCCTTGTAGACCTTGGCAATGATGGCCTCGACTCCAAATGCCGAAATCCGGTTCTTCAGAAAGCCGTTGGCGGCGTCGAAGACTTTTCCCTGCCAGCCGAAGTGATTGATGACCTCGGCAATGATCACGGAATACCGTGTACCGGGTGCAATGATGGCCGTTCCGTTGGCGGGGCCGTTGGGAATGTCACCGGCGGGGTTCGCGCGGAACAGGTCATCGAGCTGCGCTTGGGACAGGGCCAAGAGTTGTTTTGCGTCGTAAGCCATTGCTATCTCCATGGGGTGGCGGCTCGCAGGAGAGTCTCGGCCGCTTTTTCCGCGATCATGTAGACCGCGCTGACCAGAAAAAAACCGGGGATGCGGGGAAACACGGAGGCGTCGACGATGCGCAGCCGCTGGGTTCCGTGAACCGCAAACGAGCTGTCAACAACGCCACCGTTGGCTCGCAGGCCGATGGGACAAGAGCACGAGGCATGATGTCCCCAGGCATTGTTGCGAACGTAGTCTGCCAAGGCGGCCGCCGATTGAGCCTGGGGCCCTGGGGCACATTCCTCGGCAATCAGTCCGCAGTCGATGAGAGGGCGGTTCAACTCACGGATAAACTGGATGGCCTGTACCACTGCGTGCAGGTCGCGTCCCGCCGTGTCGTCGCCTTCGTCGAAGTAGTGAAAATCGATGCGGGGTGGGTCGCGTGGGTCGGCCGACTGCAATGTGACTGTCCCGGCGCAATTGTGCGTGTGTGCTTTCAACACGGCCCAGCTCAGCCGGTCCTGCATTTGCCGGAGATTGGCCGAGAAGCCGCGAAAATAGCCTTCGAACAGCGTTGGCAGGGCCATGCAGAAAATATCGGGCTCGGGAAGCTCAGCGGCTGATCGACGTACGAAGGCGAGGGCAGCACCGTTCGAGGCATACAACCCCTCACGTTCCTGGTGCCAGCGTTGCCACACGGGATCGCCCCGTTCGAATCGAGCCCCGTCGAGGATCTTCCACGGCTCCCGCATGCGGTAGGTGACCGCAACCTCATACCGATCCTGCAGGTTGCGTCCAACACCGGGCAGGTCAACTCGAACCGCAATTCCGTGCCGGCGCAGCTGTTCGGTGGGTCCGATTCCGGAGAGCATCAGCAGTTGCGGTGTGTTGAACGCCCCGCCGCACAGGATGACTTCGCGCCCCGCGCGTACCTCGCGCAACTCGCCCGCGGTGTCGGAGGGATTTGCGTGGGCCTTGTATAACTGTGCACCCTTGGAGTACTCCACACCGCAAGCGGCCCCGTCAGCATCGAATAGCACACGGGTTGCCAGGGCATTCAACTCAATGTGCAGCTTGTCCCCATGAACCTTCTGCACTTGCAGGAGCCGCTCACGGGTTCCAACGCGCTGATGCCCGGATGTTGAGATCGGTGTGTAGCAAAGGCCCTCGAAGCTTCGCGCACGCCAAGGTCGGGAGTTGGGATCTGCTGCGCTGTGGAGCCAGCGGGCGATCCGGGCCAGGGGGTGATTCAACCGGCGGGCGAATCCTAGCGCAGTCTGCGCGATGGTCTGCACCATCGCTGCGTCGCCGAACGCTTCCAACTCCTTGGGCCGTTCAGTGTGCAACCAGCCATTCCAGCCGTGCCCGGTAGGATCGATCCCGAAGCGCCGCAGGAAGCGCCACAGCGGCCTGTGGTGGCAAGCCTCCAGTCGGCGCGCATGGCGGCGCATCCGCCGGGCACTCCAGGAATCATCACCGGTCGAGGCGCGGATGTGATTCCAGTCGGAGTCGTGCGCGAGCATGTAAATCATCGCGTTGTGGGCCGTACACCCGCCGAGCGTTGCTGCGCGCGGATACAGCACGCCGCCGTGCTGCCGGTCATACTTGAAGTCGCGCTGCTGTTGCGCCTCGTTTGAGTAGTGACGCACATTGAAGTCCCAGCGCATCGCCGGGTTCTCGCACGCGAACGCGTGAAAACCCGGGACGCTGTAGTCGTCAGGCAGCCGCTGATCGTCGCAAGTCAGATGATCGCCACCGGCCTCCAACAGGAACACACGCATCCCGGACTCGGCCAGCCGGGCGGCGAGGGTTCCCCCGCCGGCACCGGAACCGACAATCACGTAGTCCCACGACGATTCCCCCGCATTGCTCATGTGTGCCCGTCAGAAGGTCTTCAAAAACGTGATCAGGGCGTGCTTGTCGTCATCACTCAACTCGGGCTCCTTGCCAAAGGACTGCTCGTCCTTGCTCAGCCCGTCCTGGTCGTTGAATTGAGTCGTGCCGAAGTAGTGGCCGCGGTTGGTCACCAGGTCCGGGCATTTGCTGAGATTCAGCAGCGGCCGGGCGAGGTTGGACAGCCTGCTCTCGAGCTGCTCATCGGATTGACCGGCGGAAGTCAGCAGATCCCCCTGCAACGTCAACAACACCTTGCTCACGTCACGCAGGTGGGCCGCCTGGACGGCGGGATCATCGCTCTCGGGCAGCAGCCGGATATTCGCGAGCAGTCCCACGGGCATTCCCTTGGGAATGGGGCCGAGCTCAATGTCGCCACCCTCGCTGACAAACCGGGGTAGCCACCAATGCACACCTTTCTGCAGAGGCTGCAGCGCGTCGGGCACAAAGCCCACCGGGATCGTCAGCTGGCTGCGCTGGGTCGTGCGATCGATCGCGCCGGGAATCTTGCCCGCGAGCAGCGCGTCCTGGGTGCGCTTTTCCGGCCAGAGCATCTGCTCTATGGACGCATCAAACACCTTCATGCGGGTGACCACCGAAGGATCCGAGTCGAAGGGACCAACGCTGTTATTCAGAAGAAAGGGCGCCGTCGACCAGACGCTGATGAGTGACGGCACCCGCGTATATCCGCGCCCGCCGGCCGGCATCTCATAGGGCACGCGGTCACCCGTGAACGGATCGTACAAGGTGACTGTGCCGACGGAAGGCAACTGCTTGTAGGAATGCGAGGAGAAGTTGTCCCAGATGTTGCGGGCGATTGCGTTCGTCGCGAGGGGGCTGCACACGTTGGTGCGCAATAGACTCACCGGTATCCGAGCCTCCGTCGACAGGTAATTGCCGTCGAGGAAATCCGGCGCCGCGACAATCGCACGCATCAGGGCCTTGTACTGATCGGATTGCGTCCAGGTCCAGTAGCGTTTGAAACAGTCGAGATACAGCGAGCCGGCGCAGCGATCCGCGTCGAGGTTCAGATCGCCGGGTGGCGGGGGAGCCTTGCTCGAATGGCACCGGGCACAGGTGTCGGCAAACACCACCTTGCCGCGTGCCAGAACCTTTGCATCGCTGGTCAGGTATTGATCCCCACCCGGCGCATCCTTCAACCGATCCGGCTGAGCGGCCTTCAGGAAAAACAGCGCCGTGTTCGGCGTGCCGGCTTCCGTCGCCTGCCAATACGACGAGTTCTTTTGGGCGACCGAAATCTCAATGGGCGAGATGGCTTTCCCGCCGACCACCGGGTTGAAATGCGTCAGCCATTCTTCGCTGAACAGTCCGATGTTGAGGTACACGCGATTCAGGGCGCCGAGCAGCCCGACAGAGTCCGCGCCGTCCTTGAGTACGTGCGGGGTCCGCACGATGCCGTTTGTCTTGTCATAAAATTCCGTGAGCGGTCCCTCGCTCACGAAATCGTTGAACTGCTTGTTGTTGAGCTCGCCCCCGGCGAGCTTCTCGTGCCACAGCTTCCTCGCAAGTCCCATGCGCGAGACGAAGTCGTACACCGCATTCATGGTGCGCGCATTGTTGATGTTGTCCGTGGAGATCAGGGACGTGTCCATGGAGCCCGGCCGGTACGTCTTCACCAGCTGGTACATGAAGTTCTTCTGACCCGCGGGATGATTCGAGTTGAAAATGAACAGCCGGTCGACCCACATGTACTGCGCACCGACCGAAGAGCTGAGATTGGCGAAGGAGGGCGCTTCGGGGTCGGCCGGCGGCTTCACGGGACTCGGGCCCACGTGGCAGAAGCCGCAGGACATGCCGACGCGATACGGTCGGATCAGGTCCGCGCGGTTGTAGTAGGAGGGATCGGTGTAGTAACGCTCGGGGTCCCACGCCTTCGCCGCCTTCTCATCGAAGTCGGGATTGGGGAAAAGCCGCAGGCCCATGATGCCCGTTGCATAACCATAGAAGGAGCCCACCGGCTGCGTGGTGCCGTCACCGAGTGGTTTGCCGCGCGAGCCGCTGGCAACGCCCGGATAACGGCTTTCATCCTCGAACGGGTCCGGGGCGCAATCCTTGCCGCGCACATCCAGCCACAACCCGTGCCGCGCCGGATCGGGACCTGTTGGATTCTGGAAGCAGGGCTCATTCACCAACCCCAGGTAGGTCCAGCGGTCGGCACGGGAAAACCCGAGGCTCGGGTGCGAGCTGATGGACTTCAGCAGGTCGAACGCGCCGAAGGTGTACTGGGTCATCTGGTTCCAGAAGCGGTCATTGCCGCCCGTCCAGACCAGCCACATGTTGCGCCCCTTGATCTCATCCGGGGTGAGCGCAATCCCGCCGTCCATGTCGTGGAAATAGTCCTCGCCTGCATGCGGGAACGACGCGGCGGTCCGGCCGGCGGCTCGCGCCTCATCCTGTACGGTACCCGATTGCGGCACGGGGCGGCAGGCCGGCAGCAGTGCAAAGCACAGCACGGCCAGTGTTGTTGGCAACCTCATTCGAATTCGCTCCCCCATTGTCTCGTTCTAGCCTGTCACCAGGGCCGGGTTTATCGCACGGGGCAGTGTCATTTGAACAGATGACAGCGGTAGTCGATGGGAATAGTTCTTGCGCCCCGGAACGGCACTCATCGCGGACCAAGGGGACAGTGTTGGTCAGCACAGAACGTCGATTCAGGGATGCCGCCTCAGGGTGGTTGGTGGCGGCCGTTTGTATCGCTCTGGCGATTTTGCCGCGGGTAAGTTGGTCGCAGGGCGTCGAGGCAGCCTTGCGAGGGCGGGCAGCCCCGAATGCACAGATCACGGTTCGCAATACGGCCACCGGGCTGACGCGGCGCACGCAGGCCGCCGCTGACGGTTCGTACAGTATCGTGGGGTTGCCTCCCGGACCTTATCAGCTGAATTCGGACGGCGGCGTCGAAGCGAATGTCACACTGGCTGTTGCTTCGACAATCACGCTGAATCTGGAAGCGCCGGCGGCAGCCGAAGAGGTCGTCGCGACCGTCACGGTGAAAAGCACGCGCCCCACCGAGGTAAAGACCTCGGAAATCGGCACGATTGTCGCTCCGGTCACCATCGAGACGCTTCCGCAGGTTACGCGCAACTTCCTGGAATTCGCGGATACGGTTCCCGGCATGGCGTTCACCGTCGACAACAAGGGCAATACTTCGTTGGTCGGCGGCGCGCAAAACGCGAGTGGCGTCAACGTGTTCATCGATGGTGTAGGACAGAAGAACTACGTGAAGGAGGGCGGTGTTTCCGGCAACTTCGCCTCCCAGGGAAATCCCTTCCCGCAACTCGCGATCGGCGAGTACAAGGTGATCACTTCGAACTACAAGGCCGAGTTTGACCAGATTACGAGTGCTGCAGTGACGGCGGACACCAAGTCGGGCACCAACGAGTTTCATGGTGAGGCATTCGGTACCTTCACCGGTCACAATTTCCGCGCCGAGACGCCCGCCGAAGCGGATGCGGGCAGCGAGGCCGCGACCAATGACAAGGAATTTGGCGCAGCCTTCGGAGGTCCGATCATGCAGGACCTGTTGCATTTCTTCGTGACGTACGAAGGCAAGCGGTTGATTACGCCTATTTCGGTGACTCCCGGCAATAATGACGGCGCGCCGTTTCTGCCGGCGGAAGTGGCCGCACAGTTTGGGCCGGCATCGCTGCCCTTCAAGGAGGACCTGTATTTCGGCAAGCTGGACTGGGCGCCCACCGAGAAAGACCGGTTTGTACTGGCTGGCAAGGTGCGGCGGGAGACCCAGTCGACCCACGTCGGGGTCGGATTGGCCGCCTCTGCGAATGTGGCGGTGTTGAACAATGACACGCGGATCGACGTCCGCTGGCAGCATACGGAAGACTGGTTTTTCAACGAGCTGCTGTTTACCTACGAGGACGCCTACTATCAGCCCGCCGCAACCACGTTCGGTAATGGCTTGCAATACACTTATCAGCCGTCACAGGACCAGTTGATACTCGGCGTCGGCCCGGCGGATCCGCGCGCGAATCAGTTCGACGGCCAGCGCGGCCCCGGGATTCAGGACGATTTCACGCTGAATGGCCTGCATTGGCTGGGTGAGCACACCGTCAAGACCGGCTTCAAGCTCAAACGCATCATCCTGACTGCCCAGGATGCGGCCGATATCAACCCGCAGTTCTTCTACGACGTAAATCCTACCGGCAGTGCGGATATTCCCTACAAAGCGTTCTTCACCAAGGAAGTGCCCGGACAGAGCCCGATTGCGCGCTCGGACAACACCCAGTTCGGTATTTACCTGCAGGATGACTGGGCGCCGACCGAGAAACTGACTTTCAACCTGGGCGTGCGCTGGGACTATGAGAAGACCCCGGCCTACCTGGATCGCGCGACCCCGGCTGACGTCGTGGCGGCAATCAACTCCCAGGATCCTTTCGGCCCGCCAGGTCAGACCTACGCACAGACACTCGCCAAGGGCGGTATCAACATCAACGACTACATCAGCAACGGACACAACCGGTCTGCACCCACCAACGAGATTGCCCCGAGGTTCGGTGTGTCGTACGACATCAACGGCGACCAGAAGCACGTGGTCTTCGGGGGCGCCGGACGTTCCTACGACCGGGATCTGTTTACCTACCTGCAGCTCGAGCAGACCAAGTCTTCATTACCGCAATACAACATCTTCTTCAACGTGCCTGAGCGGCCGTGCACGCCGTCGCCCACCTGTATTGCCTTCGACCCGCGCTATTTGAACGGCTTGTCGAACCTGCAGTCGCTGGTCGTTGCCAGCAATGCCGGCCAGGAGGTGGATGCGCTGAACAACAGTCTGAAGGTGCCGTACTCCGATCAGTTCAGCATCGGCATGCGCAACCGGATCGGTGATTGGAACACGAGCATCACCGCGGCCCGGATCCTCAGCCACGACGGGTTTGCGTTTACGCCGGGCAACAGGTTGCCGGACGGATCGTTCTGGCAGAATGGCAATGCGCCGAACAACAATCCCATTCCGGGATTCGGCAGCCTCATTCTCGGTAACAACGGCATCGAGACGCGCACCACGCAGCTGTTACTCTCGATTGAGAAGCCCTTTACGGAGGAGTCCCGTTGGGGAGTGACGTTCGCCTACACGTTTACGGACGCCAAGCAGAACCGCGATATCCACGAACACTACTCGCTCGACGAAGAAACCATTGCGCAGTATCCCTTCATCGCCTCGAATGCCGCGGCGAAGCACCGCTTCGTAACCTCGGGCACACTACGCGGTCCGTGGCATACGACGCTGGGCGCGAAGTGGGTCATAGCGACACCGATTCCGGACAACGTCGGGGCATGCTACCTGCCGGACGGCCAGGTATTCCCCACCGGCAGCAAGTGCACCCCTGTTGCCGCCCGACCGCCGGACTTCCTGGGGTACCGGGATCTGGATGTGCAGGTGAGCAAGGATTTTGCCGTCCACGATGCGGTGTCCGTGTACGTTCGGCTGGACCTGCTGAACGTTTTCAACAACACCAATTACTCGGATTACAATGTTAACTTCGGGACCTCGGGTGTCCCGCCGGCCAACCCGGTTACCTTCAACCAGGTCGGCAATATTTTGGGCACGCCACGGACGCTGAAGCTGCAGGGGGGCGTGCGGTTCTGAAGCTTCCGCTTCGGCTCCCCTCTCACCAGCGGCTGGGGAGGGGTGTGACGCCGCTCACAAAACGCCGCGCGTGGAAGATCGGGCGCAGGGCCAATGTCAGCTTTGTCATCCCATCGACATATTGCGCGCCCTGGAGGCGAAAGCCGGTGCGGGTGCGGATGTTGCGCCACGCCCGCCCGAACCCTTCGGTGCTGCAGCGATGTGTTATTCCGGACGGCGGTACCATAGGCCACCAGCTGGGGTGCGCGAAGCCATGGCGGGTCAGGTCGAAGGGCATTCCCGAAATGTTGAATGTCATTTCGATCTCTTCCCGGTCCGGCACGTCCTGCAGGGCGCTTTGCGGCAGAAAGGTCAAACGCACCTGGTTGAACCGGATACCGGCGTAGTGGGCCGTCAGCGCCTGACATTCTTCATCGGCGTAGCGGAAGATCAGCAGCCTGCAGCCATCGTTGTACTGGTACGCTTCGCTCATGTCGGTATTCTTCAATAGTTGTTCGAATGCTGGTTGACTGTTTGAGCCGACGGTCCGGGAGCCATCATTGTCCGCTGGCCCCGCCTGAGGAATCGCGCCGGTTGCCAATGCACTCTGGTGAATTTCACTAGCTGCGCCGCGACAGTTCTCCAGACGTTGCCGCGCGCGCACCGCGTGTGTCACCCTGACAGCCTTCGGGCGCCGAAACCCACACCAATCATGCCCGCAGCCGGCGGTTTCGGACCGGTCGCAGTGCGCAGAAATAAAGGAACTTGCCGTGGCTACTGCATCGCACAAGGTCCTGCCAATGTGTTGCAGTGCCTTTTTTCGCCCCGCAGAGGCCTTTGCCGCGCTCAAAGCATGGGTTATGGAGGACCTGCTGGACCGCGCCCTGGGCGAGCATCCGGTGCGCATCTGGATACCCGGCTGCGGCACCGGCGAGCAGGCCTACTCCATTGCCATGCTGCTGGTCGAGCACTTCCACAGCTGCGGCCGGCAGCCGAATGTCAGGATCTTTGCAACGGACACGGAGGCCAACTCCATCAAGGTGGCCCGCGCGGGAGTGTACTCCGAGTCGGATCTGGAGGGCGTGTCCGCAACGCGGCTGCAGCACTTCGTGCAACGCCACGGGACCAACCGCTACCACGTGAGTGCCGCACTGCGTGATTGTGTCGTGTTTGCCAGACACGATCTCGAGAATGATCCACCCCTGTCCCGGTTGGACTTCGTCAGCTGTCACAATGCCTTCACACGGCTGGCGCCGGAAAGCCGGACGAAGCTGTATTCCCTGTTGCATTTTGCACTAAATGAGGGCGGTCACCTGCTGCTGGGACCCGATGAGGCGTTCACTCCCTCGGTTGACCTGTTCCAGCCTGTGGACGTGGAGGGCTATATCTACCGGCGCCTCGGTGAGGCGCACCAGCCCATTCCGCTGGGTGTGCTCGCGGGCTCGGTTGAAGCGGCGCACAACGTGCACGAATCATTCTCGTGGCCGGGCGGGATGGCGCGCCGCCGCGCCGGCTCCATTCCCACGGAAGAGGAATTCCAGTCCGCGCACGAAGACCTGGTGACCTCGCGCGAGACGCTGTTGTCGCTGAACGAGGAGCTGACGGCCATCAACAGTCAGCTGGCGGCCAAGGTGGCCGAGCTCGAAGGAGGGCGGCACAACAGGAGCGATCTGCTGAGCGCGACCAACATCGCCGTCCTGTTCCTGGACGCGGAGCTGCGGATCGAGAGGTTCACAGCCCCGGCCGCCTTGCTGCTGAGCCTTTGTGACAGCGACCTGGGCCGGCCCTGGACCGCCGTGGCGCGGGGATTCGATGAGCAACTGGCTATTGATGCCCAGCTCACCATTGAGACCCGCACCCCGATCGAGAAGAACGTCCGGACTCATCACCACAAATGCTACCTGCGTCGCGTACAGGTCTACCGGGCGGAGGGGGCAAGCGTGGGCGGGGTTGTGGTCACTTTCGTGGACATCACCCGGCAGATCGAATCCGATGCGCAGTTACGGCGCTTCGCAGCGATGTTGCGAGATTCCTCGGACGCAATCGTTGTGATGGACTTTGGCGGACGCATCGTTGCCTGGAACCGGGGAGCGCAGCGACTCTACGGGTACACGCAGGGCGAGGCCTTGAAGCTCAACGTGCGTGACCTGATGACCGGCGACCGGCTCGACTCCACCCTGGAAGTCATGCGGCGTGTGGCTCGCGGCGAAGCGATGCCGGCCTTTGATACTCAACGCCGCACCCGCGAGGGTCGGATGGTGGATGTTTCCGCGACGCTTGCCTTGCTGTTTGATGCTGCCGGAAATCCCGAGTCGCTGGCCGCGACGGAGCGCGACATCACGGCACGCCGGCGCGCGGAGGATGAGACTCGCATGTTGAATGCACGGCTGGAGCAGAGGGTGGCCGAACGCGCCGCCGAGCTGCAACACAGCGAAGAGCAGATTCGGGCGATTCTGGATGCGACGGCGGATGCGGTTGTGACCATCGATATCCTGGGACGGATTGCCACATTCAACCGCGCTGCCGAACGCATCTTCGGATACGCAGCAAGCGAAGTCATCGGCGAGAATGTCACCATGCTGATTCCCCCCCAGGAGCGGGTTGGCCGTTACGGTTACAAAGCCACGGCGACGCGTTCCTATGCCTCGCGTCTCATCGGCCGCAGCCACGAGATCTCGGGCCGGCGCAAGGACGGCAGCATCTTTCCCATCCAGCTCAGTGTGAATTCGGTCGAGGGCCGCGACCTGTTCGTGGGCGTTGCCCGCGACATGACCGAGCACAAGGCGCTGCAGAAAGAGATCATCGACGTTGCGATGCTCGAGCAACGCCGCATAGGCCAGGAGCTGCACGACGGCACTCAACAGGAGCTCACCGGACTCGGGCTGCTGGCAGCCAGTCTTGCGGAATCCCTGAGCCGCAACAATGCCGCCACGGCCAGCCAGGTGGCGGGCCGGGTGGCCAGGGGCATCGAGCTGTGCAATCAGCGGGTCCGCTCACTCGCCCGGGGCATGGTCCCGGTTCCCATCGATCGGGAAGGGCTGATGACGGCGCTTGCGGAGCTCGCCCGTCAGACCACGGAAATCCATGGCATTCCCTGCGGGTTTGAGTGTCCGTCGCCGGTTGAGCTCGATAACGACAATGAGTCGACGCATCTGTACCGCATCGCACAGGAAGCGGTCAGCAATGCCACCCGCCATGCCAAAGCGAGCGCCATCTGGATTCGTCTCGAGCAGGTCGACGGCCGGCTGGTGCTGGAAGTGCAGGACACCGGAATCGGACTGCAGGCAGCGACCAACAGTGGCAAGGGTGTGGGTCTGCGGCTGATGGAGCATCGGTGCGCCATGATCGGCGGCAATTTTGCCATCGACCCCCGGCCGGATGGTGGCACCTGTATCGTGTGCTCGGTGCTGCGGCCGGAAGGACAGCTGAGTTGAGCATGGAACCCAGAGCGGTGGGACCCGGGCGCGTCAGTATCGCGATCGTCGACGATCACCCCCTCGTGCGCGAAGGGCTCTCAGCCCGGATCTCCGCGCAACCTGACATGGAGGTATGCGGCGAGGCCGATGACATCGAGTCGGCGTTGGAGCTGGTTGTGACCAAGCGCCCCTCGCTGGTCATCGTGGATATTGCCTTGCGGGATGGACACGGGATCGACCTGATCAAGCGAATCGTGGCCGCCGGCGTGCACACCCGCATGCTGGTGGTCAGCGCCTATGACGAATCGCTGTTTGCAGAGCGGGCCCTGCGCGCCGGCGCGCTGGGCTACATCAACAAGCAGGAGTTGCAGGGCAAGGTCGTCGAAGCGCTGCGTACCGTGTTGCGTGGCGAGCGCTATCTGAGCTCCGCGATGGCACAGCGCCTCATTGCGCAGGCCATCGGCAGCAAAGCCGCTCAGGGTGGCACCGAAGCGCTCACCGATCGCGAGCTGCAGATCTTTCAGCTGGTGGGTCGCGGCAAGAGCACCCGTGAAATTGCGCACGAGCTGAATGTCAGCGTGCACACAATCGACTCACATCGCGAGCACATCCGCGCGAAGCTGGATTTGCGCAACGGCACGGAGCTCATTCAGCGCGCGGTGCAATGGCACATTGAAAACGGGTGAGCCACAAAAAAGGCCACTTCCGTGGCCCTTTGTGGATTCGGGTGGCTTCTTCAGGTCTTGCTGCCCATGGTCTGCATGCCCTGGCCGATCGACTTGATGGCGTTCGAGAACGCATCCGAGAGCATTCCAAACAGCTGCGAGTGGGCCTGGAATTGGGCCATGACCGTCTGGAACTGCTGTGCGCCGCTGGAGCTGCTGTCCCCGGACAGGCTGCTCAACTGGTTGCTCTCGTTGACGAGATTCTGCGCCATCGTGCCCAGGGCCTGGCCCATGGCCCTCGCAATGGCCTCCAGCCAGCTCTCACCGTCGCCCCCGCCGCTGCTCCCACCGGCCTGCTGCTGCCCCTTGGCTCCCAGCGCAATGGTCATCTTGGTGATCGAGTCGCTGAGGTTCTGCGAGGTCGGAGCCAGGTTGCCGTTGCGGAAGCCGGAATCGAGCACCGATTGCGTGGCCGGTGAGTCCCCGCTCGGCAGACCGCTGGTGTGAGTGAAGGTGGCGGTGAATGTGTTGACCGCGGTGTCGCGGTTCTGGCCGGTAATTCCCATCTGGGTGAGGGAATTTTTGAAGGCCGTGACGGCTGTCTGCGTCACCGCCTGCCGACCCGGGGTCAGGAGCGCCGACGAAGGGTTCGCGAGCGACACCGTCAGATCGATCGGCAGCGGCATTGTGTTGATGTTGACGTGGAACGACATCGTTTTTCCTCCTGTAAACGCCCGGTCGGACAAGGGCGAGCATCCGCCTTGCGAAGGGTTAAATCAGCCCGTGCGAACCCTAGCTAGGGTTCTCCCGAGTGCGCCGGGACTTCGGCGGCCGCAGAGGCAACGCTCTGTACCGGTTGACCCCGTTGCCATGATTCGGCCAGGGCCCCCAGCCGCTGCCGGGTCTGCCGGGTAAATGCGCCTTCAATGCCGGACAGGTCGGCTGCAATCTTCAGTGGATACAACTGCCGCGCCGCGCGGCTGTGGTTGAACAGCTCCACGAGCGTAACAACACACGTTCGGTATGTGGATTCTGACAAGTAGGGACGATGCGTGCGTTGGCAGAACCAGACCGTCAGATACGCGAGCGGATCCAGCTGTCTGCGGGGTGCTACCCCCATGGAGTTGCCGGGCAGCATTCCAGCATGCAGCGACTGTTGGGACGCCCAGAAACGCGTCGCACCCCACGATGTGAGTACACCACTCGGAACGTTTCCACGTCGAAGTCCCAACGCGACTGCATCGGCAAGGCGCTGTTTTGCGACAGAGTCGGGTCCGTCGCCGATCATGAGCAACAGTTTCAAAAATCCGGGGTAGCCGTGGTCACCGAATCGATGGCACAGCAGGTTGAGGACTGCGAGGCTGCGCTCCTCGTCGTCGTTGACCCCGAGGAAGGCACCCAACCGCTGCGCGGACTCGCGCCACGGCCGGGCGAGTTGTGAGTCGTCGGGCACGGGGTTAACGCAGGGGACTGAAGATGTGATCCGCCCAATCCTGGGCCGATGCCCCCGCTCCGGGGTGGTCGACGTCGGATGCAGTGGTCCCGCGAACATCCAGAACCAACAGATCTTCCGCCGGGTCGCGCGGTGCCGACGACGCTGACAACGTTGTCGGGACGAGGTTTGCGCCGGCGGCGAGACTATTGGCCGAGAGGGCTTGGCCAGTGTCAGCCGCGCGCAACCAGGTATCGAGCGCGGCGACACCCGATAGATCCGGGGCGACCTTCATCGGAAGGATCATAGCGTCGGCGCGCGCTGACAGTCAGTTAGGGAAAACCCTTGGGTCGGAAAAAATACGGCTCTGGCTATACTGATTCATGGCAAAGGAGCAGGGCGCTGAGCAGACCGAGAAGCCGACGCAGAAGCGCCTGCAGGACGCCCGGCGCGACGGGGATGTTCCCAAGAGCAGGGAGGTTACCAGCACGCTGCTGGTGTTATGTTGGCTCGTGATGGCATGGCTGGCCTTCCCCCTCGTATCCCGGCAGATCAGTACTCTGATGCAACATAGTCTGCAGGCGGTCAGTCAGCCGGGCGCCGAGCCGCCGTCCGCGCTTCTCATGGAAGCGGTCCGGACGATGCTGATCGTCCTGCTGCCGCTGCTGCTGGCCGCCTCATCGGTGGGGCTGCTGAGTGAGTTTCTCCAGGTGGGCGGCTTGTTTGTGCCGAAGCGGGTCCTGCCGCGCAGCGAGCGCTTGAATCCCGTCGAGGGTCTGCAGCGCCTGTTCAGCCAGGAAAATTGGGTCGAGGTGCTGAAGTCCGTGCTGAAGACGGCTGCCCTGATCGCGATATTCGTGCTCGTGCTGTTGCGGGTCCTGCCGGAGATATTGCGTCTGCCGTACGGCGACGCACACGCCATCGCCACGGCTCATTGGGATGCTTTCCTGTGGGTCGGTGTCTGGACAATCGCTGTCTTCGCGTTGATTGCAGCGGTGGATGCCGCGTATCAGCGGTTTGTATTTACCAAGCGGCTGCGGATGAGCCGGCGGGATATCCGCCGCGAGCTACGCGACACCGAGGGGGATCCCTTCGTCAAGGGCCGGCGCCGGCAGCTCCACCAGGAGTGGGCGCAACAGAACATGTTGGAGGCGGTCCGCCGGTCGAATGCCGTGGTGGTCAATCCGGAGCACATTGCCATCGCCATACTGTATGAGCCGGGAACCACCGAGTTGCCGGTGGTCACTGCGAAAGGCGAGGACTATACGGCGCAGTTGATTCGGGAGGCGGCTGAGGAGGCCGGGGTGCCGATCATGCGCAACGTCGAGCTGGCGCGGGGACTGCACGAAGCGGTGGGACTCGATGAATACGTCAAGGCGGAGTTTTTCCAGGCCGTGGCCGAGCTGTTGCGCTGGGCCGAGGCCTACCGCCGAAGGCGGTGATGACAACAAGGGCCGCAGGCGGTGATTACAACAAGGGCCGCAGGACGTTGAGCAAGCCGCGGTTGCTGAGCAGGTGGCGGGTGATGACTTCCACGAAGGTGCCCAATGAAAGCAGCACGATCCAGGTGGCCACCCAGGCTTTCAACGGCAAGGTCAGCGAGAACACATTCAACTGCTGGGCGTAGCGGTTCACCAGCCCGAGCGACAGGTCCAGGAGGGACAGCACGACCAGCGCCGGCGCGGACAGCAGCAGTGCCAGGGTGAGCAGCGCGGCGAAGTCGTCGATGATCAGAGTTTCGCCCAGGCGGGCCGCGTGAGGCAGCAGACTCGTAATGGGCCACAACACGTAGCTCTTCATCAGCAGTCCCAGGAACAGCGTGAAAGCGCCGGTCGTCATGAACAGCCACCCGGACAGCTGGGTGAGGAGTTGTCCGGTCAGGGAGGTCTCGTGACCCTGCAGGGGGTCGACGGTGGCCGCGAAGTTGCTGCCGACCTTGGTATCAATCAGGTTGCCCGCCGCGCTCACCGCCCAGAATACCGATGAGAACAGGAATCCAAACAGGGTGCCGATGAACAGCTCCTTCACCACGAGCAACGGCCACAGCACCTGCAGGCCGTTGACGGGTTGCACGGCGGTGGCGCCGGCGACCGGGTAGATGAGAATGGCGAGGCTGACAAAGAAGCTGTTGCGGGCCATGGAAGGCATGTTCTGGCTGGTCAGCAGCGGCAACATGAGAAATGCGGCCACGATGCGGGGCAGGGTCAGCGCGATCGCACCCGCGGTCGCGCCCAGGTGATCGAACGCGTTCACTGCCGGGTCATCAGGGGGAAGCCCAGGAACAACCGGTCCGCAAAGTGATACAGGCTGGAGCCGATGAGCGCGCCGCTCAACAGCAGGGCGAGGCAGACGCTGATGAATTTCAACGCGTAGGCGGTGGTCTGCTCCTGTAGTTGCGTAGCCGCCTGCAGAAAGGCTACCAACAGGCCCACGATCGAGGCGGCCACGATGGGTGGCGCCGACAGCGCCAGCACCAGCCACAGGGCTTCGCGGATGAGTTGGACAATCTGTGCGTGCATGCCCGGTGACTACCGATAGGTCAGAATGAGGCCGTGGACGAGCTTCGCCCAGCCGTCCAGGAACACAAACAACATGAGCTTGAAAGGCAGCGACACCGTGGTGGGTGACAACATCATCATGCCGAGGGCCAGCAGGATATTGGCCACGATCAGGTCGATGACCAGGAAGGGGAGGAAGATGAGAAACCCGATCTGGAAGGCGGCCGTGAGCTCGGTCACGGTGAAGGCCGGGACCACGACCATATAGTCGTCCGGCCCGATCTGTGCGGGCTCCTTGGGCAGCAGTTGCCGCGCCGTGTGAAGGAAGAATGCTCGTTCGCCGTCGCTCGAGTGTTTCACGAGGAAGGCGCGTAGCGGCTCCTTTCCCGTTGAAACGAGCTCGATCAACTGGCGTGCATCGACGGCCTTCTGCGGTGCAGTGGCGGTGTGTTGTTCGATGCTGCTGTAGCTGTCCAGCAGCACCGGGTACATGATGTAGATCGACAGGATGATGGCCATCCCGTTGATCACCACGTTGGGGGGCACCTGCTGCAGGCCGAGCGCATTGCGCAGGAGACTCAACACCACCACGATCTTGGTAAAGGAGGTCACCATCACGGCCACGAACGGCGCCAGCGCGAGGCCGACGACTGTGACCAGGATGACCCCGGGACTGAGACTACCGAAGTCCATCAGTCTCGAGCGCGAGCAGTTGCACGCCGAGCACGTCTCCCACCGCCACCAATTCTCCGTGACCCACGCGTGTGCCATTGGCCCTGATCACCACACGCACCGTGTCCAGGCTGTTGGGCAGCTCGAACACATAGCCGGGCTTCAAGGAGGCCAGCTCCCCGAGCGGCAGGGCCAGGTTGCCCAGGTCGAAGTCCAGGCTGACCGGAATGTGGTCCGCCGCGCCGGCTGCATTGGGATCTGACATGATCAACTCCAGGGTGGAATTCGTGGGTGCCGGGGTCGCAATGAGGCGTGTCCCGTCGTAAGTCGCGCTCCAGGTCCGCAATCGCGTGCTACCGCGTGCACCCACCAGCGACACCTGCAGATTTCGCCAACAGCCCGTGCGATCACCGAGAATGAGCACATCGCCCATCTCGGATGCACGCAACACGCCGAGCGGAAATGAGATGCCTCGCAGCTCAACGCGTAGTGGCCCGCGTAATTGGAGCCACGGGGCGATAGTCGGTGCGGACCGCTGCCATCCCGGAAAGGAGGCGAGTCGTGCAACCATGGCCGGCGACAAACTCACACAGCCCGTGGTTTTGTGACCATCGGCCGTGGTGGCGGAAAATTCCAATGCCTCGTTCGCGTCGGATTCCGACGGAATGCCGTCTATCAGTGCGCTCGGCATGAGCGGCTCGCGCAATATCCGTCCCAGGCCTTCCAACAATCCGCTGTGCGCCAGCGCCCACGCGAGCAGGCGTGATTCACCCGTGAAGTCCCACCATTCGCGTTCCCCGAGCCGCTCGCACCAGCCATCGTTGGTAATGATCAGCGACAGCTTCTCGTGTACCCCGTCGAGAATGGCTGCGGGTGGCGACAGGCTGCCGGCAGGACCGAAGCGCCACGTGGTCTGAGGAGTGCCGTCGAGAGTGAGGAATTCCCGGTTCTGAAACAGATCGCGCAGCGCGCGGGCCGCATCCGGCGCCAGCCGGCGCAGGCGCCGGCTCAGTGCCTGTTGTTCCGTGTACTCGAAGAACAGCGTCTCGTTAGCGGTAGCCAAGGTACACTTTGACGAGGTCCGGAAGGTTGCGGACCCCGAGTTTGGACATGAGACTGGCTCGATGCAGCTCCACGGTCTTGGTGCTGATGCCGAGAATGTCGGCAATGCTCTTGTTGAACTTGCCCGCCACCACCAACTCGATGACCTGGCGCTCGCGGCGGGTCAGAACCGACAGCCGGGAGTCGGGCTCCGTGACTGAGCCCGTGTCACGGGACTGTTGTGGAGGCTCCTCGACAGAAGCGAGCCGGATGGCCTGGATCAGCAGGCGTGCCTCAAAGGGCTTCTCGATGAAGTCGACCGCGCCGCGGCGCATCGCTTCCACGGCCAGGGGAACATCGGCGTGCGCGGTCACAAAGATCACTCGCAGGGACTGCTCGCGCCGCCGCAGCTCCTCCATCAAAACCAGCCCGCTCATCTGCGGCATGCGGATGTCGCTCACGACACAGGCGCCCGCTCGGGGTGCCGGCTCGCGCTCCAGTTGCGCCAGCAGTGCGGCACCGGAATCGAAGCCGCGCACGTCAATGAAAGCCGTCTCCAGCAGCAGCGATGTCGAGCGCCGAAATGGCTCGTTGTCATCGACGAGGTATGCGATGGGTGCCGCCGGTCCGTCTGCTGGCACCGACTGCGTCATGCCGCGTCTGCCTGCGGGAGGGTGAACGCAAACACGGACCCACCTGACTCAGCGCGCTCGAAGTACAGCTGGCCGCCGTGGAATTCAACAATGGAGCGGCAGATGGCGAGCCCGATTCCCATCCCTTGCGGCTTGGTGGTGAAAAAGGGTGTGAACAGCTGCGCCTCATCGCAGGCCGGAACACCCGGCCCCTGGTCGACGACCCGCACGACGACCCTGCATTCCGCCTCTCGCCGCGCGCTTATGGTAAGAGCGCGTTGTGCAGGGCGCGTCGTGCGCATCGCTTCGACACCGTTCCTCACCAGGTTGGTCAACACCTGCTCGATCATGATGCGATCGACGAGTACCGCCGGCAGATCCGGCACGAGCTCGACGATGATGCGGGCGCGGTGTTTCTGAGCATCAACCTGTTGCAACTGGACTACATGATCAATCAGTGACGGCAGGGCCAGCACCTCGCGCCGTGGCTCGCGCGTTCTCACAAACTCCCTGATCCGGGCCACCACCGCGCCTGCCTGCTCCGCCTGTTCGAGCGCGAGATCCAACGCCTGGCGCAATGGCTGGGGGTTCTCGCCACCGCGCGCCAGCATCGTGCGTGCTGCAGACAGGCAGTTCACGATAGTGGCCAGCGGCTGGTTGATTTCGTGGGCCAGCGTCGTGGTCATCTCGCCCACCGACATGGCTCGCGAGCTGCTCAGCAACTGCTCCTGCAGGGCCCGTTGTTGTCTCGAGGTCTCCATGCGTTCTGTGAGGTTCTGGGCACTCAACAGTGTCCAGCGACCCTCCTGATGATTCCTCAACACCGACCACTGGAAGGCGTACCAACGGCTGCTGCGGGGACAGAATACCTCCAACCGCTGAGCTTCCGGGATGTCCTCCAGCGGCGACACGTCGGCGGCGAGGAGCGCCGGGGCGAGGCACACGGGCTCAAACAGCTGCTCAAACTCCGCCCGCGAGTTGGGCAGCTCGCCGAACTCGCGCCGGAATGCCGGGTTGGCCAGCAGCAGTCCATCGCTCGCGCGGTCGAACACCGCGCATGGTGTGGGCAGGCTGTCGCAAACTGCCTGCAGGGCCTGGTCGAAAGTGTTCACACTCGTTTCGGGTTCTGTGTTACCAACATTGCTATCCTACTGTACGGCGCGTACGCGTGAGGGGTGAACAGATGAACAGTGTTTCGCGGAGGCAACACGATGGACGCGGGTGAGACGGGTGCGTTATATCCAACGGTTGTGTCACTCGTGCTCGTGTTGGGGGCGGCAGCGGCCGCGGCGGTGTTCCTGAGGCGCTGGAAGGGAAGCATCGGCAGGAGCACGGGGCCAATGCAGTTGCGCCACGTGATTGCGCTCGGACCGCGCGAGCGGTTGGCGCTGGTTAAAGTTGGCTCGAGATTTCTCGTGGTCGGTGTCACAGCAGCCGGGATCAGCGCCGTGGCCGAGTTTACGGATGAGTCGCTGGAGGCCGAGGATACGGCGCCGGAAGAGGTGAGACCTTAGGCCGCCTGGGGTTATTACTAGGTGCGCGTCGCGCGAGCGGAATGTTACGGTCAACCCTAGATTGGGGAGATATGTAGTGAAGGGGATCGGGATCGGTGCATGGAGGATTGGATTGCCGATGCTGCGCGCGCCGCGCAGCGCCAGCGACCTTCTGCTCGCAGCCGGCGTGATGGCCATTGTCGCGCTGATGATCCTGCCCATCCCGCTGGTCGTCATCGATATCCTCGTGGCCGCCAACGTGTTGTTCGGAGTCGGCCTGCTGTTGTTGGCCATTCACATTCCCGGTCCCACCGCGTTCGCGAGCTTTCCCAGCGTTCTGTTGTTGACCACGTTGTTCAGGCTGTCGCTGTCCATCGCGATCACGCGCCTGATTCTTCTGGATGCCGACGCGGGCCACATCATCGAGACCTTCGGGCAACTGGTGGTGGGTGGCAACCTGGTGGTGGGTATCGTCGTCTTCCTGATTATCACCGTCGTGCAGTTCATCGTGATCGCCAAGGGCGCGGAGCGGGTAGCCGAGGTCGCCGCCCGCTTCACGCTCGATGCCATGCCCGGCAAGCAGCTCTCTATTGATTCGGACCTGCGCTCCGGCCTGGTGGACAAGGACGAGGCGCGCCGGCGACGCCGCCACATCGAGGTGGAAAGTCAGCTGCATGGCGCGTTGGACGGTGCCATGAAGTTCGTCAAGGGCGATTCGATCGCCGGCATCGTCATCATCATCATCAACATACTCGGCGGCCTGACTATCGGCGTGTTGCAGAGGGGCCTGCCGCTGGGTGATGCCGTCCAGACCTACAGTATTCTCACGATCGGCGACGGCCTGGTGGGCCAGATTCCGGCGTTGTTATCCGCGATCGCGGCGGGGCTGATTGTGACCCGCACGGCGGGTGAGGATCTCGATGAGCACCTGGGCGGGTCGATTGCCCGTGAGCTGCGGCGGTATCCGCGCGTCGTGATGACGGGTGGCGTGCTGGCTTTCCTGCTTGCGCTCGTTCCCGGATTCCCGTGGCCGGTATTTCTCGCTTTCGGGGTGGCGATGACCGGCGCGGCCCTGTGGGCACGCCGGCACGATTCGGTGTCGGTGCGCAGCTTGCTCACCCGGGCCGGAGTTTCGTTGCCCGCCGCGCCCGGGCCGGTTGTCACTTCAAACGGTCGGGATCTGGAACCTCTGCCGGAGTTGGTCCTGGAGATCGCGCCCGAACTCCAGTCTGACAGTCTCGGGACTGTTGCCATCGCGGCCGTCGATGCGGTGCGCGAGGAGTTTGGGGCGCCGATCGCAAACCCGGTGGTGCGGGTGAATCACCGGCTTACAGGCAATTCCTTTCGACTCACGAGCTTTGGCGTCGCGATCGGGGAAGGCGAGTTGCCGGCGGGTGCGGCGGACAGCCGCCTTTCGCAGGTACTGGGGCGTTCCCTGCGGCGCCAGCTCGCGCAGTTCGCGGGAATTCAGGAAACCTCCAACCTGCTGACGCGCTGGTCGCGGGACTATCCGGACCTGGTGAAAGAGATGCTGCGGGCAGCGGCTCCGCAACGCGTGTCCGAGGTCCTGCGGCGCCTGTTGGAGGAGGGAATCCCCATCCGTCAGTTGCGGGACATCTTCGAGGCCATCACCGACGTCTGTGCCCGGGAACGGGACGTTGTGTTGGCTACTGAATTCGTGCGGGTCGCGTTACGCCGCCACATTACGCAGCGGTATGTCGGTTCGGACCGGTCGATCAGTGCGTTGATTGCGCATCCGGAGCTGGAAGATACCTTGCGCCAGGCGGTGCGTGCCGCCGGTCAGCCCGGACAGGTGCCCGTCGATCCGCAGCTGTTGCAGCGGGTCAGCGGGGAGATTGGGGCCATCCGCAATGAGATCGGTGCTGCGTTTGAACGGGTGGTGATGTTGTGTTCCATGGATGTGCGCCGACATCTGCGGAAGATCACCGAGGCGGAGTATTTCGAATTGCCAGTACTGTCATTTCAGGAATTGAGCGGTGACGTGCCCGTCATACCGGTTGGACAGGTGCGTGGGTAGACGGCCGCTGCTCGGCGCCCTGCTGTCGCTGCTTGCAGTGCCGGCGCTGGCTGCCCCGATTCCCTTCTCCGTTGAGAAGGTTTCCTACGACTTGCAGGGTGAGACGCTGAAGGGTTTTCTGCAGCGCTTCTTTGACGACCTGGGAATGGCCGTCACGTTGAGTCCGGCTGTGCAGGAGGAGTCCGGCACTCTCAACGGACCGCGCTCGGGAATGGCCGCTGCGGTGTTCAAGAGCATCGCAGACTCCAACGGGCTGATTGCCTATTACGATGGCAGTGTCGCCTTCATCTATAAGACGCGCGAGCTGTCGAGCCGCTATTTCGAGATCGACCCGGCGCGCGTGGACGCGTTTCGCGAAGCGACCGTCGGGTTCGGTTTGCCGGACGCCAACGATACACTGCAGATCAAAGCTGCCACCGGTGTCGTTACCGCAAGGGGAACACCGCGGTTCCTGGATCAACTGGCGCAACTGAGCTCCGCACTGCGTCGCCCGCGCGCTGCAGCTGCCGCCACCCCTCGCATGACCTTGCGATTCATTTCACTGAAGTATGCATGGGCGGCCGACACTACCTTCACAGTTGGCAATCAACGGACTGTGGTCCCGGGCGTCGCCACGATTCTCAATCAGCTGTTGGGAGAGGCTGATACGGGCAGCACTACTGTGCTGCCGCCGGCGGTGTCGGGACTGCGGGGAAAAGGTCTCGCAGCCTTGGGTAATCGACTCAGTGCCGCTGGCCAGGGTGGCGGCTACGGTTCTGCCATGGAGTCTGACGACTCCTCGCAGCCGGCCCCGGCATCGAGGCCCGCGTTCCGCGCCGCCGTTGAGGGCGGTGAGACACCGCGGATCGTCGCCGATCCCTATCGAAACGCACTGATCATTCGGGATACGCCCGAGCGACTGGCGGCTTACGAGGAGCTGGTGCGCAAGCTGGATGTCGAGAGCCAGATAATTCAACTCGACGCCACCGTCATCGACATCGACAAGACCCGCATCCGGCAGTTGGGCATCGACTGGACTTATCAGCACGGCAATACGGGAGCGGCTTTCGGGGGCGGCATACATCCAGTGGATGGCATGCTGAATCTCGCCGGTCTGCAGGTGAACAGCATCATTACCGATGCTTCGACGTTTACGGCGCGGATCAACGCCCTCGAGCAGGAGGGCGTGACCAACATCGTACAGCGGCCCCAGGTCGTGACTCTGAACGACGCTGAGGCGGTGATCGAGAGCACGCAGTCGGTGTATGTACCCGTTTCAGGTGCGTTCGACGAGGATCTCTTCGGTGTCATGGCGGGGACGGTGTTGCGAGTGACGCCCCACATCATCGTGGACAACGGTCGGCAGCGCATCCGGCTGCTGGTCACCATCGAAGATGGCAACATCCAGGTAACCAACCAGCCGACTACGGGCACCAACGGCCAGACACTGAACCAAGCGGTGCCTTCTGTCGTGCGCAACGCGGTCAATACCCAGGCGATCATCGATGTGGGGCAGGGACTGCTGCTGGGTGGGTTGAATCGCCGCGAGAACACGCGCACGACCTCGAAGATCCCCCTGTTGGGCAGCATTCCCCTGCTGGGACGGTTGTTTCGCAGTGACGTTACCAAGCATGACACGACCGAGCGGCTGTTCCTGATCTCGCCACAGATCATCGCGGCGACGGCCGCGACCTTGAGCACGCCGCTGACCGCACCATTGAAACCATGAGGGGGCCACATGGAATCTGATGTGTTGGCGCTGCGGATCACGACCGGACTGCACCAGGGGGGCGTGATTCGGCTGGATACCGCCGACCTGCTGGTGATCGGCTCGAGCGACGACTGCGATGTGATCCTGGCAGACGCCGGGGTGGCGGCCCATCACTGCGTTCTGCAGAAGCAGGGCGACCGATTCTTGCTGCGGACGATTGAGGGTGCCACGGGTGTTGGGGGACAGGCGCAGATTCCCGGCGTCACGATTTTTGTAGGGCCCGGAGTGCCTGTGACTGTGGGTAGCGCGGCGTTGGAGATCGTCAGCACTGCCCCGGTGGTTGCGCCACCGCCGGTCCCGGCCACGCAAGTGCCGTTGCCGCGGCGGTGGAGTATGACGGTTGCACTGGGCGGACTCATTGCAACAGTCTTCGCTGTTCTCGCCGCCTCATTCGGAATCAGCGCGCACTCCACTCAAGGGACTGCGGAGCACGATGTTCCGGTGGTCGTGACTACAGCGCGATCCGGCGCTGCGATCGCGCACGACGTTGCTGAGGTGTTGCGCCTCTCGGGTATCAACTGCGAAGCCCAATACAACGGGGATGGCACAGTGACTGTGAGCGGACATCTTGGTGATCCGCAATCCCTGTCGGCCATCGTCAAGTCGCGGGCTATCCGTGAAATCGTGGGATTGAAGCGCGTCATGGCGGTCAACCTGGATCACGCCGGCAGAGGCGCCAATCCAGCCGTTGACGGCACACGGATCGTTTCGGTGGTCGCGAGTGCCGACCCCTATGTTGTTACCGCCGACGGATCCCGTTACTACGTCGGCGCTTCTTTGCCCCAAGGCGGCAAGCTCGCCGGAGTGAAGGAAGGCGAGGTACTGGTCGAGCGCGACGGCCACACCGAGCACTGGAAGCTTGCAGATCCCATGCGCGCGGATGGCGAATTCAGGCCGACCGGCAATTTACGCTGATGAAGGAGAGCTCATGACTACCATCTACTCGGTAATGTATCCGACCCAGACACCCACTGGGACCACCGGTACGACCAACCCGACGACCCAGACCTCATCAACCCAGGCAACCTCGTCCTCACAGCTCCTGTCGCGCAACATTTCGCTGAGCGCGGCCGGCAGTCCGAGCGCTGCCGACACCAAGTCCTGGTACGAAGCGATGGCCAAGGCCTGGGGCCAGGCGTTGAATCAGCAGGCCCAGGTCATTACTCAGTTGTCCGACCAGGTGAGCAACGCAGGTCAGGATCAGCCCTCGCAGGTGACCCAACTGACAGCCGAGTCCATGAGGTTCTCATTCCTGGCGACGAATGCCTCCACCGCGACGACGAGCGTGGGTGAGGCGTTGCAGACGCTGGGTCGCAAGCAGTAAGGCCGCGTCATGGACGCTATCGCCACACTGGCTTTCGAGTTGGAGCCGACCTCGCCCGCGCTCGCGAGTGTGGGTCATTCACCTGCCTCGGGCGGCGCCTCTGTTTTTGAGGTGGCGCACTTCGATGCTGCGTTTGCGGCGGCCGGAAATACGACACCCGCGGCTCCCGCTTCGGGACACACCATGCACGTATCCGGGAGCGAGTCGCAAGGCTTCCGGACGGTCATGACCGCCTTTGAAAATCTGAACGGCCACGCGGAATCCCTCGGGGCGAAGGCACTTCAGATGACCCATGGGCAAATGCGGCCGTCGGACATGCTCATGATGACCCTGAAGGCGCAGGAGTTCCTGTTCCATTGCGAGATGACCTCGAATGTGGCCAACCGCACATCCGAGGGTGTTCAACAATTGTTCCGCGAGCAGAGCTGAGGACGACGGATGCAGCGCCCGTACCTGCTGTTACTGGTGTTGGCTGCGAGCAGTCTCGCCGGCTGCAGTCGCAGTCCCCTGTACAGTGATCTCACGGAGACGCAGGCCAACGAGGTCCAGGCCGCGTTGCTGTTGGAACACATCGATGCGCAGAAAACCCCGCTGACCAAGAGCAAGGGCTGGTCGATCGAGGTGGCGCACGATGAAATTCCCAAAGCGATGGCGGTCCTGGGTGCTGCCGGCCTGCCGCGGCAGGCGTTGCGCACCCTGGGCGACGTCTTCCCCAAGGAGAGCTTCGTTTCCTCACCACTGGAAGAGCGCGCCCGATACATCTTTGCACTGTCCCAGGAAGTGCAGCAGACGTTGATGCAACTGGACGGAATCGTGGACGCCCGGGTCCACATTGCGCTGCCCGAACGCAGCCTGTTGGATGACAAACCCCAGTCGGCGTCGGCGTCCGTCGTCATCATCGAGCGCCCGGGCGCCAATCTCGAATTGCGTGAAACCGACATCAAGGCAATCGTCACGGATGGCATCGAAGGATTGAAGGACATCAATCGTGTCACAGTGAAATTCTTTACCCGGCACGCTGCGACGGGAGTTGCCACCGCTGCAGTGCTCAATGAGCCGCCGGTGGCCGCGAGGTGACTCGTGTTTCTGCCAGAAGATGCCGAGATCTGGTTTAACGTCCAGGTTGAGACCCTCAAGCGGGTGCACTCCAGCTGGTTGCCCGGGGTGCCCATCGACTTGCTGGCCCAGGCGCGCAAGCTCGCGCTCGGACGCCGCTGGCTGGCGAAGCGTCTGTCTACCGTGAGCCCCGTGTTGTTCGGACTGCCCATGGAGATGGATTCGGAAGGGGTAGCGAGACTGAAGGCTGCGGCATGGCTGGCACCGCTCGTTGCCGATCCCCTGGAGTGCGCGCTCGAGTTGGGCTCGCTCGCCATGGCACCGACTCTGCGCACGCTGGTCAATCGCCCCGAAGTGGTGAAGATTCGCGGGGCGCTGGGGCCGGAGCGGTATGCGCGCGTGCTGTCTTCTCCTTTGGCACCGGCACAACCGCCGCCCGGGTTAGCCAGTGAATTGGCCAGTGAGTTAGATATGGTGGAGCGACTGATCCGCTGTGGCGCGGCGGAGTTCGCGGGCCTGGCGGACTCGCTGCATCCGGCCTGGGGCGAAAGTGTCCGCCTGACTTATGAGCGCTCATGGTGGTTTGACGCCTGCTCGCCCAGTCTGAGCGTGACCGCTGCCGAAACCTGCCTGCGTGTGGGAGTGTTGCATTGACTGCGATTGCCATAACCGATTCAGAGCCCATCCTCACGGCGATTGCCGGACAACGCATTCCGCGACGCGCCTGGGGGGAAGTCACCCAGCTGAACAACCTGTTGAGCGAGGCCAGCCGCATCCTGCAATCCGCCAAGCGCCAGGCGGAGCTCCTGCAGCGCCGGGCTTATTTCGATGGACGGGCAGCAGGCCTGGCGCATGCGCAGTCGGAAGCCATCAAACATGTGCTGGAGGCGCAAAGGCAGGCGCGTGAGCTGGTGGCGGCCTCGGAGTTGCGTATTGTGGAGCTGGCGGTGTCGATTGTTGCGCGAATCGCTCCGCGCCTCGACCAGGGAGAACTCGTGGCGGCGCTCGCGGCGGAAGGACTGGCTGCGATCCAGGAGGAGCGTCATGTTTGTGTCCGGATCAGCAGCGCCGCCGAGAAGGCCACGCGCGCCATGCTCGACCGGTGGCAACTGGCGCACCCCGAAGTGGAAACAATCGACATGGTGATCGATCCCTCGCTGGACCCCATGGCGTGCGTGATTGAGACGGAGCTCGGACGTATCGAGGTTGGATTGCCAGTGCAGTTGGAGGCCGTTCGCACAGCGCTCAACGCTGTCGCCGTGGAGCCTGCGTCATGACGGCGCCGCCCGATCGGCTCGTCACAGCACTGCGGAGCGTCGAAACGCTCAAACGGGTTGGGCGCGTGGCGGAGGCCCGCGGCACGTTGATTCGGGCCACTGGCGTCAATGCCCGCATAGGCGAGGTTTGTGAGCTCAGGGATCCCGGCAGCCGTCAACTCCTGACTGCGGAGGTCGTCGGCATCGAGCGGGGCATGGCGTTGCTGACGCCCTTGGGGACACTGGACGGGCTTTCCTCGGACACGGAAGTAGTGTCCAAGGGGTTTCGTGCCACCGTAGCCGTGGGTGACGGCCTGCTGGGTCGGACTGTTGATGCACTGGGCAACGTGGTTGATGGACAGCCGGCCCCCGTTGGGCTCACCCCGGTGCCCGTTTATCGAGATTCCCCGAATGCAATGACACGCACGCCGATCCGGCAGCCGTTTCACACGGGGGTCCGGGCACTCGACGCAGTGCTGACAGTCGGAGAAGGGCAGCGCGTTGGTATCTTCGCAGCGGCCGGGGGTGGCAAGAGCACGTTGTTGGGAATGCTGTCCCGATCCGCGGCCGACGTTAATGTCATCGTGCTGCTCGGTGAGCGTGGTCGCGAGGTACGCGAATTCATTGACGACAACCTGGGTGCGGAAGGGTTGCGCAAGAGCATCATTGTGGTTGCAACATCGGACCGGCCGGCACTCGAGCGGAGCCGGGCGGCCTATGTGGGCACGGCGATTGCCGAGTATTTCAGGGATCAGGGGAAGCGAGTCCTGCTGTTGCTGGACTCAGTCACCCGCTTTGCCAGGGCACTGCGCGACGTTGGGTTGGCAGTTGGCGAGCCACCGGCGCGACGCGGCTATCCTCCTTCGGTGTTTTCAGCCTTGCCGCGCTTGTTCGAGCGGACGGGCAACAATGACCGGGGGTCGATTACAGCGTTTTACACTGTATTGCTCGAAGATGAGGAGGGCGATCCCATTGGCGAGGAGGTGCGATCCATCCTCGACGGGCACGTTTATCTTTCGCGGAAGTTGGCCGCCGCCAACCATTTCCCGGCCATTGATGTCCTTGCCAGCGCGAGCCGCGTCATGCCGCGTGTGGCCCAGCCCGCTCATCTGCGGGCGGCGGGCCTCCTGCGCAAACATCTGGCCAAGTATCAGGACATCGAGCTGTTGCTGCAGATCGGTGAGTACAAGCGAGGCTCGGATGCGGATGCCGACGAGGCCATTCGCAACATTCCGGTCATTCGCAAGCTCCTGCAACAGGCGTCCGAGCAGCGCAGTGGCTTCGATGAGAGCGTGGCGGCCCTGATTGGAATGCTGAAGTGAGCTCTGCCACTCGTTTCAAATCGCTGCTGGCGGTACAGAAGCAGCGGGTGGATCGGGCCATGGCGGATGTGCTCGGGAAGAACGCGACTCTGCGCCAACGGGAGTTGGATCGGGAAGCCGCCCGGCAGCGAGCGCAGGAAGCCGTGGTGGCCTACCGGCTCGACCAACAGCGATTGGCGCAGTCTGTTGTTTCCGGCGTGCTGGCCTTGCAATTGGCGGGTGCAGCCTTGCGGTGTGAGAATCAACGGCTGCTGATCGCCGCAGCGGCTCGAGCAGTCACGGCGGCCGAAGAGAGTGTGGCCTCGGCCGAGACCGCTGCCGCCGGTGCTCGAATGACATATCGGCGTACCCTGGCTCGGCAGGACGCGCTTCTGTCATTGCAGGCGAATTGGCGCAAGTCGGAGGTGCAGCGGACTCTGCGCCTGGAGGAGCAGGAAGCGTGAGTGACTCGAGTTTGTCGGTCAGCAGCAGCGGCGTTCCGGCGCAGGCGGGGGCGACCACCACTGCATCTGCCGACGCGCCTCCCGATGCGCCGGCCGACCTGCGTGAGCAGGGGATGTTGTTTCGAAGTCTGCTGGAGGCCCCCCAGACTGCACGCCAGTGGGCCGAGTTTTCGACCTATCGGAACCTCGAGGATCGCTCGCACGATCAGGGTGGCGACACGGGTGGCTTGCTGCAGGCGCAAACGCCTCTGGACGCCGGTCAGGCATTCCAGCCGGCCGCCGCCGCGGCCGCCGGAGCTCCAGATCCGGCCATTGCGGAGCTCATCGAGCGGCACATCCGACGCGCCCTGGCATCAGTCGATGCGGGAAGCTCGGAGGGTGAGGTGCGGATCGAGCTGTCAGATGCGGTTTTTCCGGGGACCGCATTGACGCTGAAACGCATGGCCGATGGCTGGCAGCTGAC
>JAXDQF010000341.1:0-7702 GCA_034668025.1 Gammaproteobacteria bacterium | reverse complement strand
GGGCGGCGCAGATCGGATCGGACCTGGGTGTTGATGGGATCACCGCATTTTATAGTTGGGCGTCTGCGGGAACCGTTCGCGGTTATCTGCAGGACGAAGAGAGTGTGCGGCTGGCGGTAGATCCATTCCTCGAGTTCCTGAGCTCACTGCAGGAGGTTCATGGGTTGGAGCGAATCGACATTCTTGCGCACAGCATGGGGAACCGCCTGCTCGCGGCGGCGATCGAGCGGCTCGCTGCGGCCAAGCGGTCGACGGCCATCGGACACGTTGTGCTGGCATCACCAGATATAACACGCACTGAATTCAACAGCCTGTTCTCGTTCTATACCTCCGTGGCCACTGCGCGCACGACACTGTATTCCTGCTCGCAGGATAAGGCGCTGGCGGTTTCGACAAAGCTGCACAGCTACCTGCGACTGGGTGCCGAGCCGCCCGTCTTTTCCCGCGCGGGGTTGGATACGGTGTCGGCCAGTCGAGTACCGCTGGATCTGTGGGGGCATGGGTTTGTCGCTTCGGCAAAGGAGGTCATTGGCGATTTGAAGCAACTGCTGTGGCTCGGTTCGCCGCCGGCCAGGCGGAATCTCATCGCGGTGCCCGATCCCGAGACGGCAGAATTCTGGATATTGCCCGGCTCGGTGTGATGCGAGCCCGGACAGACCTTGCTCAGGGGAGCTCGTCGTACTGAGGCAATGCGTCACTGATCTGATACCACGGCGCTTTGGAGCCCACGTAAACGTGGTGGTCGGGTAGTCGGCTCGGTGTCCCCGCAAGCACGCCCAGGCTCACGTGCACGTACTGCCGGCCCCGAACCGCGGCGAACAAGAAGGAATAGCACCGACTGCAGCGGGCACCGTAGCCATCGGAGCATTCACCTTCAATCAACAGGTGTTTGTTGCCTGAAGTAATGCGTAGCTTGTCTATGTTCGCTCCGCCGATTGAGGCAAACGCGGATCCGGTGCGGGCTCTGCAGCGCGAGCAATGACAATAGAAGGCGTAGTCGAACGTGTTCTCCAGGGTGAAACAGACTTCACCGCACGAGCATCGACCGTGCAGTATTGCGCTGATTTCTGCGCTGCCAAAGGCCTCAATGTGCTCCAGCGCCTCGGTCCGCGCCGGAACGCTCGGCTTGAAGAAGTCCGGCCTCGCGGTCACCAGATCTCCCAGATACATGCCGGCGAGGACGAGGGGCACGTCGGAGCGGGGTACCGTGTTGGGGACGCTCGGGCTCGAGTCGGGGCTGGAGATGAAGCTGAAGAGGGAGTTGGCGCTGGAAGCCTGGTTGGGGCTCGAGTTGGAGCTCAGGTTGTAATTCGGGTTCGGGTTGGCCGCGTTGGCGCTGTACCTGCTGCCCGGCGCCGTGGCGGTGAGGTAGGCGCGTAGATCGACAACCTGGTCGAAGTTGTTCTCGTCAACGCGGATCCGGCCCCAGACCAGTGAGCCCAAATCGGCTCCCGCGCTGCGCTGAGACTCCATGGATGTGATCGCAGCAGCCACCTCGTTGGCGAACGTTTCAACGTTTGAGCTCGTGAACGCGGCGTGCAGGTCAGCAAGGTCCTGCGGTGGCAACTCGTCCTGGCCGGCGGCGATGACGAGGCGGCCGTTGGATACGGAGAACCGCCAGTCCTTCGCCTGTAGTTGGGGAGGAAGCTTTGAGACGGCCTGCTGGTAGGCGGCCTTCAACGTCGCGGAGGCCGTCAGCAGCGTGTTTGTCAGCACGGCCGCAGACTTCTCGGAATGTCCGGCTGCGGAGAGGGCATTGACCAATTGGACGTAGGCCTTGACCCCGCTCTGAGTCAGAAGGCTCGGCGAACTGGGGGCGCTCGAGGTGTGATAGACGTCCGCCGTGGCGGCAACCGTCTCGGCCGCTCGAGCCGTTGCCGTCGCCGCCACTATCGCAGCCGCCGTCGGCGGGAGCTTCGGGGGATTGGGGGTGAGGCCGCTCGGCAGGAGCGCGTTCATCTGCACTTCCTGGTTCAACGCGCTGAGCAGGCCACTGAGGTCCAACGGATACTCCGGAAAATCGAGTCACCGCAGCCAGTAACGGCACCCCATTGCTAATCTTGAGAGGTCCGAGCGCAATTAAAAGCGGATGCCCTGCCGCAACACGAGCTGGAATACCAATAAGAGAATCACGACAGCGCCAATCAAACGAGCAATGGACCCTGTGCTCCCGTTACCTTGCGGCGTAATGTCTCTCACGAGCCAGGCCCCAGCCTGTATCCAGGTGATCCCGATGACAGTGACGACTACTGGCACCAGGACGACCTCGATCCAATCGCGAGGTACGCGGAATGGGATGATCAGCGCGATAGCGGCCACAGCGGGAAGTGTTGCGACTCGAAACACGAAGCGGGTGCGAGCACTTCCGGTGGCGATATCGGCAGGGTTCGCGGCGAGGCTGAGCAGCGGGCGCGCCAGTCTGAAGCCGACTATTGGCATGACGGCGAGCGCTGCGAGTGCCGCCACCGTTTTGGCTGTTGGACTGAGACCGAAGTAGTCCATTGCCATTCCCACATCGTTGCCCGGATTGATTGCGCCGACGACCACTTGTGGGAGCGATTGAAAGAAACCGTTGTAGGCCACCCAAATGAGAAACAGCCGCGCCGTGGCGTTGCGGCCCCAGCCTCGGTGCAGAAGCAAGGCACAGACTGTGGCGGTCAGGAAGGTCGCCAGCGCACCCGTGCCTTGAAACAAGCTCGCCAGGGTGTTGGTGCCTTCCCAACTGTGATTGTTGTGAAAGAGAGTCGGTCGCAGGCCGGGAGTGAACGCTTTGGGCAGGACCAGAAACAGTTCTTGAATGAAAAAGATGAGATTGAAGGCCAGCGTGTAAATCAGCGCCGACGTCGCCGTGAGCTTCCAATTCCAGGTTGTGGCACTGACAGCGACGGCCATGGTGCGATGATACCTGCAATCCATGGCGGCCTGTATGGAGAAGTTTTCTCTTGATGTAGACGCTGCTACTCGGGCACTATGCTGCGGCATGAAGATACGCAGCTTGCTTCTGTGCCTGTGCGCCACTGTGTGGCCGTTTGTTTCGGTTGCCGAGCCGCCGCCGCCCGCACCCGATGTTGCCAGTGTCAAGTTCCAATGGGCCGTCAGGATTGCGCTGCGCGATGGCGTGAAGTTGAATGCCACCGTGTACACCCCGGCGAAACAGAAAGCGCCGGCACCCTGCATCTTCACGCTCACTCCCTACATTGCGCAGAGTTACCACGATCGCGGCATGTACTTCGCGGCCCACGGTTACCCGTTCCTGACTGTTGATGTACGGGGCCGCGGTAACTCGGAGGGAGTGTTTAACCCCCTGATCCAGGAAGCGAAAGACGGTTACGACGTGGTTGAATGGCTCGCGGCGCAACCCTATTGCAACGGCAAAGTGACCATGTGGGGCGGCTCGTACGCCGGCTACGATCAGTGGGCGACCGCAAAGGAATTTCCTCCACACCTGGCGACGATTGTACCCGTCGCGTCCCCTTATGCAGGGGTCGACTTCCCGATGAGCCAAAGTGTGTTCTACACCTACGATATGCAGTGGCTGCTGTTTACCGCGGGTCACGCTTCACAGGATCGAGTTTTCGGTGACGACGCTTTCTGGAATGGAAAGTTTCTGCAGTGGTACGAGTCGGGTGCGGCCTATAAGGATCTGGATGCGGTAGTAGGCGCCCCGTTGCCGGTGTTTCAGGAGTGGGTTGCCCATCCCCGCCCGGATGCCTATTGGGACAGCTACAACCCGACCGCGCAACAGTATTCGAAGCTGTCGATTCCAATTCTGACCATTACCGCGAGTCACGATGACGATCAACCGGGAGCGCTCGCGCATTACCGGGAGTATATGAAGAGCGCCTCACCGGAAGGCCGCGCACGGCACTACCTCGTGATTGGCCCGTGGGATCACGCGGGCACGCGGACTCCGAATGCGAAAGTCGGCGGGCTCACATTTGGACCTGCGAGCCTGGTGGATCTGCCGAAGCTGCACCTGGATTGGTACAACTGGACGATGCAGGGCGGACCCAAGCCCGAGTTCCTCAAAAATTACGTCGCCTACTATGTGATGTTCGCGGACAAGTGGCGCTATGCAGATAGTCTCGCAGCTGTGACCGGACAGGAGCGCGCTTTGCACCTGGGCTCGCATGTGAACGCGACCGATGTGTTGAATGCGGGTTCCCTGGCTGCGGAGCCTCAGAAGGGTGACCCGGATCACTACGTTTACGACCCGCGCGATGTCAGCACGGGGCAGTTGGAAGCCGGCATCGACCCCTCGAGCCTGGTTGACCAGCAACTCGTCTACGCGCGTCACGGCAAGCAACTCGTCTACCACAGCATGCCTTTTGAGCAGGACACCGAGGTCAGCGGTTTTTTCCGACTCACTGCCTGGATCGCCATCGACCAACCTGACACCGCCTTTGAAGCGGACCTCTACGAGATCCGTCAGGACGGCAGCAGCATTGCGCTCGGGTCACAGGTTTTGCAGGCCCGGTATCGGCACAGCTCGCGTGACCCACAGCTGATCACGACGAAGGCGCCGCTGCGGTACGAATTCGAGCACTTCCCGTTCGTTTCGCAGGAGATCAAAAAAGGCAGCCGGCTGCGCCTGGTCGTCGCCCCCATCAACTCCATCCACAGCGAAAAAAATTACAACAGTGGTGGCGTGGTTGCCGAGGAAACCATGAAGGACGCGCGACCGGTCACCGTGACGCTGTATCACGATCGCGGACATCCAAGCACGCTGTACGTGCCCTTGGGAGCTCCAGGCGGCTGACCTCATGCCGCAGCAACTCATACTGGAGCCCATCGGATATCTGCGCAGCCCGCTGGCGGACAAGTTTGAGGCTGCACGCCAGCCGCGGGCCGCAGAGGGGACACCTGCCCGAATAGAGCTTCTGCCCGGCCGCAACTTTGAGCACGCGCTCGCCGACCTCGCGCAGTGGGAGTTGATCTGGGTGATCTTCTGGTTTCACCTGAACGCAGGATGGCGCCCGAAGGTTCTTCCGCCTCGCAGTACAACAGGCCGCAAGGGCGTATTCGCCACTCGCGCGCCGCATCGACCCAACCCGATCGGTCTGTCCGTCGTGCGCCTGGAGCGGATTGACGGACTCATTCTGCACATCCGCGACGCCGATATTCTCGACGGCACACCGGTGCTCGACATCAAGCCGTATGTTGCTTACACCGACGCCCATCCAGGCGCCGGCAGCGGTTGGCTGGAAGATTCAGTGCAACCGGATGCGAGCGGGCAACCTCCCGATCCGGTGAGCAAGTTTGTCGTCCAGTTTGACGCCCTGGCACAGGAGCAGGCGGTGTGGGTCGAGGCTCATACAGGTCTCGCACTCCGCGAGCGTATCCAAGCAACGCTTGCTCTCGGCCCCGAACCGCATCCCTATCGCCGGATTCGCCGTGTGGGAGATGAGATGCAGCTCGCTGTCAAAGAATGGCGTGTGCAGTTCGCTGTTGTTGAGCGCGACGTTCGGGTGATCGCAATCTACTCAGGCTTCCAGGCCGCACAACTCGATTCCAAAAACGCTGACGAATCCCGGCAGCCGCATCGCGAATTTCACGCGAAGTGGCCGCCCTGATCGCCAGCCGCGGCCGATCAGGTGGGATCCTTGTCGAACGTGCGGGTGCCCGGCGGCAGCTGCACCCATGAATGCCGCCGACTGTCGTAGACAGAAACGGTCGGGGGCGGAAACTTCGGGTCGGCAAACGCTCCCACGGCGACACTGACAGTGCCACTTTCCCCGACCTCGGTGTGGAAAACGGTTGTCCCGCAAACCGGGCAAAACCGGAAGATGAACTGGGCTCCCTGATCCCCGACACGGGTGTATTCGGTGGCGTTGCCAAAGACTTCGAAGGGGGCGTTGAAGCCAGCGAGTGCCGCGAACACACTGCCGGTTCTTTGCTGGCAGGCGAGACAGTGGCAAACGCCGACGCCGCGGGGCTCACCTGTGACTCGAATTCGCAACTGCCCGCAGAAACAAGACGCTGTACGGGAAGACATTGATTACCTCGGGTAGGGGTAATCAGAAGCTTACCGCCGGTCTTACCGAAGTGCGAGTAGACCCGTTCCCGATTGGGGCGAAGGTCCCGAGCGGGAGATAGATGCGCTCAGCGGTTATATACAGCGCGCTGAGCGCTGTCGAACAACTAGACGGGCTCAGCCTGTTGCGGTCGGGGCTTCGGCTGCTGCTGTTGTTGCTGCTGCTCCTGCTGTTGCTTTTTCTTCGCAACGTGATGTCCGATGGCGCAACCCGCCGCCGCACCCAACACCGCATGATGCCCGGCCACGTGTCCCGCTACAGCGCCGACTGCCGCACCTTTGATGCAACCCTTGGCTGAGGCAACCTGCGTGCCGGCGAGGAGGGCGATTCCAAGCACCGGCACGGCAAGGGCCTGCAGCTTCGAGCGTATTTTCCACGACATGAGCATCCTCCTGATCCAGGCCCCCGATGTTCCTCCTGGCGCGCTGCACGGGCAAGACTATTGTCCCCCGCCCGCCGCAGGTATTCGTCGTAATGTCGCGCCGGCCTCAGTGGAGCCCCTCGGCCTGCGGCTTCCAGCCGGCCAACACGAACTCCGGACGGCTGTAGTCGGCAATCCGTTTCGCATCCGCCACGGCATCGAGTTGCCGGGACCAGGAGACCCGCCGGCTGAGGTCGATCGGCGAGCCGTCCGGACGGTGACTGTTATATTCCCAGAAGCGCACGTTGCCGCCTTTGTCGGCATCGCCCCAACCTTCGACTGCAATATTGTCCAGCGTGGTGTTGAGGAGAACGACCTCAGCATACGGATACGAGATTCCCTCGTTGACAGGTGAGCGGGCAACAGTGGTTGGGTCCTTCGAGCCTATGAAGGTGCTGTCTTTGAAAACGTTGCCGTGGACCTCCTGCGGATTGCGCGGCCACATCAGTGTGCGCGTCGACTCGATCGTGCATCGTTCGCAAAACAGCGTACCGCGACCCAGAATCGTATCGCCCGTACCGTAAACCGTGCTGTCGACCATGTATATCCTGCCATTCGCCTGCAGGGCGTCACCGGATCCGATCACAGTCACATGGGACAGGATGTTGCGATCGCCGGTGATCAACAGGCCTTCAGCCTGCCCGGGTGCGGTGGTTTGCAGCGTCATGTTGATGATGTGAATGCCGTTCGAATTGTCGACCGACACTGCGGCGCGTCGCGAAGGAAACGTTCCTGGTTGCGGATTGGTGCGGATGTTGGCGGGGTGTGGATTGAAGACTTCATTGTTGGCGTAGCGAACGACGGTGCCCGTCTCGCTTTCGCCGCTCAGAGTTACGTTGTCCTT
Organism: Gammaproteobacteria bacterium; assembly: GCA_034668025.1. Lineage (GTDB taxonomy): Bacteria > Pseudomonadota > Gammaproteobacteria > Steroidobacterales > Steroidobacteraceae > 13-2-20CM-66-19. The sequence continues at coordinate 402 of JAXDQF010000341.1, read as the reverse complement.
GCTGCGAAAATAGACGATCTCCTCGTAGAGACCGTTGCGAACGTTGATCGTAATGCGCTTGCTGGAGTGGTCAGGGACGAAATCCATCGCTCCCTGCACCGTGTTGAAATCGCCGGTACCGTCGGCACTGACGAGCAGGTGCGTAGCATTCGGGCGCGGTGCTTTTGATCCTGGCTTGGTCGTAAAGCGCCAGCTTTTGCCCTGGATTCCAGCGAAAGACTCACCCGACACGCCGAGCACTTGCGGGTCGACCTCGACATAGTAAGTCTTGCCGTAGTCGAGCAGATCGTGATGGGGATGAATCGTTGCGGTGTTGCCGTCGACGGTAATGGGATAAAAGTGAAAGCCGTCGGTGAAGCCACCGATGATGGTGAGCTGATATTGATCCGAGGTCGGCACAGC
>JAXDQF010000340.1:0-9873 GCA_034668025.1 Gammaproteobacteria bacterium | reverse complement strand
ACGGCCGTTGATTTCAATGGCGGCCCGAATGCGGGCACACCGCTCGATGCCAGCCTGCAGCCCGGCACGGGCAGCACGGATATCATCGTGGGCGCCTACTACTACCAGGCGATCAGCCAGGACTTTGATTTTTTTGCCAACGCCCAGTTTCAAAGCGCGCTGAAGCATCACATGGATGAACCGGGGAATGATTACCGCCCTGGCAACTCAACTACCGTGAGCTTCGGGTTGCGGTACGAGAGCAGTCCGTGGGTGGTCCCGCAGCTGCAGGTGAATCTGTTGCGCAAATCCCGCGACCAGGGCGCTTTGGCCGATATTGAGAGTACCGCCGGAAACGTGGCTTACTTGAGCCCGGGTGTCACCGGACGGGTGACGTCTCACCTGCATGTCTTTGGCTTCGTGCAGGTGCCGGTGTACAGCAATCTTTACGGCTACCAGCTGTTTCCCCGTTATACGGTGAGTGGGGGTCTCAGTTATGCGCTCTGAAGGCAACTCGACGCGCCGCGCTGTGCTCAAAGGCTGCGTGGCGGCAATGATCGCCGCGGCAGCGACTGCCCGGGCCAATGACCTGCGGGTGGGTGCGATGGCGCCCCCGGCCACGCTCGTGACCTTGGAGGGTCAGAAAATCTCAACAGCCGATCTGCTCGGCCACGTGGTGATTCTGACGTTCTGGGCGACATGGTGCACGCCATGTCGCGACGAGCTGCCACTACTTTCGAGCTACGCCGATCGCCACGCTGAAGCGGGTCTGAAGGTTCTCGGCTTCAGTCTCGATCCACCGGAGAAGCTCGCCGACGTCCAACGGGTTGGACAAACACTACACTTCCCCGTGGGACTGCTGGCGAGCTCCAGCACACCCGGATATGGCCGGATCTGGCGGCTGCCGGTCAATTTCACCATCGATCGCGCGGGGCGGCTGGTGGAGGATGGCTGGAAGGAAAAGACGCCCAGCTGGACTGCCGAAAGACTCGAGCAAATCGTCACACCGCTGCTCTATCATCCGCCGTCAGTGTCCGAGGAGAGTTCCTTTGCGCTACGGCTTTATCGGTCTGGGTAATCTCGGTAAGCACCTGGCTGCGAGCCTGTTGCGCGCAGGGTTCGACCTCACGGTCCACGACTTGAATCGCGCCACTGCTGACGACCTGATCGAGCGCGGGGCAACGTGGGCTCAATCACCGAAAGATCTCGCCAGCGTCGTCGACGCGGTCATTACTTGCCTTCCCTCACCAACTGCCTCAGCAACTGTGCTGACCGCAGACGACGGTGTACTCAACGGACTACGCTCCGGCGGTACCTGGATCGAAATGAGCACGACCGACCAGCACGAGATCGAACGGATCTCCCGGTTGGCCGCCGCGCGCGGTATTGCGACATTGGAGGCGCCCGTTACAGGAGGCGTGCATCGCGCTGCCGCAGGCGAAATTACCGTCCTCGTCGGGGGTGATCGCGCGGTCTATGACGCACACCTGGCGGCACTCGAGGCCATGGGTGGCTCCATCTTCTATATGGGAGAGTTGGGCAAGGCCTGTGTCATCAAGGTGATCACCAACATGCTCGCCTTTATTCACCTGGTCGCCGCCGGCGAGGCCCTGATGTTGGCCAAACGCGGCGGGCTCGACCTCGCGCAGGCGTTCGCAGCCATCAAGGCCAGCTCTGGCACCAGCTTCGTGCACGAGACCGAGAGCCAGTTGGTTTTGAATGGCAGCTACAACATTGGATTCACCCTGGATCTCGCGTGCAAGGACCTCGGCTTCGCCTATCGCTACGGCCGTGAGTTTGGGGTTCCTCTGGAGCTGGCAGGTCTCACGGAGCAGATCTTCAGACGCGCGCGTGAGCAGTACGGTGGCGGCGCCTGGTCAACCCAGGTGGTGAAACTCCTCGAAGATGCCTTGCACACCGACCTGCGCGCCCCGGGATTCCCTGCCCAGCTGGATGCGCAGGACCTGTGAAGCTGTCAGACATCAAGACCTACGTGGTCGGAAACCCACCGCCCCACTACGGCGGCCGCTACTTCGTGTTCGTCAAACTGATCACCGACGGCCGCGTCGAGGGCATCGGTGAGGCGTACTGCGTGCCGTTCGATCCGCACCTGGTCGAAAAGTTGATTGTCGATGTATTCCAACGCTACCTGCAGGACGAGGACCCGCACCACATCGAGAAAATGTGGCGCCGTGTGTATTCCGCCGGATTCACTCAACATCCGGATGTGACCCTGATGGCCGTGTTGAGCGCTCTGGAGATGGCGTGTTGGGACATCGTGGGCAAAGAGGCCGGCCAGCCGGTATACAACCTGCTCGGCGGAAAGGTGCACGAGAGGCTCCGTTCGTACACGTACATCTATGCCAGGCCGGGGGATGCCACCGACGTGTATGGCGATCCGGACCTTGCGGCTGAGCGTGCCGCCGAGTATTTGAGCCAGGGATTCACGGCTCTCAAATTCGATCCGGCCGGTCCCTACAGCGCCTTCGACGGGCGGCAACTCAGCCTCGTCGAAATCGAGCGCAGCGTGCGGTTCTGCAAGCAATTGCGTGAAGCGGTGGGCACGAAGGCTGACCTGCTCTTTGGCACCCATGGACAGATGACGGCGGCGGGCGCCATTCGCCTGGCGAAGCGGCTCGAGCCCTACGATCCACTGTGGTTCGAGGAGCCAGTGCCGCCTGATGCGCCCGAAGAGATGGCGAAAGTAGCTCGGGCCACTTCGATTCCCATCGCGGCGGGCGAGCGGCTGGCCACGAAGTATGATTTCGGGCGCCTGCTGCGGGCGGGTGCAGCCGCCATCCTGCAAATGAACCTGGGCCGCGTTGGCGGACTTCTCGAGGCGAAGAAGATCGCCGGCATGGCTGAGGTGGATCACATCCAGATTGCTCCCCACTTGTACTGTGGACCCGTGGTCGGCGCCGCCAACATTCAACTCGCCACCTGCAGCCCCAACTTCCTCATCCTGGAAAGCATCGAGCGCTGGGAGGGCTTCCATGCGCAGATTCTGCGCAAGCCGGTGCGATGGGAGGAGGGCTATGTCATTCCTCCCACGGAGCCGGGATTGGGCGTCGAGCTGAATGAAGAGGTCATCGCAAAATTCCCCTACACGGGTGACCGGTTGCACCTGGAGATGGCTGACGACCCCATCAACTGAGCGCCCGCGATAGCGCCCCGGCTGCGGGGTCGCTATTGTGGCCTGTCTTAAGGTCACTCACGGCAGGCAGAAACGTGGTTTCATCCAGCGTCGTTGCGTGGTGGTTTTTTCTGTGCGGGGCGGCAGCGCTCAACATAGCGGCATGGTCACATGCTGCGAATGCTTTGGCGTGGCGTCAGCCTGCCATGCCGGTCGACGCCTTTGCCAGGTGCCGGATACAGCTCGCACTGTCCGGAGTGTACGTGTTGGGTTGCGCCTTCCGGTCTGTCTTGCCGGTGTACGACATCCCCCGGCTGGGCCTGTTCGACACCTGGCTGTCGAGTGTGATGGTCGGCCGCTCGGTCGCCACCATCGCCGAGTTGTGCTTCGCGGCGCAATGGGTCGTCATGCTCAATGCAACCGCCCGCTCAACGGGAAGCGCCTTTGCCCGCATCGTGTCGCTGGCGATCCTGCCTCTCATCGCCACCGCGGAAGTCTGTTCCTGGACCGCGGTCCTCACCACATCCAACCTGGGCCACATCGCTGAAAACTCACTCTGGGGCGTCTCCGCCGCGCTGGGTGTTGTTGCGATCGCTGCAATCGTTCCCCGCTGTGCGGCCGCGCGCCGGCCGGCAATGATTGCGTGGTGTGTTGCGGGTGCGCTTTACGTGGCGTTCATGTTCAGATTCGATGTGCCCACCTATTCGGCCCGCTGGGCTGCCGACCAGGCAGCGGGGAAACACTATTTGACACTTGCGCAGGGCCTCGCGGATGTCTCCCATCGCCGCGTCGTGTCGTACCGTTGGGAGGATTGGAAAACCGAAGTGTTGTGGATGTCGGCCTATTTCAGTGCGGCAGTCTGGATCAGCATCTCGCTGATCCAGGCACAGGTGCCGACCGCGGTGCTTGCTAAAGAAGAAGCCGCTCTGCTGCGACCGGCCCGCCGGCTGCGCGTCGAAAGCTGACTGCATGGCGGGATACTTCAGGCACTAACTAACTTGCTTTTTCAGTCTCACGCGGTACCATCGGGCTGTCATGCTACGTCCCACCGACAGCCACTTTCGTACTCTGGCGCGCAGCGCGTGGCGCAAGCGTAAGCATGGCTATGTGCGGCGGGCTATCAGGCGGCTGCAGAATTCCGCCTACGCACTCTTAGGCAGCTCCATCGTTGCCAACACGAGCGGCCGGGCGTTGAGCTCCGGAAACGCGCTCAAGTCTTCCGTCTCCCTCCCAACCTAACTGCCTGCGACGAAGCTGATGTTGTTTCGGGCGATGCGGGCACCGCCCGCCGCCGAGCGATTTCCTTCGTCAACTTCCCATCGGGTCACTCAATTTCCGCTTGCGCGGAATGAGGCTTCTTCGCGCCTGCGGACTGCGGCAGGCGGGCAAGGCATGCGCTGCGCGCGTGCTGCTGGTTGGTATTGCGCTCATGATCGTAATCAAGAATGCGTTCTGGTTGTCCGTCTGCCGCTTCGCAGCCGACTTCTCCAGTCTCGTGCTCTTCACCGTGATATCGCGTGACCTGGGCCCCGCTTCGACAGGTGAATATTCATACGCGTTCGCGCTGGGCGCTTTTATTGCGATCCTCGCGGCCTCCGGCCTCGATCAGTACGGTGTTCGACAGTACATGCGGCTCAACTCGGAACAGGACCGGGTGGCCTGCTGGCAGAACATGCTGGTGGCGCAGGGCCTGCAGCTGCTCATGGGGATCGGCCTCCTCGCGCTCGCCGGGATGTTCCTCGGCGGCCGCAACGCGAATCCGTGGGTGATCCTGGAGTTGTCCGTTTTTCTCATCGGCTGGGGACTGTCGCGCACCTTCTTCATTCCGGCCACGGCCCATCAGGCCATGGCGGTTCCCGCTTTCACGGAGCTTGCGTGCCGCTCGGCAGCCAGCTCGAGCTCGCTGGTGCTCCTGTTCTGCGGCGTGAAGTCGTTGCCGGTGCTGCTGCTCGGATTTCCAGTCGCGGGCGCGATACTGGTGATCCTGTCGCTGCGCAACGCAATCCAACACGGCGCTACGCTGCGATTCGGCTCAGACTGGCCGGAAATCTCGGCCATCGTTCGCAGCACCACGCCGTTCACGATTTGCGAGGCGCTCGGCCAGTTCTATATCCGCGCCGACCTGTTGGTCATCGTACATCTGCTCGGCAACGCCGCCGTCGGCTGGTACGCCGCCGACCTGAAGATGGTCGAAGTGGGCGTCATGCCGCTCATACTGCTGGGCACGGCGGCGTATCCCGTGTTGAGCCGCACAGCGCTGCAGGATCGCGATGGCTTCGTGAAATTGTCGGAAGAGTACCTGCGCAGTGTGCTGTTCGTGAGCGGCTGGCTCGCCGTGGGAATGTTCAGCCTGGTTCCCCTGGTGATTGATGCGGTATTTGGCTCGCGATTCGAGCCCGCGGCGCAACTGCTTCCCCTGTTCTCGATACTCGCGCTCGTAAAAGGCCTGGAAATCGCGCTGTATCGCCTGCTGTATGCGGTCAAGCGGCAGAATACGTACCTGGCCGCGCTGGTGGTCGGTACAGTGTTGATCCTTTCTTTGAACTTCTGGCTGATTCCAGCTTTCGGTACAGCCGGTGCCATCGCAGTGGTGGTGCTGAGTACCGCGTTGGTGGATCTCGTGTGCATCACCGGGCTGCACAAGGAGCTGCCGAAGAGCTTGTTTGTATTCGCGCTCGCCCGCTTGATGCTGCCGCTGGCTTGCACTGGACTGGTCCTCCTGGGCCTGCGGTCCCTGGGGTGCAACGCATGGGTGGTGGCGGTAGGTTCTTGTCTCGCTTTTCCGTTGCTCGGCATCGTCTGTGGGCTGCTGCCCCATCCGCGCCGCAGCCTGCTGTTGGCCTGACGGGCTAGCGCGGGGTCAATTCCAGCTCCGCCGTCACTGCGAAGTGGTCCGAGATGTATTTGTTGATGACCTGGAAACTGCGGAAGCGGAAGCGCTGATCGGCCATGATCCGGTCGAGGCGCATCCACGGATGCCTGGGCGCAGGGAAGCTGTAGCCGAAACCCGAGCCGGCCGCGGAGAACCCATCGCTGTAGGCTCCCAGCCAATGTGCGAATGCCCAACTGAGGTCCGGCAGGTTGGTGTCGCCAGCGATGATGACGGGGTCGGACGTTGCGTGCGCACTTTCGGCAAACGCCTGCAGTTGAATCAATCGTAGCGATGTATTCTGAGCGAGCACGGCGCGCGCGCGCGTGTTGAACAGGTCGCCCCGTAAAAGCTGGTGACGGATGCCGTTACCGCGGACTGTATCGAGCCCGTCGCGCGGGGAGACTGGATGAAAATTGAAGAGCGTGATCGGACCTGCGGGTGTCGTAATCCGATAGCGGGCGAACGGTATGGCTTGCAGGACACCCCCGACCAGTTGCGGGGGCGGCGCCGTCACCTGCTCGACTGGAAAGCGGCTGGCGAGCCAGAATTGTCCCGATTCGCGCACGACATATCCGGGGACGAGCCTTTGCAACTCGGCGTAATAGGTGCCGTCGACTTCCTGCAGAACGATGATGTCGGGATTCATGGCCCGCAACGGGCCCATGATTCTTTTCACCCCCAGCGCTCCGGCGTGGATGTTGCAGGAGACGATCCGCAAGTGGAGTGCGCCAGGGGTGGGCGGAGTCGGCCAGGCGAGCCGGAACCCCATGAGCTCCAGCAGCAGTGCAAAGGCGAGCAACTGGGTCCACAGAAGCCACCGTGGTCCGATCCAGACAATCGCAACAATCAACGGCAGCAAGGGCAGAGCGAACGGCACGCGCGGCAGATACAACGCGATCGTCGTTCCCCACCAACGCTCGCCCACGAACCGCAACGCCGCTATGAAGATGATGAGGGCCACTGGATAACCAATGGCCAGGCTGCGCAGCGTGGCACCTACGAGTGCTGCACGACGGCCTGGCAGGTTGGCGGCAGGTGTGCTCAGCGGTTTAACTCGTAGACACACATGTTGACGGCGGCCGCGAGGTTCAGCGACTCGATGGCACCACTGCCCGCGATTGTGAACATCTGAACATCGAGCGCCGCCAGTTGCTCGCGAGGCAGCCCGCGCGCTTCGTTGCCGAACAGGTAGCAGTCGAATGCCCCGAACTGCGGGGACTGTACGGATTCGCCATCCATATCCAGGCCGGCGACGCGCGCAAAACGGGGGCGCAATGAGCTGAGTTGCACGTCAAACTCGATTGGCACGTGAAAGATCGCTCCCATGCTGGCCCGGACCACCTTGGAGTTGTGAGGATCCACGCTGCCGGGACTGAGCAGGCAGCGCAGGTTGCCAAACCAGGCGAGGGTGCGAAGGATGGTGCCGAGATTGCCGGGGTCCTGGATTTCGTGCAGGTAGATCGCACGCTCGCCTGTCAGCGGCGCGGCGGGCGGCAGGACGGGGACGAGCGCCACGATCCCTTGCGGCGTTTTGGTGTCGGAGAGTTGCGCCATCTGGGCTGCATTGACCACGTGGGTGACGAACGGGCTTCGCCAGTCCTCGTGCTCTTTCGTGAGGTACAACTCGCAACTCAACAACAGGGGATTGAGCGCGGCCGCTTTCTGAAGTTCCAGTACCAGGTGCTCGCCCTCTACGAGAAAGTACCCGAGCTCGTCGCGATACCGCTTCTGGTGCAGCTTTTTGACGTCGTCAAACTTCATGGTGGCGCATCAGCCAACAGGCAGATCGCGACAGCTTCGGCGACCTTGATTCCGTCGACTCCAGCGGACAGGATGCCCCCGGCATATCCCGCCCCTTCACCCGCGGGATACAAACCGCGTACGTTGAGACTCTGCAACGTGTCGTGATCACGTGTGATGCGGACCGGCGACGAAGTTCGGGTTTCGATGCCGGTCAGGATGGCATCGTCGCGGTCGAATCCGCGGATCTGGCGGCCGAAGGCAGGCAGCGCTTCACGAATCGCGGAAATGGCGTAGTCCGGCAAAGCGTCCCGCAGGTCGCCGAGGCGCACTCCGGGCTGGTAGGAAGGCTCGACCTTGCCAAGCTCAGTGGATGCTGTCCCGCGAATGAAGTCCCCCACCAACTGTCCCGGTGCGCAATAGTCGCGGCCTCCCAACTCAAACGCACGCGATTCCAACCGCTCCTGCAATTCGACGCCGGCGAGCGGGCCGCCAGGAAAATCCTGTTCCGGGTTGATGCCAACCACGATCCCGGCATTGGCATTGCGTTCGTTGCGGGAGTATTGGCTCATCCCGTTGGTCACCACGCGCTCGGCTTCCGAGGTGGCCGCCACCACTGTGCCACCGGGACACATACAGAAACTGTAAACCGCTCGGCCATTGCTGGCGTGATGTACCAACTTGTAGTCCGCGGCGCCCAACTCCGGATGACCCGCGTATTTGCCCAGGCGGGCCCGATCAATCATGGATTGCGGATGCTCGATGCGGAACCCGACCGAGAACGGTTTCGGTTCCAGAAACACTCCGCGCTGGTGGAGCATGCGGAAGGTGTCGCGAGAGCTGTGTCCCGGCGCGAGCACAACATGCCGGGTGTGGAGGGTCGTGCCGCTCGCGAGGACCACACCTTTGACCCTTCCGTCCTCGATCAGCAGGTCCGTCAGCCTGCTCCCAAAGCGAACTTCGCCACCCAGCGCGATGATTTCCTCGCGCATCGTGGCCACCACTCCGGTGAGACGGAAGGTCCCGATGTGCGGCTTGCTGACGTACATGATCTCGCCAGGCGCACCGGCACGGACAAACTCCTGCATCACCTTGCGCCCGTAGAACTTGGGATCCTTGATCTGGCTGTACAGCTTACCGTCGGAAAACAATCCCGCGCCGCCCTCGCCGAACTGCACGTTGGATTCGGGTGTGAGGATTTTCTTACGCCACAGTGCCCACGTATCGGCGGTGCGATGCCGTACATCCCGTCCGCGCTCCAGGACGATCGGTTTGAACCCCATCTGGGCCAGCAACAGCGCCGCAAACAGGCCGCAGGGACCAAAGCCCACCACAACCGGCCGCTCATTCAGATCCGCTGGTGCGTGTGCCACAGGGTGGTAGCTGGTATCCGGCGCTGGCCGCACATTATGGTCGGAGGCGAAGCGCGCCAGGACTGCGGCTTCGTTCCTCACTTCCAGATCGACGATGTAAACGAACAGAATGGCGCTGCTCTTCTTGCGCGCGTCGTAGCTGCGCTTGAAGACGGTGAAATTCAACAGGTCAGCGTCCTCGATCTGCAGCCGTCTCACGAGCGCCTTGCGCAACGCGAGAGTGTCTGAGTCGAGGGGGAGCGCCAGCTCGGTGATGCGGATCACGGCAAATCCTGGCCGGTCAGTGCCGGCAAAGGAGAAAAAACGCGGCTAGAATACGCCTCAATGGCACGATCCAAAAGCAGCAACAACTGGCTGCAAGAGCACGTCAACGACCCCTACGTCAAACAGGCGCAGAGGGACGGTTACCGTTCGCGCTCCAGCTATAAATTGATCCAGCTGAACGAGAAGGACCGCCTGATCCGTCCGGGCATGCTGGTGGTGGACCTGGGCTCGGCCCCGGGTGGCTGGTCGCAGGTGGCCGGCCGGCTCGTGGGCGAGCAGGGGCGGGTACTGGCCACCGACATCCTGTCCATGGACCCGCTGAAGAACGTCGACTTCATCCAGGGTGACTTTACGGAAGAGTCCGTGCTCAACCAGATCCTGGAGCGTCTCGGCGGCCGCAAACCGGAGCTGGTCATCTGTGACATGGCTCCCAACATCACCGGCATCGACTCGGCGGACCAGGCCTCATCCATGTACCTGGTGGAGCTGGCGCTCGATTTCGTCCGCCAGGC
>JAXDQF010000339.1:0-11916 GCA_034668025.1 Gammaproteobacteria bacterium | reverse complement strand
ATGTGACATCCCGGAGATTCTGCACACCGCCGGGGTACGACACGGCTGGTGTGGGAGTGTAGCTGGATGGCGCGTCATCCTTGTCTTGCGCGTGGGGCGCGACTGATGACAGAAGCAACGACACGAGTAGGACCAGGCGTGGGGTGAATTGCATTATTTAGTTATATAATACAATGACGGCGGCAATGCAACCCGTCGCGAATCAGCGCGGCGTGTGCCCGGCCTCCCGCGTCTAGTCGCCCGGTTTGATGATGCCCAGTCCGAACGCCGCTGCCACGGCCTCAGTTCGCGAGCGTACCTCAAGCTTCTCGAGAATAGACGACACGTGGTGATCGACGGTTCGGGTCGACACATGCAGTCGGTTCGCAAGCTCGGTGTTTGTGTGCCCTCGGACGAGCAGTGTCAACACCTGCACTTCGCGCGAAGTCAGACCTGCAGGATTCTCCCGTGTGGACGTCCGAGGCCCTCGCGGCACTCCCCTGACTCCGCGCTCCCGCAGGCGTTGGCGGACGATCGCACCAAGTGGCCCCGCGCCGAGCTGCTCGATGATTCCCAACGATTCCCGCAGCGCTTCTTCGGGACCCTCGGCAAGGGCGAGTGCCTGTTCATACGGCATGCCGAGCGCCTTCCAGGCCGCGGCCGCCGCTTCCCAGTTGCCAGCAATCATCAGGGCATAGGGCTCCGCGATAGGGGAGGCCACCTCCAGAGTTGGATCGGCGCGGCGGCCCCAGAAAGCCAGCTCCCCGTGAATCCAAAGATCGCTCCCACCACCAGGCGCCTGCAATCCAATTCGCACCTGCTCGGCGACGCGTCGAACGTCACCACGGTACCAGGCAACTTCGGCGCATGCGGCGGCTACCCGTCCTATCCGTTGCAACTCGCCGGTCGGCAGCGCCAAGCGCAGAGCTTCATCGAGCAGCTGTTCGACCCCAGGATCACCGCGTCGCGCGCGTACCAGGCCCAGGACCACGAGGGCGGGCAGTCGTTGCGCGATCGCCAGGCTGTGCCGCTCAATCAAGCCGGCGGCCAGCTGCGCAGCTTTGTTCCACCGACCCGCGTTGAGCTCGAAGTGCGCGGCGTAGGCTCGAATGTACGAGAGGCAGTCGTGGACCTCGTGCACCTCGCAGTATTCGCTTCCCTCCGGCACATACCGATCGGCCAGTTTCGCAATGTGTTGGCTGACTGACAGACTCACGAGATTTGCGTAAGCGCGACCGGCGTGCATCTGCAGGTTGTGATCGAGCGAGACCGCGAGGCTCTGTTGCAACTTCACAGCTCCCGCTTCCGCATCTACACTGAGCAGCGCAGAGCCGATGTTGTTCAGCGCATGCGCACGTACATTGTGGTCGTCAAACTGCTCGGCGAGCTCGAGTGCGCGTTGCCCGAAGTCGAGGGCTTCCTGTGTTTGTTGGCTGGTCATCGCTCTTTGCGAGCGGGCGCTATAAGCCATGGCGAGCTCGGGGGAGGGCGGCAAGGTCTCGAGAAGGGCAATCGCCTCGGCAACGGGCCGGTCAGCCTGCGCTTTCTGCCCTGACTTCCACTGTTGCATCCCGATCATCAACAACATGCGGGCCTGAGCGGTGACGTCACCTCGCTCGCGCCAGATCGCCAGAGCCTGAGTGGCCGAGTCGAGCGAGGTCGCAACCTCGTTGGTGAGGTCACATTCGGTGGCATGCAATTCGAGCAGGCGCGCCCGCTCGGGCGCGCTCAGCGAGTGGCCGTGACTGATCGCCGTGGCGAGGTGAGCCGCAGCCTCCCGATGCGCGCCAGCCTGAGCCGCTTGTTCCGCTGCACGGGGGGTATATTCGAGAAGCACCCGCTCATCGGCGGCGTGAACGGCGTGATGCACGACTTGTGACAGATCAGAGTTGCGCTCAATGAGGCATTTTAGAATCGTCTGGTGGAGCTCGCGGGCGCGTCCGCGCGCGATTGTGCTCTCAACGGCGAGTCGGCCCAGCTCATGTCGGAAGGCCAGGGCCGCGTCGTGATATCTCAAAAGCCCACGCTCGGCTGCTTCATCGGCGGCCGCTCCCATTTCACCCAGCAGGGCTCGCGCCAGCCAGAGCTCCGTCCGGCCGGGAAGGAGTGAGACCAACTCCGCCACCTCCCGCGCCGGCGGCGAGCATTGCATCAGCCGCGCCAGCACGGCGTCCCGCACAGTTTCGGGCACGTTGTCGGTGGGGGCTGAAAGCAGCTCACGCACAAAGAATGGATTGCCGCTCGTAACTTCGTAGACCGTCCGAGGATCGCGTGTCGTGCCCTGCGCCAACTGCTCAACAGCCGGGAACGACAGTGCGGGCACGCGGATCCGCGCCGAGTGCTGTCCGGTCAGTTCGCCGAGGACACCACGAAGAGGATGGGAGGGCGCGATCTCATCGTCGCGGTAGGTAGCCAGGATCAGGCAGCGCGTGCGCTGAATACGACGACCAATGAAGCGCACAAAGTCGAGCGTCGCTTCGTCCGCCCAGTGAAGGTCTTCGAGGACGACCAGGCTCAGCGTTTTCGGCGCCGAAAGCTTCTCAAACAGATACGAAAATAGTTGCTCGCGCGACAGTCCGGACACCTGAGCTCCGCCAGGCAACTGCGACAGTCCCGCCGCAACTTCCGTCACCGGCCCAAGCACACGCGAAGTCTGGAGGGCGTCGGAATGGCCCCACAGCACCCGCGCCGTGCGACTCGCGTGCTGCGCAAAATGCTCAACGAGTGCGCTTTTCCCAGCCCCGGCCTCGCCGCCGACGAACGCAATTTTCCCCCCTCGCGTACCCGCCTCGTGCAGATACCGCGTCAGTTCTTCGAGCTGGTTTTGACGTTCGAGCAGATCCATGGAAGGGCGGCAGTATCCAACAAGCCGCGCCGCTCGAGTATGGGTAGCCCAAACTGGGGGTGTCCGGCCGGCAATTTAGGTAGTTCTCCCGATTTGCAGGTGCCCGTCTCCCCCTATCGTGCGGATCAGCCGAATCACGGGATATCGCGATGCCACGCTACGTCGTCGAGAGAGAGTTTCCAGACGGGCTGCTGATCCCCGTCGACGAGAACGGTGCCAGGGCTTGTCTGGCCGTTGTTGAGAGTAATGCCGCGGACGAGGTCACCTGGGTGCACTCGTACGTGAGCGCGGACAAGAGGAAGTCGTTTTGCGTCTATGACGGGCCGTCGCCCGAGGCGATTCGCCGCTGCGCGAGTCGCAACAAGCTGCCGGTTGAGCGCATCACCGAGGTGCGGATTCTCGACCCCTATTTTTATAAATAAATACCGACCTAGAGAGGGACACCATGATGATCGCTTCATTCAAAAACCCCGCCCATTTCCTGGGCGCCCTGGCGCTGGTCGCGCTGCCGCTGACATTGCCGGGCGCGGCATCGGCCGCTTTGGCCGCTGCCTCTGATCAGGAGGACGTGTCGGCCGACTTCATGGATCACGGTGACCACCGTTTCCATAACGATGTCTCGCCGCTGATCCGGAAGGTTCACAACGCCACGGAGAAGTACAAGAATATCAACTTCGCGCTGTACAAGGAGAAGGGGTGGGCGGTTGCGACACCTTGTGTCAGTGGGCCGGACCATGGGGCGATGGGCGTACACGTTGTAATGGGTTCGCGTATTGCCGACGGCGTTCTCGATCCAACCGCTCCTGAAGCTTTGATCTACGAGCCGCTACCGAACGGCTACTTCCGCCTCGTTGGCGTCGAGTTCATCCAACTCGCAGACGACTGGGCCGCCCGCAACCCCAACGGGGGCGTGCCCCAGCTTGACGGCAACCTGATGAACCTGGTGGGTTTCCCCAACCGCTACGGCCTGCCGGCCTTTTACGAGCTGCACGTCTGGGCGTGGGAAGACAACCCGAGTGGCAACTTTTCGGACTGGAACACTCGTGTAACCTGTGAGAAGCAGCCTGAGGCGCGCCGCGAATAGCGAGCCGAAGGTTTTGCAACACCCGCTGCAAGCTTTTTGCAGCGGGTGTTGATTTGTTTGGCGCGGCGAGCTGCATGGCGATTGCCCACGCCGCGCCCGTCAGGGCAAGGTTCACTGCGTTCATGACCCAATTCAAATGCGCCCGCGGGTCAGCCAACAACAGCGGCAAATGCACCAGCACGCTGAACACCCCAAACATAACCGTCACTGCAATTGCGGCCAGACGGGCTTTGACGCCCGTTAGAAACGCTATGCCCGCGGCGAGATGCCCCACACCGGTGGCGACAGCCCAGAATTTTTGGCCGCCGGGCAGCCAGGCTGGGACCATGGACGCGGTGAAATCCAGGTACAGGAAATGGGCCACGCCGAACATCAACAGGCACAGTCCCATGATAATGACGGCGGCTCGCCCGACCCAGTGGCCGTCCCCGGCCCCTGCCAGGTAAGCGTACGCAGCCAGCCCACCCGCGAGCAGCGCCAGTTGTTCGGCAGCACCGTCCCACGGGATGAACGAAGTGGGGTGTTGGAATATCTGTGGCCCGTGCATGAAGATCACTACCCCCGCATAGAGTGCCGCCAGCGCGGCTGCCCCATTGGTGGCGGTGCGCAGCTTCGACGGCTTCAAATCATTCACACAAGCGCCCGCAATCAGCAGCGCCGCCGAAAAAATGCAAGCCAGCACTGTCCGGCCTGGCACCCACGCGGCGACGGGCTGCCACTGGAGCGCGAAGTCGTGCCACACCAGTCCGACCACCCCAAGGGCCATCGCGCCCAATCCATAGAGGCGAATTCCGAACGGAACCATTGTGCTTCCCCGTTAACCCGCTGCCACATGGTGCGGCGGGGTTGGTCGGGGCGCAGCGACCATTTACTTCCAAAACAGGGGAGCCACTCGGCGCAGACCGCCTCTTAGGCAGCACCACCTCCACCACTGGCGGCACCGCGGCGGACGAACAGCAGCAGCGGCAACAAAAGTAGGAACGCCACCCCAAAGAACTTGAACGTATCCAGGTAGCTCAACAACAAGACCTGCTCGGTGGCAAGCTGTGAAACCCGCGCCACCGATTGCTGGCCGCCTGCTACCGTACCCACCGCATGATTGAGCTGCGACGTGAATGCAGCATACGAGGGATCGAGCGGCTGCAGATGCTCAACCAACCGGCTCTGGTGAAATTGCTGCCGTCGCGTCACCAATGTCGAGGCAACTGATATTCCAATGCTGCCGCCAAAGTTGCGCGCCAGATTGATCAGCGCCGAGGCATAGTTGGTGCGGTCCTTGGGAATGTCGCGAAATCCCAGGGCATTGATGGGTAGAAACAGAAACGCGAGTCCGACGGCCTGCATGGCGCGGCCCAGTGAGAGAACCCAGAAAGGCACATCCAGGTAGAAGTTGGTCATCCACCAGACCGCCCCGCCGCACACGACGATCCCAAAGGCGATCATCAGCCTGAGGTCGACCTTGTTCACGATCCGGCCGATCAGGGGGAA
This sequence comes from Gammaproteobacteria bacterium, assembly GCA_034668025.1. Taxonomy (GTDB): domain Bacteria; phylum Pseudomonadota; class Gammaproteobacteria; order Steroidobacterales; family Steroidobacteraceae; genus 13-2-20CM-66-19. The sequence continues at coordinate 6,520 of JAXDQF010000339.1, read as the reverse complement.
GAGGGCGACCAGCAACAAGCCACCGGGGGCGATGATTTCGCCTGCTTCCGTGGCGCGGTAGCCCATCAGGCTCTGCGCGTACGCCGGGACCAGATAGGTGCTGCCCAGGATCATGAAGCCGAAGCAGAGCATCAGCACGAAGCCGATGCCGAAGTCGCGGCGCTTCAGCAACTGCAAATCCACGATGGGGTGTTTGTGCGACCATTCCCACCACACGAGGAAGATGAAGCCCACGGCCGACGCGATCGACAGGCCCGTGATCAGACCCGAGGCAAACCAGTCGTCCTCCTGCCCGCGATCCAACACGATCTGCAGGCTGCCGAGTGCCAATGCGATCAGTCCCAGCCCCAACCAGTCCATTCTGTTGTTGCCCCCCTTGGCATCCTCGCCCGGAGTGTGCAACAGGAAGCCAATCAGAAATATCAGCGCTGCCCCCACGGGCACATTGATCAGAAATACCCAGCGCCATTCATACGTATCCGTGATCCAACCGCCGATGGAAGGGCCGATGGCGGGCGCGAATACAACCGCCATGCCGTAGATGGCCGTGGCCATGCCGCGCTTTTCGGGCGGGAAGGCATCAGTCAGGATCGCCTGCCCGGTGGGTTGCAGGCCACCGCCCGCGGCGCCCTGAATCGCTCTCAGGACTACCAGCATCCCCAGGTTGACCGATAGACCGCAGAGCAGGGAGGCGACGGTAAATCCCGCGATGCACGTGAGAAAAAAACGCTTGCGGCCAAACCTCTCGGACAGCCAACCGGAGATGGGCATCACAATCGCGTTGGTGACCAGATAGCTGGTCAGCGTCCAGGTCGACTCATCCTGGCTTGCTGACAGATCACCGGCAATGTGCGGCAGGGCGACATTGGCCACGGAGATGTCCAACACCTCCATGAAGGCAGCGATGGCGACGACCGGCGCAATCAGCCAGGGATTGCTTTGCCTGGCGCCGGATTGATCACCGCCGCTCATGTCAGCGATTGGTTCATAATGACGAGCCGCCCCCGGCCCTCACGGCGACGTGCTGGCTACGGGTGAACTGCCCGTCGGTGGGCTGGACTCGTCATATCCCCGCAGATTGTCCCGCACAATATTGTTGATTTCCGCAGTGGCGCCAGCGTCCTGCTCCGCGTAAACGTTGGTTTGCATCGCCGCGGGCCAAGTGGGTACGTTGGAAAGCGACGCACCGTTGAGATCGTGAACGTCGATATCGATCCTGGTTGACAGCCCCAGAAACAATGGATGGTCGCGCAGCTCGCGTGGATCCAGGCCGATTCGCACCGGGAGCCGCTGGACGATCTTGATCCAGTTGCCGGTAGCATTCTCTGGCGGCAGAACGGCCAGCGAGGCGCCGGTTCCGGCGGTGAGTCCCAGCACCCGGCCATGGTATTCAACATGCGATCCATAGATATCAGCCTCAATGCTCACGGGCTGATTGATCCGGATCTTCTCCAGCTGAGTCTCCTTGAAGTTGGCGTCGATCCAGACAGTATCCAGCGGAGTGATCGCCAGCATCTCAGTGGCCGGCGTCACCTGCTGACCCAACTGGACCTCCCGCCGCACCATATAACCATTCAAAGGTGATCGAACAGTAGTCCGGTTCTTTGCGAGCCAGGCGGACCGCAGATTGGATTCCGACAACAGGACACGCGGATGCGTCGCAGGCTGAGTACCCGCGATCTGCGCTCGGACTGACTCGAGCGAAGCGCGTGCCTGGCGGATGCCCGCTTCTGCACTTCGCGCGCTTTGCACGGTGCGATCCAATTCCTCTTGTGATATTCCACGCGAGCCGATCAGCCCGCGGTCCCGGGCGAGCTCCTGGTTGGCCAGCGTCAGTTGCGCCTGTTGTGAAGCCAGCACCGCCTCCTGCCGCCGCTCATCCGCGAACAACTGCACCACATCGCGCACCGTCTGGGCCAGATTCGCTTTCGCCTGTGACAGTGATACTTCGGCATCCTGGGAGTCGAGCTGCACCAGTATCTGTCCCAACTTGACCGGTTGTGTCTGGTCAACGCCAATATAGGTCACCGTTCCGGTCACCTGCGGCTGCAGGCGGGTCATGTTGCCGTTGACGTACGCGTCCTTGGTTGTGATGTGGTATTGGCCGACGAGGAAGTGATATAACAGAACGCCGATTACGGCGACTGCGGCTACGGCGCCGAAGATCCAGACGAATTTGTACGAGCGCTGATGCTCGCCCTTGTCGTCCTTGTCATGCTCGTGGTGTTTATCGTCCATAGGGCGCACCCGGTAAATCTAAAGCGGTGTCGCGTGACGCCGGTTCCTGCACGGGATCGTGTTGCGAATTCCACCAACCGCCCCCGAGTGCGTGGAACAGGTTCGCCGCGTCTGCGAAGCGTTGTACGTCTGCTTGTACTTGCGTCAACAAACCATTCTGATATTGCTGTTCGGCCGTCAACACGACGAGCTCATTGACGCGGCCCCTATGAAATTGCTCGCGCGCCAGGTCGCGATTCTCTCGTGCAGCATCCAGAGCGGTGGTCCGTGCGTTGTAGCTGTCCGTATCGTGTTGCAGCGCCTGCATTGTATTCGCCACGTCGACGAACGCATCGAGCACGGTTCCTCGGTATTGCGCCTGCGCCTGCAGAAATCGCTGCCGCGCCTCTTTCTCGCGAGCCCGTAACGTTCCGCCTGCGAATACAGGCTGCGTGACGTTCAGGCCCACGGACCAGATCTGAGCAGCTTTCGAAAACAGATCACCTGTCCGGTTTGATTGCTGTGCGTACTGAGCTGATATATCGAACGAGGGAAAGCGCGCGGCCTCCGCGACACCCACCTCGGCGCTCGCCTGGTGAAGCGTGTCTTCGGCTTCCAGCACATCCGGACGTTGTCTGACGAGCTGACTGGGCAGCGATACCGGCAGTTGAGTTGGTAGGGCAAAGTCTCGCAATGCCAGCGGGGGCAGGGAGCCGTCCTCCGGCGCCTTTCCCAATAGCCTTACCAGAGTGTTCTGATATACGTCCCGCTGCTTCTCCAACCCCGGTAGGTTGGCCCGCGCGTCCTCGAGCTGGGCCTTTGCCTGCAGCGAATCACTGCGCGCAATTTTCCCTGCATTCTCCAGCGTCTGAGTGAGGTCGAATTGCTCCTGCAGATCATCGACCAGTTTGCGGGTGACATTGATCTGCTCGACCGAAGCAGCCAGATTGAAAGCGGTGAGTACGACCTGGTTGACCAGGGTGATGTAAACATTCAGGGCCTGGTGGCCCACCTGGTCGGTCTGAGCCGCCTGCGATTCGATCGAGCGGCGGATCCGTCCGAAGACGTCGAGGTCATATGCGAGAGCGGGTCCGAGGTTGAATTGGTTGGCCGTGGCCTGCAGTGCTTCAGGCGGCTGGTAAAGAAAGCTCCCGTTGACCCGCGAGCGAGTTGCCTTCGCGCCGACGTCGACCTGCGGAAGCGCCGTTCCCGCGACCGCCTGTAATTCGTATTGGGCAGCAAGCAGGTTGTGACGAGCGCCCTCGAGGTCGGGATTCGCCCGTAGCGCTTCCTGCACGAGCGCATTCAGCGATTCGGAGTGAAATAGGGTGTACCAATCAGCTGCGACTTCGCCGCCGTACATTACGCTTTGCGGCCCGATCGTTTGTGGCGGCTGCGAATACGCCGATTTGGGCGTGTTCGGCCGCTTGAAGTTGGGGCCCACGGCGCAGCTGGCCAATACCGTTGCAACAACCACAGTCGCAAAGGTCAGCCATTTCTGTCTGCTAGGTTGACGTCGAGAGGCCAGGATTGTCGTCCCATCCGGTAACGAGTTGCTTTGGAGCAAGCAAACTGGGGTCCCGACGGGGCAGGGCATAGGTGGCAAACGCCACGGTGGCGCTCAAGAGGTGGGAGCGCTTGTGGAAGGGAACTCGGAAGGTGGAATTACGTTGCTACGGATGCGCGACGTTTTGCAAATGCCGAGCGGCTGCTACCCCTTAGCTCCTTCATGTCGTGATTTCACTATGGCTTCTCGTCGAGATTTGCGGTGAATCCAATCCCGCGCGTCTTCGGTGTGGGTGTGTTCATGAGTTCGCGGATGGCCGAGAGGATGGCGGCGATGGCTCGATCGTGTTCGGTGAGCTTTTTATCCAGACGTGCTTCGAGCTGATCAAAGCGTCGAGCAAGCTCCTTATTGGACGTGAGCAGCTCGCGCAGCTTCACGAAAGCGCGCACGATTTCGATGTTGACTGCGATGGCACAATCACTGTTGAGCACAGAAGACAGCATGGCTACGCCCTGTTCAGTGAACACATAGGGCAGATATTTGCGGTGCTGTCCGCGGCCGGTCTTTAAGGTCACAATCCGTGACCTTAAAGCTTCCCACTCTGCGGCGGTGAGCTGGAACATGAAGTCTTCCGGGAACCGCTCATGATTGCGTCTGATCGCTTGTAGCAATACCTTGGTGGGAACGTCATAGAGCTCAGCGAGATCGGAGTCGAGCAGGACCTTGTGTCCACGAAAGACTAGGATGGACTGAGTGATGTGCTCGACCGAGACGAGTTCGGCCCGCTTCGCCATCTGCATCGAGTTGGCCTTACCCATCGCGGCTGTTTCTTGGCTGCCCGGCTCAGCGGTTGCGAGGGGCGTATGCCCCTCGCCGCGCCGTTTACGCCCGTGCCGCAGCCAGGCTTGGCATATGCAACATACCGCAGTAGTTGCAGCGGACGAAGCCTAGTCCTAAGTCGACCTAACGTCAACGCTCCCAACACCGAGTTGACTGGCGAGTTTCAACAGAAACTCACAGACCGCGAATCACCCCACTCCGTTAGTCACCATAGCCGCAACCAACTCATTGACCGGCATATCATCCAGCTTGGGATTGGTAAACAGCGTTTTGACACGCTCGGCCTGTTTGGGTGAGAAATAGGCGTCGACGGACGACTCGAACTTCTTCACCAACACCGGCATACCTTCAGCCCGACGCTTGCGATGCCCAATGGGGAAGTCCACGGCGATGCGCGCGGTGGAGGAGCCGTCTTTGAAGAACACTTGGACCGCGTTGCCGATATAGCGCTTGTCGGCAGCGTAGTATTCCTGCGTGAAGGTGGGGTTCTCACGCACCTGCATCTTGCTCCGCAGGGCATCGATGCGCGGGTCGTGCGCAACGGTGTCCTCATAGTCTTGCGCAGTGAGCCGCCCAAAGATCAACGGCACAGCGACCATGTACTGAATGCAATGATCCCGATCAGCAGGATTGGCGAGAGGACCGGTCTTGTCGATGATACGGACACCCGGTTCCTGCGTCTCAATCACGATCTTCTCAATCTGATCGATCCGATCTTTCACTTGAGGATGCAGCGTCATTGCAGCTTCCACCGCAGTCTGCGCGTGGAACTCAGCCGGGAAGGAGATCTTAAAGAGCACGTTTTCCATCACGTAACTTCCGAACGCCTGCGGGAGCGAGAACGGCTTGCTCTTGAAGAGCACGTCGTAGAAGCCCCAAGTCTTCGCGCTGAGCGCTGACGGATACCCCATTTCCCCAGTGAGAGCGATGAAGGCGTGCCGCACAGCGCGGCTAGTGGCATCACCAGCAGCCCAACTCTTGCGCGAGCCGGTGTTCGGCGCGTGTCGATACGTACGCAGAGCACCGCCGTCGATCCAGGCGTTGGAAACAGCGTTGATAACCTGTTCACGCGTGCCCCCCAACATCGCCGTCACGACGGCCGTGGAGGCGACGCGTACGAGGATGACGTGATCCAGTCCGACGCGGTTGAAGCTGTTCTCAATGGCGAGAACGCCCTGGATCTCGTGCGCCTTGATCATGCCGGTGAGAACGTCCCTCACCGTAGGTGGCGCTTTGCCCTCCATCACGGCCTTACGGGCGAGGTAGTCGGCCACCGCCAGAATCCCACCGAGGTTATCGGACGGGTGACCCCACTCAGCCGCCAACCAGGTGTCGTTGAAGTCCAGCCAGCGGATCATCGCGCCAATGTTGAAGGCAGCCTGTACGGGGTCCAACTCATACGAAGTACCTGGAACACGCGCGCCACCGGGCATGACAGCGCCGGGGACGACAGGGCCCATGAGCTTGGTGCACGCCGGGTACTTGAGCGCTTGGAAACCGCAGGCGAGGGTATCCATCAAGCAGTACCGGGCAGTCTCAAACGCCTGGGCACTCGTGATCTTGAAGCTCTGGGCGTAGTCAGCGATGGCGACCAGCGCGGCATCCGGGGCGGGGCGTTCTGCTGACTTGATATCGTGGGAAGACATGTTTCAAACACTCACTTGGGTTCTGATGGCGACTAGGTTCTTTCGTCGATGGGCACGAACTCGAGATTCTCCGGGCCGATGTAGTTGGCAGCCGGACGGATGATCTTGCCGTCCGCACGCTGCTCCATGACGTGGGCGGCCCAACCGGTCGTGCGGGCAATCACAAACAACGGGGTGAACATGGCCGTCGGCACCCCCATCAGGTGATACGAGACGGCCGAGAACCAGTCCAGGTTCGGAAACATCTTCTTCGTCGCCATCATCACCGTCTCGATGCGGTCGGCGATGTTGAACATCTTCATGTCACCGG
>JAXDQF010000338.1:0-7357 GCA_034668025.1 Gammaproteobacteria bacterium | reverse complement strand
GCGGATGGCGCGCACGATTTCCTCGGCGATCTCAGGACGTTCGAGGAGCGGATGTTCCTTTCGCAACTTGCCGCTGATCGTCCCGCGCGATTCGCGAATGGAGCGGATAATGCGGTCGAGCGCGGGACCCGGACCTTCGATGATCGTCTTCAGGCGGTCACGCGCGGCGCCGTGCTGCTGCAGGTATTGCGCTTCGTCGCGCATCTCTTGCTCGATCGTCGCATCGAGCGCATCAGCAATGACGACAATCCCGAGTTACTTCCTTGCACGGCCGAAACGGCTGCAGGAGCTGGATCAGTGTTTCACGTTACCGCAGGGCGCGGCCGCCATTTGCTTTCAAAAGCCGCTCTCCTCGAAGAGCGTCGCCACCGACTGGCGGTTATCTTCTGGCGGTCCTTTAGTACCCCACCGCCCGGCCACTCTCATTCCTCGCATCACTTGCCCCCAACCGCTCCCCGGTCGCGAGATCCACTGCAATGCATTCGGCATCGCCGTCCAAATCCGGCGGCGTAACTTTGTTGCCGCCCTCCTGCAGCAAGAGCTCGGTATCCGGCGAGAATCGGCCCTTCTCCAGCTCGATCCGATCGGGCAGCCACTGCTGGTGGATCCGGGGGGCATTCACGGCTTCCTGTATGTCGAGCCCGTAGTCGCGGACTCCGATCAGTATATTGGCCACCGAAGTGATGATCGTCGGGCCACCCTCCGCACCCAACACCATCCAGAGCTTGCCCTCCTTCAGCACGATGGTGGGAGTCATCGCGGACAGAGGTCGCTTGTTCGGGCCAACTGAATTGGCGTCACCCTGGATGAGGCCGTAGATATTCGGGACGCCCGGCTTCGAGGCAAAGTCGTCCATCTCGTTGTTTAGAAGAAACCCGAGTGAACCGATCGTGACGCGGGAGCCATAGTCGTCATTCAAGGTTGTGGTGACGGCGACTGCGCCGCCGTCGGGGTCGACGACGGAATAGTGAGTCGTATGGTGCGGTTCTACCGGAGCCCCGAAGACAGGATGTTCACGCGCGTAACGATCCAACTCAGGAAATTTCGCCGGCCGATGCAGTTGCAGACTGACGCTGGGATGCTCGGAGTCAATGGAAGCGCCCCAGGCAAGCGCATAATCCTTGTCGGTGAGTTGCGCCACCGGCACGGCCGCGAAATCCGGGTCACCCATGAACTGGGCCCGGTCGAAGAATGCGCGCCGATAGCTCTCTGCAATGAGGTGCACGGACCGGGCCGATCCCATCCCGGCGTGAGTCAGATCGAAATGCTCCAGAATGTTGAGTGACTCGATCAACGCCGTTCCTCCCGACGAAGGTGGTGGGGCGCTGATGATCTCTACTCCACGATACTTCCCTCGCACAGCCGGCCGATCTTTAACCTGGTAGTTGGCGAGATCCTCCGTGGTAATCAATCCCCCGCCTTTGCGCATGAAGTCGGCAATCTCGCGCGCCATCAGCCCCTTGTAGAAATCATCAGGCGCGGCAGCAATCCGCTCGAGCGTCCGGGCGAGCTCGGGCTGTTTGAGCAGGTCCCCCTGATGCCATCCCCGGCCGCCGTTCTGGAAGATCCGCCGCGAGTCGGGAAACCGCGCCAGATCCACCTCCTCGCTCAGAGAATGAGCAGCGCCCCAGCTCAACGCATATCCCTCCCGTGCGAGCCGGATCGCCGGCGCCATAACTTGTGTCAGCGTCAACCTGCCAAAGTGTTGCTCGGCGTAGACCAGTCCCTTGACGGAGCTCGGAACGCCCACCGCCTGGTAGCCCAGCACACTGAGGTTGGGAATGACCTTGCCCTGGGCATCCTGGTACATCTTTTCGGTTGCCCGCGCGGGTGCGGTTTCCCGAAAGTCCAAAAAATGAACGTCACCGCTCTTCGTGCGAATCAGCATGAACCCACCGCCGCCGATGTTGCCCGCGTTGGGGTGCACCACCGCGAGTGCAAAACCGGTAGCCACAGCGGCGTCTACCGAGTTGCCCCCGGCTTTCATCACCTGCACGCCCACCTGCGAAGCAAGCTCATTCTGGCTCGCGACCATCGCATGGGATGCGTGCTCGGGATGGGCGCCACCGCCAGCGAGACATTCGCCTGCGGCTATCAGGAGTGTGAGGGTCAGGAAGCGAATTTTCAGTTGCATCCGCCTACTATAGTGGAATTCAGGCCGATTTCGGCCTCGCACAACTCGATTCGTTGTAAGTTGAGAACAGCGTTAACCGACTCCGACTAACTCCACATCACAGCTCAAACGGGGTCATACAGCTTTCAGGGATCACCTTCGGTGTTGTTGCTCACGCCTGCGGCGCCAGTCGGGCGACGACAGCGGGAGCAATGAACCCGACGGTGGTGGCCACTGACAGCCTGTAGCCCTTCAGGTAGAGGAACCAGATTCCACCGGTGAGCGCAAAGGGCAATGATCGTTGTGCGACGGCGACTTGGAGGTCTGCAACGACCGATGAGAGATCCCAGCGGAATAGCCACAAAATCATGCGGGCGGGCAGCGCGCCAGCCGAGCCGGCGCGCCGTACCAGCCCCAGGCGCCGGTACGCGTGAGCGTGTTTACTTGAGACGGCGCCAAACCGACACTGGCACATCGCCGTTGGGCCGCGCCTGCACGCGGTAGCTCAGTTCATCACCGTCCAGCTTGTAGAGGCGCTTCTGCTGCTGGCCATCCTGATTAGGGAACGAGGCGCTTTCGACGTTGAGGGTCAGCACCCCGGCGGCGGCGTCGACCTGGAACGTGCCGAAATGGGTGCTGATTCCTAGCGCATTGGCCTGGTACTCCGTCGCCGTGCCGCGCGCGCGGTCGCCGGAAGCGTAGTGCGGACGCAGGGAGTCGTAGATCTGCAGCGAATAGTGCCCCTGCGTGTCGATCATCAGCAGGCCCTTCGCCATGTCGCCGTAGTCGTGGCCACGGCTGCCGTCGCGATGGATCACGTCGGCGGCAACCAGGGTCCAGGTGCCAACGAGCGTGTGTGCGGCCATGTCGGCTGCTGCCGCCGGCTGTCCGCAGGCGGCGAGCAATGCCAACAGGCCGGTCGCCGGGAGGATGCGTCTCTTCATGAATGTTTCTCCGAGGGTTGTGGCCTCCAGTATGGGCAGCACGGTCTACCTTTAGAATACGAGCACAGATGGAACTACTATCCCGATTTTCGTGAGAATCAATTCATGGCATCGCTCAACGCTTATGCCGCCTATGTCGCCGTGATCGAATGCGGCAACCTCACTGCCGCCGCGCGTCGGCTGGGCCGCTCGCTGCAGGCGGTGAGCCGCCTGCTCGCGGACCTGGAGAAGGCGCTGGGGGTGCAGCTTGTCGCTCGCACGACGCGGAGCTGCCGACCCACCGCTGCCGGAGAGCGTTTCTACGAGCGCATCCGCACCGTGCTGGCCGACATCGACCTCGCGCGCAACGAGGTCGTGGCTTCCGCGGTAGAGATCGACGGCAGCCTGCGCATCGGCGCACCCAGCCAGTTCGGCGTGCGCCACTTGGTGCCGGCGCTGGCCGCCTTTATGGCGCGCTACCCGGCGCTGAACGTCGAGTTGGTGCTGAGCGACCAGCTGGTCGACCCGCAGGCGGCGGGGCTGGACCTGGTGCTGCGTTTCGGCCATCCGGCCGACAGCACGCTGCGCCAGCACCGGCTCGGTACGGTGCGCCGGGTGATTTACGGCGCCCCCGGCTATTTCGCGCAGCACGGCCGCCCGCTCCATCCGCGCGACCTCCGCCGCCACGAATGTATCGTGCGCACCGGTGTACGCGGCGCGGAAACCTGGCGCTTCCATGACAAACAGGGCGCGCTGGCAGTCAGGGTCAATGGCCGTTTCCGCTCCGACAGCATCGCCGCCTGCTGCGAGGCGGCGATCCAGGGCGCGGGTGTTGGCCGCGGCCTGCTCTACCAGGTGCGCGAAGCCGTGAGCCAGGGGCGTCTGGAGGTGGTGCTGCAGGATTGGCCGCAGCCGCAGATCCCGTATCACCTACTGTGGCCCGCCACGACGCGGCTGCCAGTGCGCACGCGGACGCTGATCGACTTCCTTGTGGCGCGGCTGGGGGTGGAGCAGTTTTGAGGCGGGAACGAAGGACGGCTTCGCTGTGAGTTTGGGGTCGTGATGGCGAGAAAGTTCAGATGCATGGGCATTGCGTAACGAAACGAGCCACGCAATGTTTGGCGGAGTGGGCTTGCGGACGGGGCTGCTGTTCCTGATGTCCTGCGAGACGGTCTTTCAAGGCCCGCGCAAATTCTCTGCCAGCATGTTGCAAAACAACGCGCCCTGTTCAATAGCATCATCGAGCGCAATGTGAGTGTGAGGATGTTGGTCGAACCAGCGCTTGGGCATTCCGCTCTTGGTGCTTTTGCGGTAATCCTTTTTCAAAATCGCCATGGCGTAAGTCTTGATGTCGAGCGCAGAAAAGCTGAAGGGGCTCTCGTGCGCGAAACGAATGAGATACCAGTATACGAACAGGAAATCGAACCCGGCCGGATAGCCGACGAAGACAGGTTTGCCGGGAAGTGATTTGAGCCAAGCGACGTAACGTGGCATTGCAACTTCGGGTGTTTGCAGATCTCGGCGGCACGCGGCCCAGGCATCGGGTTGCTGGTGCCACCATTGCATCGTCTCAGGATCCGCTACTGCCCCTGGCAGAGTGTCCAGATTTGCGCTGAACGTGCCGACCAACTCTTTTTGGGCTGTGTACGCCGCCGATCCGAAGCTCAGCATGGAGTTGGGTCCGGGAATGGGCCCGTCGGCCTCGACATCGGTACTAACGTAGATTTCCATCTGTCACTTTGGCACTGGTGATGATTCGATCCACGAATTGACTGACTTGCGCCAGGCCAGCGTGGGCGTCGGCGATAGGTAACTCCAGATCTCGGGCGCGAGATGGGGATGACCCAACCAAGCGTCAAGGACAGAGCAAAGGAAACAGCGGATCGTCGAAGGCCGCTCCGTCCGGTAGGCGCTCGGCGAGTCCGGGAAAATCAGGTGAGGTCTTCCAGGAGCGCCGTGCGTGTCGCGCATCATCGCCAATGAAGCGCACCGAGAATACGCGGCGCCTGGCGATCGAACCCATAGACCCGTGCAAAGTGAGCATGTGAAACGCGACTGCATCACCGGGCTCCAGCTCCCAACCCAGAATCCGAAATGCCGAACGATCCGCATCGACATCCGGCAGGTCGGCCAGGCTGCCTTCCGGAAACCACCTGGCTTCGTTGGCCATGAATGAGCGCGGCATGAGCCACGGTCCGAGGTGAGATCCGGCAACCAACTCCAATGACGACTCGCGTGACACCGGATCCACGGGAATCCACATGCTCACGTTCTGGCGTCCCTCGATGTTGTAATAGGGTTGGTCCTGGTGCCACGGTGTCTTCTGCCGCGTCGCCGGCTGCTTGGTGAGCATGTGATCGTGATGAAGTCGGACGGTCCGACTTCCCATCAGTTCGGCAGCGACACTCGGCAGACGGGAATTGAAAATGATGTCGCGGTAGTGAGGATTCTGCGCCCAATTGCAGAAGTCCTCAATGAAATACCCCGGGTCATCCGACCGACTCGCCGTGATTGCCCGCGGGCTCGGCTGCGCCAGATTGGCATCGATGCCGGCTCGCAACGTCTCCACTTCGGATGGCGTGAGCACGTTCCTGAGCACGACGGCTCCGTCGCGGGCATATTGTTCCGACAGTTCGCTCATCTGGCAATCCTCATAATGCTGGCGGTCGGGCAGCATCCGTGACGCCCTGCGGCTCGCGTAGCTTGGAATGGCGGCTGCCGTACGCAAAATATACAACTAACCCGAGGGCTGTCCACACTAGCAGGCGGATCCAAGTATCCGCCGGAAGACTCAACATCAGTGCGACGCAACTGATGATCCCCAACAGCGGCACGGCCGGAACCCAAGGCGTACGGAACGGCCGCAGGGTATCGGGAGAAATCCGCCGTAGAATCAGCACTCCCAGGCACACCATTACAAAGGCCAACAGTGTGCCGATCGAGACGAGCTCGCCCAACAGCCCGAGCGGAAACACCCCCGCAAGTGCCGCCGCGCCTGCGCGCGTTACGAGCGTGGCGACTGTGGGAACCTGGGCGGCGCCGCGCAGGCGACAGAACGCTTGCGGCAGCAACCGGTCTCGCGCCATGGAATAGAAAACCCTGACCTGGCCCAGTATGCACGCAAACACCACAGAGACGAGGCCGACGATCGCCACCAAGGCTACCAACACTTTGACGACTTTGATCGGTCCGGCCGTCGAGTGTCCTGCAGAGAGCGCAAAATAGAGCGGGTCCGGCACAGCGAGATTCTGGTGTCCAGCGAGCCCTGTCACCACGCAGCTGACCGCGACATATAACACCGTTACGATGAGTAACGAGATGAACAGTTCAGAGCGGCTGTGGTGTAGCCGGACCAGCTAATCGCAACGACGGACACGGAGAAAAGCCACTCCGTGATGAGACTCCATCCGATGATCCAGGCGACGATCTCACCCAGGGTCGCGTAGGTGTACGAATAAGCGCTGCCGGATACGGGAACCATGGCGGCGAACTCGCGCGTAGCACAGTCCCGAGAAGAAGCATGCGATGCTCGCTACCACGAAGGCGAGGGATACCGCTGGCCCGGCCGTATGCGCTGCCACCTCGCCGGTCAGTGAGAAGATGCCGGCACCGACCGTGCAACCGACTCCGAAGGCCACCAGTTGAAGTGTGCTCAGCGTGCGGCGCAATCGTGGGCCGGCGCTGCCAAAGGCCTCTTCCTGAAATGTCTCAATCGGTTTACGGGACAACAGACCCATGTGATCGCTCCACTGCGGTTGTGACAACCGGCAGCTCTGCACTGCAGGTGACATTCTCGTCCAAAACTGTGCGTGACCCGGAATGGTACTGAAATTCTATGGTGTGGGCTGCCGGCTCGTAACGTATCCTGAAGAGATGTCTCAAATGAGGTCATGACTTGCGTTTCCTAACTCGTTACCTGACGGTTGCCGCGGTGTCAATGGCCAGCCTGGCGCCCTGTTGGGCGGCAGTCCACGATGATGGCGAGCCTGAGTTTCGCAGTCTGTTCAAGGAGTTGATTGAAATCAACACCACGCACTCCGCCCAGGCTTGTACGCGCGCCGCGGAGGCTATGCGAGCTCGCCTGGTCGCGGCCGGCATTGCGCCCTCGGACATGCAGATCGTCGCTCCCGACGATCGACCGCAGGAGGGCGCTCTCATTGCAACACTTCACGGCAGCGATCCGCGGGCGAAGGCTGTTCTGTTGCTCGCTCACCTGGATGTAGTTGAGGCAAAACCGGAAGACTGGCAGCGCGATCCGTTCAAGCTCGTCGAGGAGGATGGCTGGTTTTACGCGCGAGGCGCAACGGACGATAAGCGCCAA
>JAXDQF010000337.1:0-4861 GCA_034668025.1 Gammaproteobacteria bacterium | reverse complement strand
ACAGCGCGGTGGCCGAGGAAATCACGAAGGATTCGGAGTACAAGGGAACGCGAATCCTGATGGATGCGCGGATGGACAATGTGCGTCTAAGAATTCAGATCGATTTCGGCGTGGGCGATGTCATGGTGCCCGGCCCGCGAATGATCGAATACCCGGTCTTTCTGGGCAGTGACACAATCAAGCTGCTTGCCTATCCAGTCGAGTCTGCAATCGCGGAGAAGCTCCAGGCAATGGTGGCGCTCGGGACCGCCAATAGCCGGATGAAGGATTTCTACGATGTATGGATCTGCTCGAATCATCTCGATTTCAACACGGACACGCTTCTCAAGGCGGTCGACGCTACGTTCAAAAATCGGAAAACACCCGTGGCGGCCGGTTTGCTCTTCGTCGGTAAAGTAGGCGCCGGGATGTTCGATGGGCGGAATATTTGTGGTGCTGGGAGCTTCGGGACTTCTGGACAGGGTCGCGCGCATTTTCCCGCAGCCGATCAAGAGTTGAATGATCCGATCCTCGCGGGTCTTCGTCGTGTCTTTATCGATACCGAGGACGCGAGCTTTGGTCACCGAGAGGATTCCGCGGGCTTCATCGAAGTCTCGAACGGTGAGCGCGATCTCCTCGGATGGCCGGAGGCCCGTAAAGAAGCGAAACTCATGGAAGTTTCCCTGCGCCTCACCCCAGTCGCGATGGACCTGTTGTAGGATTATGGGTTGTAGCTCGATCTGGGACAATCATGGCGTTCGCGATCAAAGCGGAGGTTGTCGATCGGCGGGCGAGGACGTTCGCATTCATCGCGCACAAGACGATGTATGGCGGCAAGCTGATCGCCGCAGGTGACACGGTTTTCGTGTTCGCGAGCGAGAAGGAGGGCGGCCAAGGTCTCATCGCGCGCGGTATCGTCACTCACGCCGAAGCAATTGCAAAGAAGCGCGGCATCGCGCGCCAAACGCCGCGCGTGAGCGTCACCATCAGACGAACGGCGCTTGCGAAGCGGCCACTGGGACGCGGCGAGCTCAAGCATCTCACCGACTGGAAAGACGGTCAGCCTGGGACTGAGCTCAATTTCAAATTCTATCGGCAAGCAACTAACAAGATCGTCGGGATCTCGGATAAAGCGGCGTCGTTCCTCAGCAAGTGCTTCTGAATTTATCTAAACCGAATTTACTGTGAATTTAGCGGACTGACCGAAATAAGGAGCAATGCATGCTCAAAAATAGACACCAGTTTCCGTACCCGCTGTCGCTGATGTCCGCTTTTCGGAGGCGGCCGTGAAAGGGGTCCCTTCGTTTTCTGTGCAATAACGGGGAGGGCGGGTTGGCAGGAATTGACTGTTCTTCGTCCTTTCAGCCAACATGATCCCCAGCATCATGACTCCCGCGGTGTGTGCCGCGCCCAATCACCAAACCACAGGAGCATCATCAAATGAACTCGTCTACGAACAATGTTGACTCGGCCAAAGCTGCAGCTGGCGCTAACACCAAAAAGGGCGCGGCGTCGTGCGCTTGTGGACCGAATTGCAAGTGCGGTTCCACGTGCCAGTGCAAGCCCGCAGCGACCTGTTCGCCGGCTTGCAAGTGCGCTGCCTGAAGACACTGGCGTATCATCCGGGCCGCGCTGGAAGCGGCCCGTATGACTCCCAAGCCGAATTAGGCGCAAACCAAGCACCAGCCACCCGTGTCGATATCATGCTGCCCGCTTTCGACGCGACGCCGCCGGCTCACGTCCTCGACCAGGCGCTGGCCGGCATTGCCACGCGTTACGGTCGCACCACGGCCGACGACGTGGCGTCGGCGTTTGAATACCCGGGGTTCCACAAGTGAGAGCAAAGAACACTTCGAAACCGCGCCGTGTGGTGCTACTGGCCTTCGAGCAAATGAATCTGCTCGACCTGAGCGGGCCGCTGCAGGCACTGGCCAGTGCGAGCCGGCTGCACGCCCGGAAAGGCAGCGCGTTGTACGACACCTGCGTGGCCTCGGTGCACGGTGGACTCATCACCACCAGCTCCGGGTTGCCAATCATGACCGTCGCGATCGCCACGCTCGACCGCGTGGCAATCGATACGCTGATCGTGCCGGGCGGCGCCAAGGACGATGCCTTTCATTCCCCGCCCGAGCTGGTCGGGTGGATCGCGCGCCGCGCGCCGCGCGTGCGCCGGCTGTGTTCGGTCTGCACCGGCGCGTTCCTGCTGGCAGCGGCCGGACTTCTGGATGGGCGGCAAGTCGCCACGCATTGGGACTGGATCGGGCGACTGAAGGCGCAGAATCCGGCCATCCTCGTCGATGCCGACAAGATCTTTATACGCGACGGCTCAATCTGGACATCGGCGGGGGTCACGGCCGGCATCGACCTGACTCTGGCGTTGATTGAGGAGGACTTTGGGCACGCCGTCGCCATCGCCACGGCTCGGCAACTCGTGGTGTTCATGAAGCGCCCGGGCGGCCAGTCGCAATTCAGCGTGCCACTGCGGGCTCAGGCCGAGGGGAAGGGCGATTTCGCAGAGCTGCATGCGTGGGTTGCAGCGAACCTGACCAGCGACCTCACGATCGACCGGCTGGCCGAGCATTGCGGTATGGCGCCCCGCACCTTCGCACGCGCGTACGTCGCGAAGCACGGGCGCACGCCCGGACGGATGGTGGAGGCGATGCGGCTCGAGGCGGCCTGCCGCGCCCTCGAGGAAACGCAGTTACCGCTCAAGAGCGTTGCCGCGAACACGGGTTACGGCGATGAACAGAACCTGCGCCGTGTATTCCAGCGGCAGCTCTCGATCAGCCCGTCGCAATATCGAGGGCGCTTCTCGTGCATTGAGATGTCGTTCCCTGATGGGACTGCATCCAGTGCCGCCGCCAAATCCACCACCCCGCCCCTCCGCGCCGTTCGGTCCTGATCCACGGCATTCGCCCACCTGGGCAGCGGGCGCGGCACGCTCGCAGAGGCGTTTCGCTTTTGCACTGAGGAGACCACGGCGTGGTGACGGCCCAAGATGCGCTCGCGTGCTAGGCACGCCACCGGCGAAGTGCCTGTGCATGACTTCGGCCTTGTCGCCCAGACGTTGCCGATAGGCGTGCGTAGGCGTCAGGCGGCGGTCTGCGTCGGAGCTGGAGGTTTGGCAGGAATTGACTGTTCGTCGTCCTTTCAGCCAACAGGATACTCAGCATCATGACTCCCGCGGTATGTGCCGCGCTACCGAGTCCTTCTCATGCGATTCATCCTCTCAGTACTGCTGTCCCTTGCCCTCACAGGCATCACGGAGAAAATCATGTTACGCAATATTTTTCGGACGACATTGCTGTTGACCCTCACCACTTTGAGCATGGCTGCATGTGCCACGCGACCGGCGAATCTTGATCTCTCGCTCACCAGGGAATCCACTTCTGGTGCGTACCGTGTCACGCTGGAGCCGCCACAGACTCCGCCGCCGCTGAATCGGATTCACAGTTGGACGGTGAAGGTGGCTGACAGGACGGGTAGTCCGGTCCATGCGGCGGTGTTCGAAGTCGGCGGCGGGATGCCTCAACACGGCCACGGCTTTCCTACGCACCCGCGCATCACTCGCGAGTTGGAGCCCGGCACGTACCTGCTGGAGGGCATGAAGTTCAGCATGCCAGGCTGGTGGGAGATCAAGCTCGCCATTCAGGGGCCACAGGGTTCTGACTCGGTCATCTTCAATACCGTGATGGCCTCTCCTCACACGGCGTCCTAGGAAGTCGCCATGAATCGAACCAAGCTGGTCAGCGCAATACTTGCCGTTGGCGCGCTGCTGTCGGTTTGTGACGCGCCGAGCGCCCACGCATCCAGCGATCGCGACGGTTGGTCCGCATCGGAGCGGGCGACCATCCTGTCCATGCGCCTTAAGGAGACAGGAGATCGGCCTGCGGATCCATCCAATGCAGTCGAGCGACTACCCGAGGCCGCACGGCTGGGGCAGAGCCTGTTCCTGGATACGGGTCTCAGCAGTAACGGCAAGGTCTCTTGCGCAACCTGTCATCAGTCCGGCAAGCAGTTCCAGGATGACCGCCCGAGAGGACAAGGGGTGGGCGTTGGCCGGCGGCGTACCATGCCAGTCATGGGAGCGTCCCATTCGCCGTTTCTCTTCTGGGATGGACGCAAGGACAGCCTCTGGTCCCAGGCATTGGGGCCGCTGGAAGACAACCTCGAGCACGGCAGCAATCGCGTTGCGATCGTCCAAAGGGTCAGCGCGCACTACCTGAAGACATATGAGCAGCTCTTCGGACAGATGCCTGAACTCGGCACGTTGCCTGCCGCAGCCAGTCCGAATGGCAGCAACGACGAGCGAGCGTCGTGGGCAGGATTGACGGAGATCCAGCGCGATCGCGTCAACCGGGTGTTTGCGAATGTGGGCAAGGCGATCGCTGCCTTCGAGCGCAACGTGTCTTACGGTGCATCCCGCTTTGACCAATTCGCTGACGCGCTGGCGGAACGCAGCGATCAGCCTTCGATACTCAATCCGGCGGAAAGGCACGGACTAAAGCTTTTCCTGAACGAGGGACAGTGCTCGACCTGCCACAACGGGCCGCTGCTCACCGACTTCGCGTTCCACAATACGGGCGTGCCATCGGTCGATCCCAAGGCGCCGGATCGTGGTCGAGCGGACGGCGTACAAAAGCTGCAGAACGACGAGTTTAACTGCCTGGGTCGCTACAGTGACGCCCGCCCTGAGCAGTGCACGGAATTGCAGTTCCTCGTTGCGGACGCCGCCGACCAACTCGGGGCATTCCGGACTCCCAGCCTGCGCAATGTCGCCATGCGTGCTCCCTACATGCACGCGGGGCAATTCTCCACCTTGGACCAGGCGATCGCGCACTACGCCAAATCACCGGTCGCGGCCCTGGGTCACAGCGAGTTG
>JAXDQF010000336.1:0-4779 GCA_034668025.1 Gammaproteobacteria bacterium | reverse complement strand
CCCCGAGCCAACCGCAACGCATACTCCACATCCTTCAGTCGCAGCGCCGCGGTAAAAACGATATTGCGGTCGTGATCACCATCCGCCATACGGCGAACATTGCGCACAACCTGCGGACTCGCCGCCTGACCAGTGGCAATGGCGTTGGCAACGACGTCGAGATTCAGTCCCGCCCGTTGCGCGAGAGCCATCCCCTCAGCCGCCGACGCAATCTGAACCGCCCCCATCAAATTAATAATCAGCTTATAAGCGGTGCCGGTACCAACGGCACCGAAACGAAGGGTGCGACTCGACACCGCGCCCAGCAGTCCCCGCGCGCGTTCCAAGTCCTCTTCCTCCGCACCAACCAACAACGTCAGTGAACCGGCGGCGGCGTCAGGTGGTAGGCCCGTAACAGGGGCGTCAATGTAGCGAAGTCCGCGGCCTATGACCTGCGCAGCAAGCTCCATTACCCAGTCGTGCGACAACGTCGAGCACTCGATGGCCAGCGCACCTGGTGCCAACCCTGACGCCAGAATTCCCTCAGCACCCACCCACATTGCGCGTGAAGCCACATCGTCCGACACCATGCAGAAAACAGCATCTGCATTCAGACATGCATCTTTCGCGCTGCTCGCCAATCGTGCGCCTCGACGTACGATTGAGTCAGCTTTTGCGGCGGTCCGGTTGTACACACTGATGTGATGACCGGCGTCGAGTAGGCGCGACGCCATCCCGGCACCCATCTTGCCGAGTCCGACAAAAGCGACGTTCACCGTGCGGTTGCAGCGACCAGCTTCGGTGGATCGTCGGTTATGGTGACGAGAGCAATGTATTTCGTGTCATCGAGCCGGAAGGACAGATCGCGTTTCGGCGGGTTGCTCGTTCGCAGTAGCATCCGCACGCAGGATACGTTCTTCGCGTCATACTTCGCGTATACCGTTTCGCCGGCGTCGGGGCGGCACAACTCATTGGCGCCATCAATGATCTTCAATGCCCGTTGGTAGTGGATCGGATTTGTCGCACGCAGCCGTGCCAGTGACGCCGGGCCATCGAGATAGACGACAGCGTCGCCCGCCAAAGCACCCGAAGGTGCCCATACGCCGGACACGCAGGCGATGGCCAAACCCAAAGTGAGAGTGATCTTTCGCATGGCGAAGCCTCCTATGCCTATAGCTAGATCTTACTTCCCGCCCCAAACCGTCGCCAATATGAACGCGCCTGACGCCACGCCCATGACGCCCGTAGCAATCCACCCCGTCACCATCCAAAGCCTCGATATCTTGAACTGACCCATGATCACCGCGCTGGTGGTCAGCAGCATCAGCAACGCCATGACCGGTACAGCCACTATCCCGTTCAGTACAGCGGCCCACACCAACGCTTTCACAGGGTTGAGCTCGAAAACATTGGCCGAAGCCCCCAGCAGAGTCGCTACAGCGATGGCACCGTAGAACGCCTTAGCCTGGAGCGGCTTCCGGGCGAGTCCCACGGGCCATCCGCGCGCCTCCCCTAGCGCATAGGCAGCGGAACCTGCGAGCACGGGTATAGACAGCAACCCGGTGCCAATAATTCCCACGGAGAACAGCACGACGGCGAGACGTCCGGCCAACGGTTGGAGCGCCTGTGCTGCTTGCGCAGCACTTCCGATCTCCGAAATGCCGGCTTGGTGCAGCGTAGCAGCGGACGTCACGAGGATGGCAAGTGCGACGAGATTGGAGAAGCCCATTCCGACCATGGTGTCGAGTTTGATCCGAGCCAGGGCGCGCGGCCCTTCAGCCGGGTCATCGCACAACGGCTGATCGAGCGGTTCGGCCTTGGTGTCTTCGACTTCCTGGGCGGCTTGCCAGAAGAACAGGTAGGGGCTGATCGTGGTGCCGAGAATCGCCACGACCGTGAGCCAGAACTCGCGCTCGAAGGACAGCCGCGGCCAAAACAGTCCGCTGAAGAATTCGCGCCACTCAACGTGTACGACACACACGGTGGCGAAGTAAGCAAACAACGACAGCGTCAGCCATTTCAGAATGGCCACATAGCGCTTGTGATGCAGGAACATCTGTCCGAGCGTACAGACGAGACCAAACCCGACGACGTACGCCCAACCAGGCACGAGGGGCAACATCAGGTGGCCCGACTCGGCCATTGCGCCCAGGTCGGCCCCGATGTTCAGGGTGTTGGCGACAAACAGCAACGCCACGATTCCCAACACCAGCCAGTTTGGAAAGTGCTCGCGCAGATTGCCGGCAATGCCTTTGCCCGTGGTGCGCCCGATCCGTGCGCTGATCGCCTGGATGACCACCATCAGAGGATACGTGATCAACAAAGTCCAGCTCAGCTGGAATCCGAACTGCGCGCCGGCCTGTGAGTAAGTCGCAATGCCGCTGGGGTCATCGTCCGCGGCTCCAGTGACGAGACCCGGTCCCAGCACTTTCCACAGTCGCGGCTTGCTGACCCCGACGACCGGACTGAGCGACACCCGCGGCGGTTCGGTCATGCGCGAACGCCGTCAGCCCGTCGCATAAATCGTCCCGTGAATGAATCTCAACTTCTCGACCACCGGTGGCGACAGCACGAACGGATAGCTGTCCGACAATCCCAAGCCGCGATTGAGGTTGTTCAACACATAGGTCAACGGCAACCAATCCTCGACCATCCGGTCGAAGTTGTGCACCCGCGGCGCAAGTGGATTGGATGGTGTCGTCATGGAAGGCTCGTCGGGACGTTTGGGCTTCAACGACAGTCCAACGGCGGCCGCCGTCTCCAACGCGTCCGTCATGTGCATCAAGTGCGCCCAGGATTCGGCCCAGTCCTCCCAGGGATGGGAGGTTGCGTAGGCGCTGATGAAGTTGGTTTCCCAGTTGGGCGACGGACCGTTCTGGTAGTGCTTCTGCAGTGCCTGCTGGTAGTCCGCCCGCTCGTCGCCAAACAACTGCCGGAAGGCTTCGAGCCGCGGACTGCCCTGGATCAACCGGTCCCAGTAGTAGTGACCGATTTCGTGCCGAAAATGGCCCAGCAGGGTCCGGTACTGCTCGTTCTGGAGTTGACGCTGCTGCTCGCGCCGGACGTCATCGGCTTCGGCGACATTGATGGTAATGAGTCCGTTGTCGTGGCCAGTCAGAACGCGCCGGCCATCACCACTCGCGGAATCCTCCAGAAACTGAAATTCAACGCCGGAATCGTTGGGGGCCTTCTTCCCGGCCACCGGCAAACCAAAGCCCAGCAGGGTGTAGACCAGGCGTCGCTTGGCCACTTCCAACCGGTACCAGGCCGCTGAATTACCCGGCAGGGACAAGTCGGGGATGACATGGGTCAACCGGCAGGAGCGGCACAGAGTCTCCGCGTCGCCCTGCGGCACGGCCCAGTTACAGACGTTCTCACGGTCGTAGTTGGCGCACAGGCGATAGGCCTGATCCTGGCCACCCGGTCCTTCATAGCGCCACAGCCCATCCTCACTTTGCTGAACGGCGGCCATGAGGTTCCGGTCCGGCAGGTAGGCAAGCGCGTGGCCGCAGTTGAGACAGCGGATGTTCTCGAAGAAAACGAGATGCTGACAGTGTGTGCAATGAAAGGTTTTCACATCGCTCCTGAGGTTCACGGCCATGGCCTACCTCGAGGCCCAGTTGCCCCTCGCTCGCAAGACTCGCGCCTGAGAACGATCCGGAAGCTCGCCTGCGGAAGGAACTGTTTAGACAGCAAACCGTTTTCTTGGCAACACGTTCTTTGACAGCAATTGAGGGGGTTGCCTTGGACACACTCACCCAGCAGCGAGCGGGAATTCTCGCTCCGCCCGAATCATCGGTTTCCGCCGTAACCTGGCCCGCCATTTTTGGCGGCGCTTTTGTAGCCGCAGCGACCACTGTCGTGCTCGTAGCCCTCGGGTCAGGTTTTGGTCTGGCATCGGTTTCGCCGTGGCGCGACAGCGGCGCTTCGGCGTCCACCATTACCTGGATCACAGCCGCCTGGCTGATCGTGGTGCAATGGCTAGCGGCAGGATTGGGTGGCTATCTGGCTGGACGCCTGCGAACCAAATGGGTCAACACCCACACACATGAAGTGTTCTTCCGGGACACGGCGCATGGGTTCATTACCTGGGCGGTCGCAACGATCCTCGTAGCAGGATTCCTCGCTTCCGCTTTGACGTCGGCCATCAGTGGCGGTGTCCACGCGGCAGCCACTGTTGCCTCCGGCGCGGCCCAAGGCGCCACAGCCCAGGCCGCAACCCAGGGAGTTGCGTCGTCACCAGCGGGATCAGCCCTGGCCACCTATGATATGGATCTGTTGTTCCGTTCATCGCAAGCCAGCTCGGGGGCTACCACAACAGACGCCAGAGCCGAAGCCGCGCGCATCCTTGCCAACGGAATTTCATCGGGCGACGTACCGACAACTGATCGTGCCTACCTGGCCGAATTGGTTGCCGCGCGCACCGGGATCTCGGCAGAAGATGCCCAGAAGCGCGTGGACGCGGCGATCGCTCAGGCGAAGGCGGCTGAGCTCAAAGCGCGTCAGGCTGCCGATGCGGCTCGCAAGGCAGCAGCCGAGACATCCATCTTCACGGCCCTGTCGATGTTGGTCGGTGCCTTCATTGCGTGTATTGCGGCTGCCCTGGGAGGTCAGCGGCGGGATCTGCATGCATGAGGGTCAGTCTCAAGTGCGCCGATGATGGCGCACGCCGGGAGCTACCCGATAGTCACGCTCACCGGGCAGTGATCGCTGCCCATCACCTCAGGATGAATCTGCGCCAACTGAACCTTCGCCTTCAACGCCGAAGACGCCAGGAAGTAATCAATTCTCCACCCGACA
>JAXDQF010000335.1:0-25303 GCA_034668025.1 Gammaproteobacteria bacterium | reverse complement strand
ATCAAAGCAACCGATCGGCTGGACCTGCCGGTGCAACGCAAACTTCGGGCATTGGTTGCTTAATTGCTTTCGCAGGGCGCGATCTGAACGCGGTCAGAAGAGACGCCGTTTCGGGTCGCAATGACGGGCTGCCACTCGGCTGACTGCCAGGGCTTTTGCGGCCACCAACGTGGCGTCGTCGGTGTGCGCGTGGGCTCGATACTCTCGCCGGGCCGCGGGGTCAGGACGTTGACACCTCTACAGTGCGCTGCCGCCAGAACTCGTTCCACAGGTTCGGTCCAGACATGATTCGCGACGGCAACCAAAGCGCTTGTCGAGATGACTCTCACGTGGCGTGTGAGGAGATTAGGCTCCGGGCGCAATCGACGACGGTTGTGGTTGCCGGGCGGGGAGAGAAGTCTAGAACCTGTCGTGCCTTCTCGGATGTCAGGGGAAATCGGTGTCCCAGTAGCGGCGCCAATGTCTTTAAGTTCGGCAGGAAGGGCAACAGAAGCCTGACGACGAAATTCGGCAGTTGGCGCTGGGGAGTCCTGGCGGCCGCGCTGCCGAGCTCCGTGCGGAGTGTGTTCGCGATGTCTCGCATCCACATGAATTCGCCGGCGGCAATGAAGCGTTGTCCCGCGGCCGCCGGAGAAGTCATCGCGCGAATGTGAAGGTCCGCGAGGTCCCGCACGTCCACGACCCAGAATCCGAGCTGGGGAAGCGCAGCAGGTTGTCCTTTCAGCAGACCCTGGATGATTCCTACGGACCCCAGATTGTCTGCTGACAAAACGGGACCGAACACGGCACCCGGCAGAACGGTGCTGAATTCAGTTTTGCCGCCGGAGCTGCTCATGAAATCCCAGGCGGCGCGTTCGGCGAGTATCTTGGACACGCGATACGCATCGAACTGCGGATCGGTGGGATCCGACCAGACCGTTTCGTCGCTGACGCCGCCTGAGCTCAGAGGCGGGCGCGCCGCCGCGGCTGCGGATGTCATCACCACTCGTTTGACGCCGGCCTTCACGGCTGCTCGTAGGACGCGCAGTGTTCCATCGCGTGCGGGACCGATGAATGAGCTCTTGTCGCCGGGTGCGGCATTGGCGCCGCCGAGTGGTGACGCGACGTGAAGCACGTAATCGCAACCAGCCAGTGCCGCGTCCCATCCAGGGTCTTGCGTTAAATCGGCTTTGAAGCAGGTGAGGGCATCGCCTGCGGCCTTTGCTACGGCCGAGCGGACGCGTTTTTCCTTCGACGAATCTCGCACTGTGGTGCGTACCGCATATCCGCGTTGGAGAAGCTCGACGATGCACCAGCTGGCGATGAATCCGGTTCCGCCGGTCACTAGAACCGTCTCAACCATGGTCTCGTATCCTGTCTTCCGGCCGGTTTTGCGCGGCACGCTGTGCCCTTGCGCGTGAAGTCTGCAGTTGTAGACTTTAATGCGTTCCAGTGATTAAGTCTACAGATGTATACTTGTGGGGTAGTTTGCAAATGACACGTCCGAAATCGCGACGACCTGTGGGTGATGTATCTCAGGCCGCTCGCGCCGTTGGGGCCTCGCGATCCGGTGTTGCTGCTGGGGCTGCGGTGGTTCGACCCGCGGGCTCTGCTCGTCCCGCGACTGCCGAGGCCGCGGGTTCTCCGCCGGTGCGGCGCCGAGATGCCGCGGCAACTCGCGCGTCGATTCTCAAGTCAGCTCGGCTGGCCTTCGCCAAGTCGGGTTATGACGGCGCAGGTGTACGGGAGATCGCGACGGGGGCCGGGGTCACCGCCATGCTGGTCAATCGCTACTTTGGTTCGAAGGAGCAACTGTTCGCCGAGGCGATTGCGGAGTCCATGGCTACGACGAGCGTGCTCGCTCCGCAGATCGTGAAGGCGGACGCCTCGGGTGATGCCATCGCCGCTGCCCTCGTCGGCATCACGAAGATGGAAGACATCCCCCTGGAGGGCTTTCAGATCATGCTGCGTTCGGCATCCAACGAGCGCGCCGCAGAAATCGGACGCGAGCAGATCGAGCGCTACCACCAGAAAAATATCGCGGCCGCTTTGAGTGGCAATCTCGCGCCTCAGCGCGCTGCCGTGATGTTGGCGCTCATTGCGGGGTTTCAGTTGATGCGCCAGATGATGGGACTTACGGCCCTGGCGAAGGCGGAGCCGAAGGCCCTGGTGAAAGTGCTGGGCCCATTGTTCGAGCAATTGCTCAGGTGAGTTGCACACAGGAGCGGCGACAGGCTGGGGCCTCTCCACTGAGCGCGGCCTCTTCATCGATGCGGTCCGCGCAACTGAACGCAGGCGTTTCGACTGGTATGATATCGGGCCGGGTGGCGCGCGGCTTCCGGGGTGTGAATCCCCAGCGCGAGCTTACGTGGTAGGATCGCCGCCCCCGCGACAGGCGGGTTCGGTTACTGCACGCCTTTTCAGTTGTGGTGGCCCGTATCGGCTTCTCCGCGACGACCAGTCGTGAATCCCGTCAGGGCCGGAAGGCAGCAGCGGCAGCGATGATGTCGGGTGCCGGAGTTTCGGCTGATACGGGTCGCCTCCCCACTCGGCGCGAGGCGCGCCGGGAATAAGGAATACATTGGCCTACACCGCTCTGGCGCGGACATGGCGCCCCAAAAAATTTGCCGAGCTCGTCGGGCAGGAGCATGTGCGTCGGGCGTTGACGAATGCGCTCGAGACCGGGCGGGTGCATCACGCGTTTCTGTTTACCGGCACCCGGGGTGTCGGCAAGACGACGATTGCGCGCATCTTCGCCAAGTGCCTCAACTGCGAGACGGGCGTTACGGCCACGCCTTGCGGTGTCTGCGGCGCTTGCCGCGAGATTGATTCCGGGCGCTTCGTCGATCTCGTCGAAGTCGACGCCGCGTCGAACACCAAGGTGGACGATACGCGCGAACTGCTCGACAACGTCCAGTACGCGCCCGCGCGAGGTCGCTACAAGGTCTACCTCATCGACGAAGTGCACATGCTTTCGACGCACTCCTTTAATGCGTTGTTGAAAACGCTGGAGGAGCCGCCGCCCCATGTGAAGTTCCTGCTTGCTACAACCGATCCGCAGAAGTTGCCCGTGACGGTGTTGTCGCGGTGTCTGCAATTCAACTTGAAGCGGTTGCCGGTTTCGCTGATTGCGGAACGGATGCGGGAGATCCTCGAGAAGGAGGGGGTTCCTTTTGAGGCCGCGGGACTGCGGCTGGTTGCACAGGCGGCTGATGGCAGCATGCGGGACGGCCTGTCGCTGCTCGATCAGTTGATTGCATTTGGTGGCGGGAAGGCGGGCGAGGAAGAGGCGCGTGCCATGCTCGGCACCATCGCGCGCGATCACGTGGTGCGGCTGGCTGAGTTGTTGGGTGCGATGGATGTGCCTGAGCTGTTGAGTTGTGCGCGGTCGCTCGAGGAGTTTGCGCCTGACTATGCCCAGGTGCTCGACGAGCTGGCCGCCCTGTTTGTCCGCATCGCCATGAAGCAGGCGGTGAGCGATTTCGAAGGTGACGAGCTGTACGACCTGGAGGTGCTGACACGCCTCGCAAAGGCTATTGCGCCTGAGGACGTGCAGTTGTTTTACCAGACGGCCATTACGGGGCGGCGCGATCTGGGGCTCGCGCCTGATCCGCGGGCCGGGTTTGAGATGACGTTGCTGCGGATGATTGCGTTTCGGCCATTGGGGGAGGCGGAGCAGTTGCGTGGGGGGCCGTCTGCTGGCGGTGGCGGCGCTGGTGGCTCGGGCTCAAGCGGCGGCGGTGCCGCGGCTGCGCGGGCGGCTGCCGGGGCGGGGCGCGGTGGTGGGGGCCGTACCAGCGCTGCGGCCGGCTCGGGCGGCGGGCTAGGTGCCGACGCGAGTGGCGGTGCCGGCGATGGTTCCGGTGGAGGCCCTGCGGGAACTGGCGGCGGTGTGCCTGGGAGTGGCCGCCCGTTCGGTGGTTTGAACGCTGGTGCTGGTGACAGTGCGGCTGGCGCATCGGTGACACCCCCCATGTCTGCTGCGGCTGGTTCGCCAACGTCCGGCGCTGCCGCTGCACGGGCTGCTGCCGCGGCTGCGGCCGCTGGCAGGAGTGGGGCGAGCGTGGTGGGCGGCGGCGCCAAGGGCGGAGGCGCTGCCTTGGCTGGTGGGGTCGCTGCGGGCAGCGTGGCGTCAATGCGGGCCGCGCCGGCCGGTAGCGCGCCTTCGGGCACCAGCTCCGAGTTCGGCGGTGGCTATGGCAGCGGCGACCAGATCGCTGGTGGCGCGCCCGATCGTTCCCCGTCGCGTGTAGCCGGCGGCGCCCCCGACATTGGCGAACCCTGGTCCACCCTCATCACCCGTCTGGAACTCGGCGGCGCAGCCCGCCAGCTAGCCAGCAATTGCCAAGTGATGAGCCGCCAAGGCAGCGTACTGCGCCTCGCGCTGGACGCCCGCAACAAGCACATGCGGACGCCTGCGCAGGAGGACAAGCTTGCTCAGGCACTCTCGCGCCATTTTGGCCAGCCGATTCGGCTAGAGTTTGAAACAGCGGCGAGCGGCATCGAGACGCCCGCGCTGGCTGAGCAACGCGCCTCGATGGAGGATCTCGACGCCGCCCGACGGGCGTTCGAATCCGATCCAGGCGTGCAAGGGTTGCGCGAGCGCTTTGGCGCTACGCTGTTGCCCGATACCATTCGTCCCGTAAAGTAATCTTTTTTATTCAGTCGTCAGGAGCGCCCAACCATGCGCGGCAATATCGGCAACATGATGAAACAGGCCCAGCAGATGCAGGCCAACATGCAGAAGGTGCAGGCCGAAATCGCAAATATTGAAGTCAGCGGCGAGTCGGGCGGCGGCATGGTCAAGGTGCTCATGACCGGCAAACACGAAGTGAAGCGAGTCACCATCGAGCCGGCCGTGGCCGGTGAGGACCGCGAAATGCTCGAGGATCTGGTGGCCGCTGCCATCAACGATGCGGTTCACAAGGTGGAGGCCCAGGTCTCTGCAAAGATGGCCGCCGTCACCGCAGGCATGCAACTGCCGCCGGGATTGAAATTACCTTTCTGATGTGACGTGAAGCACTCCCCTCACCTGACTCAGCTCATAGACGCGCTCCGTGCCTTGCCGGGTGTTGGCCCCAAGACGGCTCAGCGCATGGCGTTCCACCTCCTTCAGGAAGGCAGGTCGGGTGCGCGTGCGCTCGCAAGTGCGTTGGATGTTGCGTTGGAGTCGGTCGTTCGGTGTGGCCGCTGTCGGATGCTCACGGAGGAACCACTGTGTTCAACCTGTTCGGCGTCGCATCGGGACTCTTCGCTGTTGTGTGTCGTCGAATCGCCAGCCGATGTGGTTGCGATCGAGCAGTCGGGTAGTTACCGAGGCCGGTATTTCGTGTTGATGGGGCACTTGTCGCCGCTCGATGGAATCGGTCCGGAGCAACTCGGTGTTCGCGACCTCGAAGCCATTCTCAACGAAGGGGCTGTGCGGGAGTTGATCCTTGCCACCAATCCGACTGTGGAAGGGGAGGCGACCGCGCATTTCCTCGGCGAGCTCGCTACCAGAAGAGGGATTCGCGCCAGCCGGATTGCACATGGAGTTCCCATCGGTGGAGAGTTGGAGTATGTCGATGGCGGCACGCTTGCGCATGCGCTGGCGGGTCGTCAGTCCGTTATCTGAGTGCCGGCGGTGAGAGCGCTCATCAGCCTTTTGGCGGTTTCATTGGCCCTCGCCAGCCACGCCGCCGAGAAAAAATACTACCAACAACCGACGGTCGCGCCCGCGGGCATTGCAAATCCACACATCACCGTAGCCATGGGGCCGGTTGTCCGTTTCAAGTGGTTTGAGTACGCGGGGCACGACACCGTGTTTGATCAGCCGCTGCTGCGGGGGACCTATCGCAACCCGGTACTCGCAGGCTTTTATCCGGATCCCAGCGTTACGCGCGCGGGCGACACGTACTACCTGGTCAACTCCACGTTCGCTTATTTTCCAGGTATCCCGGTGTTTGAAAGCCTCGATCTCGTGCACTGGAGGCAGATCGGCAACGTCATCGATCGGCGTCAGATGTATCTTGATGGCAAAGGCGTTTCCCGGGGAATTTTCGCGCCGACGATCCGCTTCCACGACGGGCTGTTCTATGTGATCACCACCGCGGTGGATTCGGGCGGCAATGTCCTGTTTTTAGCCAAAAATCCCGCGGGTCCGTGGTCGGACCCGATCCCACTGCCCTCCCTCGAAGGCATCGACCCCTCGCTGTTTTTCGATGCGAACGGCAAGGTCTACGTGTTGAACAACGGCCTGCCCGTGGGTGCGCCAAAGTACGACGGGCACCGCGCGATCTGGATTCAGGAGTTCGACCTCGCGTCGCGGAGACTCTTCGGCCCGCGCAAAGTTCTCATCAACGGCGGCGTCGACTTCTCGAAGCATCCGCTCTGGATTGAAGGTCCGCACATGTACCTGCACGACGGCTGGTACATTCTGATGTGTGCTGAGGGCGGGACGAGCACCCGACACTCCGAAGTCGTCTTGCGGGCGAGATCGCCGTGGGGGCCATTCAAACCGTTTGCGGGCAACCCGATTCTGACGCAACGCGATCTGCCGGCCGATCGCGCCGATCCGATTGCCAACGCGGGGCATGCCGACCTCGTCGAGTCGAGCGATGGCACCTGGTGGGCTGTGTTCCTCGCCTCTCGGCCATACGAAGGCGTTCACTACAACACGGGTCGCGAGACATTCATGCTGCCCGTGACATGGCGCGATGGCTGGCCAACCATACTGCCGGCGGGGAAGGCGATCCCGTACATAGTCGAGGCACCCAAGGTCGCGGCCGGCGCCACATCGGTCGCGGGTGCGGACCGCACCGACCAACTTACCCCCACCACAGGCAACTTCACCTGGCGCGACGACTTCAGCTCGCCCGTCCTGCGCCAACAATGGCTGTACGTCCGCACCCCGATAGTCTCCTGGGCCGATCTAACCAACCGCCCGGGCTGGCTCACCATCCACGCACTGCATGTGCCACTGCAAAGTCTGCAAAACGTGTCGTTTCTGGCACGGCGACAACAACATATGGCGTTCAATGCCAGCACGGAGTTGGAAGCTCCGGCGAATCCGGGCGGCGTTTCGGCCGGATTGGCGGCGTTCCAGAACGAGGACTATTGGTACTTTCTGGGAGTGCGCCGCATCCCGGTTCCCGGACGCGAGCTGGAATCGCGTCTCGAGATGTTTCTGGAAAAACGCGCCGGCAAGCACACCGAGACGATTGCGGCGACAACACTCGACGGTGCCGTCGCGCGAATCAAACTGCAGATCGTCGCCAACGCGCGTGATTACTCGTTCTACTTCGATCAGAACGGGTCAGGTTGGAAGGCGTTGAAGGAGCATGCGGACGGTTCCATATTGAGCACCGACGTGGCCGGGGGTTTTGTGGGTGCAATGGTAGGCCCCTACGCTCGCGCGGACTGACCGCTAACTACCGTCTCCCCCCCGGACTACGCTTCTGCGGCCCCCGTGCCTCAGTCAACTCCTCAAACAACCGCCGCAGCCGGCGGTAACTCTCATACCGCCGCGGGTGCATCGTCCCCGCCTCGGAGGCGGTAATAACCGCGCACCCGGGCTCCCGCATGTGCCGACAATCGGTAAAGCGACACTCCGGCGCGAGACGTGCGACCTCGATGAATCCCAGGTGACCGCTGTCCAGGCGGTCGATAGCCGGCGCGAAGTCGCGGACACCTGGCGAGTCGATCAGGCTGCCGCCGTCCGGCAGATCAAACAGGTGAGAAGCTGTGGTTGTGTGTCGGCCTTCCTCCTCGCGGACGAGCTCACCGACTTCGATATCCGCCTTGGGCACGAGCCGGCGGATCAGCGAGGACTTGCCGACGCCGGACTGACCAACGAGCGCCGAGGTGTCACCTGCACACGCGGCGAGTACAGCGTCCATGCCGTCGCCTGTGCGTGTTGAGCAACCGAGCCAGTCGTAACCGATGGTTTGGTAGACATCCAGCTCTCGCTGCAGATCCGGCTCAATTCCCAGCTCGCTCTTGTTCAACACGAGCGTCGCTGAAATTCCCCCCGAAGTCGCTGCCGCAATGTAGCGATCCAAAACGAACAAATCCGGCTTGGGATTCGGCGCCAGCACCACGAGCAGCTGTGACAGGTTGGCCACGATGGGCTCTGAGCCGCCGCGCAGGTTTGATCGGTAGAGCGCATTCCGGCGGGGAAGCAGCTCGAGCACGTGGGTCTCGCCGTTCCGCGCGTCATCTCTGCACAGGACATTGTCGCCCGCGACAATGACGAGCCCGCGACCAAATGGCCGAGCCTTGAGCTCTCGTGCAGTCGCGTCGCGCACCAGAAGGTGGCGCCCGAAAGTCGCGACCACCAGCGCGTTGAAGGTGTCATCCATCGCAGGAGCCTGGCTGACTAATGATCGCCTGCTGCGGCCGTCCCGCAGCGGCATATTTTCGCGAACGTTTCACTTACATAGTATCGGCTATGCGCGCGAAACGTTCGCGAAAATCTGCTCGCTGGGGGCCGCCCTCGCGACGGCGATCATTAGTCAGCCAGGCTCCCGGGTAGCCTCTGCTAAACTCCACCTCAACCTTTGAATCGCGGTGGCGCACATCCCATGCCGAGCAGCGACAATCTGATCTGGATCGACCTCGAGATGACGGGCCTGAAGCCGGAATCCGATTCCGTCATCGAAATCGCCACTGTCGTGACGGACAAGGAGCTCGTCGTCATCGCCGACGGCCCCGTATTCGCGATCCATCAGTCCGACGCGGTGCTCGCGCTCATGGACGACTGGAACCAGAAACAGCACGGCTCATCCGGACTGGCGGCACGTGTTCGCGCCAGCACCACCACCGAAGCGGAGGCTGAGGCGCGCACCATCGAGTTTCTGACTCCGCTGGTGAAAGCGGGAGCGTCACCCATGTGCGGCAACAGTATCTGCCAGGACAGGCGCTTTCTGGCCCGTCACATGCCGAAGCTCGAGCGATTTTTCCACTATCGCAATCTCGACGTCAGTACCCTGAAGGAGCTTGCACGCCGCTGGGCGCCTGGCGTCACGGAGAGCTTTTCAAAGCAGGGCACCCACCTGGCCCATGCTGATATTCATGAATCCATCCGCGAGCTCAAGCACTATCGTGCGAAGCTCTTCGCGCCAGCGTACGCAGGCCAGTAAGAGACACTGTCATGCAGACTGAATCCGCAACCGTTCCCACTTTTGCAGACGTCGCCGCCGCGGCGGATCGCATCAGTTCACGACTGTTGCGGACGCCCGTAATGAGCTCTGCCGCCCTCGACAAGCGAGCGGATCGGCGTGTCGTGTTCAAGTGTGAAAACCTTCAGCACGGCGGCGCGTTCAAATATCGCGGCGCGCTGAATGCGATCCTGCCGCTCGCGATGGCAGGCAATGTCACCGCCGTTGCAACGCATTCGTCCGGAAATCATGGCACTGCTGTTGCGCTCGCCGCCAAAGTCTGCGGCCTCGATGCTTACGTCGTTGTGCCACGCGATTCCGCGCGTCCCAAGATTGCAAATATCGAGCAGGCCGGAGCGGAGTTGATCTACTGCGAGCCCGGGCTTCCTGCGCGTGAAGCTGCGTTAGCTGAGGTGATAAAGAAAACAGGCGCCCATCTCGTTCACCCATTCGACGACGCAAGAGTGATTGCAGGGCAGGGGACCGCGACTCTCGAGCTGCTCGCCGAAGAGCCTGACCTCGATGTCATCTGTACGCCCATCGGTGGCGGTGGATTGATTGGCGGAACGGCCTTGGCCGCGAAGGCCATGGCGCCGCGCTGCCGTGTTATCGGTGCGGAGCCGCAGATGGCTGACGATGCCTATCGCTCGTTCAAAACCGGCAAGAGGTTGTCGGTTACCACTCCCGCAACCATAGCGGATGGACTGCGCGGCTCAATCGGTGTGTTGAATTTTGCGCTGCTGCAGAGCCACGTTGACGATGTGGTCACGGTGAGCGAGCGGGAGATTGTCGACGGCATGAGGATCGCGCTGCAGGATCTCAAGCTGCTGATCGAGCCTTCATCCGCGGTCGCGGTGGCTGCATTGCTGGCCGGCAAGTTGGGAACCAGCGGTCAGCGCGTGGGAATCATCATTTCAGGCGGTAACGTCGATCTCGAGCAGTGTCCGTTTCTGCGCGGAGAGACCATCAAATGATCGATGAGTACGTGACTCATAGCGGTGGGTGCCATTGCGGTGCCGTAGCGTTTGAGGTTGAGGCGCCTGCGAAGATTGTTGCGAGCGATTGCAATTGCTCGATTTGCAGGATGAGTGGTTACTTGCATCTCATCGTGCCGCGCTCGCGTTTTCACCTGCTGCAGGGTGCAGACGCGCTGACGGAGTACAAATTCAACACCGGGACGGCACGTCATCTGTTCTGCGGCCGTTGTGGCGTGAAGTCGTTCTATGTGCCGCGATCCAATCCCGATGGCTACAGTGTGAATGTCCGCTGCCTCGACTCCGCGACCATCGAGCACGTTGAAGTGCAATTGTTCGATGACAACGATCGGCCAGCGTCGGAAGCCAAAATCCGCGGGCTGTCGCAGGAGATCTGAACGGCCCGAGGCCGTCCGCGTCCGCTAAAGCCCCGGATCTGTCTGCCCGCTTACAGGATCGTCTGATCGTTCTCGGACTTGGACGGTTGCTTCTGTGCCAGGAACATCCACGTCTCAACCACCGTATCCGGGTTGAGCGACATGCTCTCGATTCCCTGCTCCTGCAGCCAGTGCGCGAGCTCGGGATGATCGGAAGGGCCCTGCCCACAGATGCCGACATACTTCTTGCGGCGCTTGCAGGCGGAAATCGCCATGGCCAGAAGAATCTTCACAGCCTCGTCGCGCTCGTCGAACGCCTTCGCCACAATCGACGAATCGCGATCCAATCCCAACGTCAGCTGCGTCATGTCGTTCGAGCCGATCGACATACCATCGAAGTGGTTCAGGTATTCATCGGCGAGCAGGGCGTTTGTGGGCAGCTCGCACATCATGATGATCTTCAGATCATCTACGCCACTCTTCAATCCGTTCAAAGCCAGCAGCTCGGTGACTTGCTTGGCCTCCTTGATCGTCCTGACAAACGGCACCATGACCTGCACGTTGGTCAATCCCATCGTCTCGCGAACCTTCTTCAGCGCGCGGCACTCGAGCTCAAAGCAGGGCCTGAATGCCTCGTCCACATACCGTGCGGCGCCGCGGAAGCCGAGCATCGGATTCTCTTCATCCGGCTCGTAGCGCGAGCCCCCGATGAGGTTGGCATATTCATTCGACTTGAAATCGGACAACCGCACGATCACCGGCTCCGGCGCAAACGCCGCCGCAATCTGCGAAATCCCCTCCGCCAGCTTGTCGATATAGAATCCCACCGGATCGGAATAGCCGGCCATCTGGGTTCGAATCTGGTCCTGCAACTCGCCATCCAGCCGGTCGAATTCCAACAACGCGCGCGGATGAACGCCAATCATCCGGTTGATGATGAATTCCAACCGGGCAAGTCCCACGCCGCGATGCGGAATGCTCGCGAAATCGAAGGCGCGATCCGGATTGCCGACGTTCATCATGATCTTCACGTCGATCTTGGGAAGCGAGTCGAGCTCAATCTGCTTGCGCTCAAACTCCAGCAGTCCCTCGTAGACGTAGCCGCTATCTCCTTCCGCGCAGGATACCGTCACTTCCTGGCCCTCGCGGATCTTCTGCGTGGCGTCCCCACAACCCACCACCGCCGGAATACCCAACTCACGCGCAATAATAGCCGCATGACACGTGCGCCCACCCCGATTCGTCACAATCGCCGACGCACGCTTCATGACCGGCTCCCAATCAGGATCCGTCATGTCAGCGACCAACACGTCGCCGGTCTGGACGCGGGCCATCTCGGAAATATCCTTGATCACCCGCGCGGGACCCGACCCGATGCGCGAGCCGATGCTGCGGCCCTCGGACAATACCTTCGAGCGTGTCTTGAGCGAGAATCGCTGAATCGTCCGTCCCACACGGCTCTGAACTGTCTCCGGTCGTGCCTGCAGGATGTAGATTTCGCCCGTCGAGCCATCCTTGCCCCACTCGATATCCATCGGAGTCTTGTAGTGCTGCTCGATGGTCAGCGCCTGGCGTGACAGTGTCAGGATGTCTGCATCGTCGATGCAGAAGCGCATGCGCTCGGCCTGCGACACGTCCACTGTCTGAACGCGCTCGGAAGAGCCCGCCGGCGCATAAATCATCTTGATGGCTTTGCCACCGAGGTTGCGCCGCAGTATGGGATACTTGCCCGCACGTAGGGCGTTCTTGTAGACGTAGAACTCGTCGGGGTTGACTGCGCCCTGTACGACGGTCTCGCCCAGGCCGTAGGAGGCAGTGATGAATACAACATCACGGAATCCAGAGTCGGTGTCGAGCGTAAACATGACACCGCTGGCGCCCAGATCGCTGCGGACCATGTGCTGCACACCGGCCGACAACGCAACCGCGTTGTGATCAAAATTCTGATGCACGCGATACGAAATCGCCCGATCATTGAACAACGACGCAAACACCTCGTGCATCGCCTTCAGCACACTCTCTTCACCACGCACATTGAGGAACGTCTCCTGCTGTCCCGCAAAAGAGGCCTCAGGCAAGTCTTCTGCGGTGGCAGAGGAGCGCACGGCAACCGCGATTTCCTTGCCGTTGCTCATCTTGCGCAGCTCGTCGGTCACGGCCTTCTGAAAGTCAGGCGGAAACGGCGTTGACATGATCCAGCCGCGGATGCGCGCGCCGGTGGCCGCGAGAGCGCTAACATCGTCGACATTCAGCGAGGCGAGCTCCGCACGGATGCGATCGTTCAGGCCTCCCTGTTTCAGGAAGTCCCGGTATGCCTGCGCCGTCGTGGCGAAGCCACCCGGCACCTGGACTCCCAGGTTGGCCAATGAGCCAATCATTTCTCCCAGGGAGGCGTTCTTGCCGCCGACGGTCTCGACATCGTGCATGCCCAGACGCTCAAAAGGGATCACATACGTGTTCAAAGGCTCTCCTCAGCTATAACTTCCGGTCGGTCGTACGGCGTAACAGAGCTTGCTCCGACGGCACGGCGGTGAAACACTCGTAACTCCACCGGGTAACCGTACGGGCCTCGCGCTGTGAGTCGTCGAACCGTTTTCTTCGTTTCGGACCAGACAGGTGTGACTGCGGAAACCATGGGCCACAGTCTCATGACGCAGTTTGAAGGCTTGGAATTTCGACCAGTAACTTTGCCATTTGTGTCGAGCGTTGACAAGGCGCACGAGGCTGTCAGGCGGATCAACCGCGCCGCCGAGGAAGAGGGCATCCGGCCCATCATTTTCAGCACCCTGGTGCAGGATGATCTGCGCGATATCGTCATGACTGCAAATGGCTTGTTTCTGGATTTCTTTGCTGCCTTCGTGGGGCCGCTCGAGCGCGAGCTCAACACGCGCTCCACACACCGGGCCGGACGCGCGCACGGCATGGCGGACATCGCTGCCTACACCGCCAGAATCAACGCTACGAATTTTGCTCTCTCCAATGACGATGGCACCGGTGGCGACTACGCGCATGCCGATGTGATCCTGGTCGGAGTGTCACGCTCCGGTAAGACTCCCACGTGTCTGTACATGGCGCTTCAGTATGGAGTGTTCGCAGCCAACTATCCGCTCACCGAGGAGGATCTCGAGGCCGGCAAACTGCCCAAGCGCCTGGAGCCCCATCGGCGCAAATTGTTCGCTCTGTCAATTAAACCCGAACGACTGCAACAAATACGCAACGAGCGCCGCCCCGACAGCCGCTACTCCTCCCGCCAGCAGGTGCAATACGAGCTGCGGGCGGCGGATGCCATGTTTACGCGCTACGCAATACCATGTCTCGACACGACGGAATGTTCCATCGAAGAGATCGCGAGCCGCATTCTAAATACCTCCGGCATCGAGCGCCGTCTGCGCCCTTGAAAACGGGTGCGGATGGCACGATTCATGCGTGTCATTCCACGCCGATACTGACTCAAAATCACACTCTGCGTGGCTTGCACGAACGCCTGCCTGAGTTATAGTCAACAGAATGCTGAATGACACCCTGACACCCGTTACCTGGCGCGCCCGGCCCCGCAGCTTCGTCGCGCTCATGGGACTGTACGAGAGCAACTACATCCGTCTCAGTTGGCTCGCCGGCGATCTCGTGGCCCTCGATGGCCAGCATCGCTCGCTGGTCGCCGGAGACTGTGACCTCCTTCTCACGCTGACGGAACGCTCGCCTTATACCAGCACAGTGAATTTGACGTATTTACTACCAGATGAAGGCGGCGAATCGCGCTTCCCGGACATGCAGTTGCGGATCTATCACGATGCGCACCTGGCCGAAGCCCACGAATGGGCGGGAACCCATACGCAGCCTGTTTTGAAAGCACTGCGTACCCATGCGGAGCGTGAACTGGATCAGCGCTGGGCCCGCAACGTGATGCTAAACAAGTGGCTGGAATATTGCGTAGAGCGAGGCCATCGCTTCTCATCCGCCACGAGGCTCGCCGCCGTCGCGATCTAGCGATCAAAGCCGCCGCAACGTGAGATGAGGGCGGGGTGTTTCGCCGAGTCTCATGAAGGCGTTGCGACAACTAGGTTTTCTCAAGCTCAACTTTCGTCAGGAACCGCCTCCCCCCGAGGAGGATCGCGTCCTCACGCTATTCCGCAACCGGGCCGAGCTCAAGAAGGCCTACGGAGAGCTGGAAGACGAGACCTATCGTCTCAAGGACCGCATCAAGCAGCAGGAAGGCGCGACGCAGCGCGTGCAGGAAATGCTCAACGCGCTCGAGACGCGCCTGGGGTTGTCCGACACCGGTTATCCTGCGCTGGTTTTCTACCAGCTGCGGCGGCTGTGGCAATCCGGCCGCGAGCTGATCGAGCAATTCGTAGGCGACCTGGTTCGCCAACAGGACGAACGGGAACGCCGCCAACATCTTGCCGAGCACAACCGGCGCCAGTTCTCACGCCGCCAGGCTGTCGAGAAACAGCTGCGCAGTGCGGAGACGAATGCGGCTGAAGAAGCCAATCGCGTCGCCGAGCTCGAAACCGAGCGGGCACGCCTCACTCGCTTCTGGCATTACTTCAAGCGCCGCGCCCTGGAGCATCGAATCACCGGCGCAGTCGCGACAGCGGTGTCTGCCAACGCAACTCTGACGGAAGCCCGCGCCGCCGCAGAGGAGCTCGACAAAGAACCAATCCCGGAGTTCCCGGGTCTTTCACTGGAAACCCGACGTGCAATCAACCTCGCGGCGCTCGCTTATGCAGAGACGCTTTGTCTGAGGTTGGTCAAAACGCAACTGGTCAAACTCGCGCGGGAAGCCACGCAACGGCGTGAAGTCACCGACGACTACGGCTCGCAGTCGGAGTGTGAAGCGTTGATGCGCGAGATTGAGAAGGCGATGGGAGTAATACAGGCTCGCGGCAACATCGCGCAGGAAATCTCCAGCCGCACTGAGCGACTCAAACAGGTTGCGCGCTATCGCGGACCGACTGACACATCCCCCACCTCGGACTCGATTGCGTTTTCCGAGGGCGATGTGCTGTCCAACGAGCCGCTGGGCGCTGCGCGCATGCCCAACGTGCTCGCTGAAGATACCTGGGATCTGTTCCGAATACTGCTTCGTTAGTGCGACTGCGCTGGCGGCTACGCGCCCCCGGCTGGGCGCCCCCGGCAAAAGGCGCGACTTTTGCCGCCGGCTCGGAAAGCCAGCTCCAACGAGGCTACCCTCGGCGAGCGGTTTTCTGAGGTTGCCCGGCCGGTGTCGCCCGCACGCCCGTGACCATGTCCGCCATGATCTCGGCCGCTTGCGTGAGCACTACGTCAGGCAACTCCGTCTTGTCCTTGTCGATCTCTTCAACACTCTTGAAGGGGGCCAGATTCTTGGCCGCACGCCGACTGTTCTCCCGGTCGAGCCGCTCCTTCTCCATCCGGGTGCGCTCTTCACGCCGCGCCTTCAGGTTCAATGACACGCTGTGCTGTTCGCGCACGGTATCGATTGCAGCGATGTCAGAAAGGAGCCAGCGGTAGTCAGGATCCTTCTGTGCGCGGGTGTCCTCGTCCGACATCAGAGTCGCAACGGGCAGCGTCGGCACGGTGATCGCACTCGCCTGGAAAGGCACGCCCGCGATCCGGTCCCAGGGCAGGGCCGCTTCGAGAGCGCTCTCGCCAACTTCCTTCATATCGATCGGCGAAGGCAGCGGCACGTCAGGCTCGACGCCGCGATGCTGGGTACTTTCGCCAGTGACCCGGTAGAACTTGCCAATGGTCACGGTCAACTGGCCGCTGACGGGCTTCTGCGACCAGCGATCCAGGGGGACGAGGTTCTGCACCGTGCCCTTACCGAAAGTGCGCTGACCCAGGATGATTCCGCGATGGTAGTCCTGGATGGCGCCGGCGAAGATTTCCGATGCCGAGGCGCTGAAACGGTCTACGAGGACCGCCAGGGGGCCGGAGTAGGCAGCCGAGGGCTGCGGGTCGTCCAGCACTTCCAGGCGCCCTGAGGTGTCCTTGAGCTGCACGACCGGACCATGGTCTATGAACAGACCCGTGAGCGCAGTCGCTTCAGGCAGGTAGCCGCCGCCATCGCCCCGCAGGTCCAGCACGATGCCCTGGACGTTCTCGGTCTTGAGCTCATTCAACAGCCGCAGCACATCCCGAGTCGTACTGCGATAATTCTGATCACCGGCATTCTGAGCCGCGATATCCTGATAAAACCCCGGAACGGTAATGACACCCACTTTGAGTGTCTTGCCCTCACGCGTGATGTTCTTTACTTCCTTGTGAGCAGCCTGCGCTTCGAGCGTGACCTTGTTCCGCACGAACTCCAGGGTCTTCTCCTGCGAGCCCGGCGCGGCGCCTGCGGGGAGCACCTGCAGACGGACTGTCGTGCCCGCCTTGCCGCGAATCAACTGCACAACGTCATCCAGGCGCCAGCCGATCACATCCTTGAAGTCGCCTTCCTTACCTTGTCCGACGCTGATGATCCGGTCGTTGGTGTTGAGTGTTGCAGCGACCGCGGCGGGACCGCCCTCGATGACGTTCATGATGGTCACGTAATCATCGATCAGTTGCAGCGACGCACCGATGCCCTCGTAGTTGAGGCTCATCTGGATGCGATATTCCTCGGAGTTGCGGGGTGAGAAATAGCTGGAATGCGGGTCGAAGGAGCGCGCATACGCATTCATGAGATTTTCGAACACATCTTCCGGCGTGATCTGGTCGACCCGCTTCAGCACGCGCTCGTAGCGCTTGCGCAGCATGTCGGAGACTTCGGGCCATTGTTTGCCGGTGAGCAGCAGCGACAGGGCGTCGTTCTTCACGCGCTTGCGCCACAGCTCATTGACCTCGGCCTGGCTGGCAGGCCATGCCGCCTTCTGCCGCTCAAACTCGAATGTCTCGTTGACCGTCCAGTCCGGCTCGGTCTTCAGGCTCGCGATCGCCTGTTGGATCCGTTCGCGGTTGCGCTGTTGGAAACGCGCAAAGATCGCGTAGGCCGGCTCGACGTCGCCGGTGCGGATCATGTCGTCAAACTTGAACTTGTAGGCCTGGAAGTCGGCGATGTCGCTGGCCAGAAAATAACTTCGCTGGCCGTCCAGGAAATCCAGGTAGCGATTGAACACCTGCTCCGACATTTTCTTGTCGATGGGAGCGCGGCTGTAGTGCGCTTCCTCCAGGATGCGGCCGACCTTGCGGGCGGTGGCTTTCTGGGCGTCGGTGGGCGCTATGGCACCCGCGGGCAGAACGGTGGGCGGTGTGGGCGCACGGGCCGAGCCGGACTCGGCGAGCACCAATACGGCCAGGGTTGCCAGGATCGAGGCGGTTATCCACCCGGCTGTACGGCGAGAAGGTTTAGTCATTCATGACGCTCGCAGGTTCGGAAAGGCATTACACTTTGGAGTAAGGCTAGAGCGTGCGGTTCGGCTCAGCAAGTGCGGGAACCGCGAGGTCGGTCGATTCTGTCGACAAAGTTCACAGCATGCGTCCTTTAACCATATTGCTCGGAATCGTGATGGGCTCGACGGTGTCGCTCGCCATCGGGCTGCTCGGAACCTGGATAGTTATCCTGTTCCTGCCCCAGGATGCCGAACGCTTCGCACCTGAGCACGCGGCGCTCCTGCAGTCTATAGCGATCTTCACGTCACTGGCCGCGGCCAGTGCCTTCAGCTTCTACGGCGACTTGCGCTCACGCACGTGGCGCCTGGGCGCCCACGCTCTGTCGCTGCTTCTGCTAGCAGCAAGCATATGGGTGTACTGGCCGACTTAAAGGGCAACGCTACTGGGCAAGGGCACCCGGGGCGCTCCCGGGCTCAGGCTTGGGGTTCAGGCGCGCTTGCGTTTCGATGACCAGATGTCCGGCGCACGGCCTCGTGAAGTGTCATACGGGTCATAGCCCCGCTTTTCGCACATGTACTCGTCCAGAAACTCGAGCCTGATGCGCTTCAGAAGGTCGAGCGGATTAGACGGCTGTTGAGCGGTTGTGCTTGCCGGCTTGGCCGGACTGGTAGTGCGTTTCATTTCCCCGATCCCCTGCACGTCTTTGATGCGTGCTTCCATAGCCCAAGCTTGTCATCCTGCGTTCCCTCCCGGTATGACGCAGTTCACAGTCTGTCTTTGGCGACATAGGGCTCGATGCGGGTGTTCGGTCGGTTACTCGACCGGTCATTCGACTTATTTGGCGGGGGCGCGCTCGGCCTGCTCGGGGTGATCAGCTCCCAGGCAGCGCGCGCGAACACAATGATGACCAGGGGCCCGAGCGCGACGATCCAATAGCTCAGCCAACCGTGGCTCAGGCCCTCAAAAAAATCTCCCAGCAGGGCCATCGGGCCCGCATGCAGGTTGTTTCCATGGGTGTACGGGCCGAGTATCCGGTTGCCTACGAACCAGATGGCGAGCGGTACCAGGACGATCCCGAAGAACAGTGCGCCTCCTAAGACGATCAGCTCGCGGCCGATACGGGACCGGACAGTGAACAGGCGGCGAATGCGGGCTAGCAGCTCCAGCAGGGCGAACTCCTTAGATCAACGGCCGATGCGCGGCCGGATGGCGAGGCGGGGCATAATACCTTTGTCATGAAGAAAATCAGAGCAGCAGTCATCGGTGTCGGCTACCTCGGCCGATTTCACGCACAGAAATACGCACAAGCTTCGGGTTGCGAGCTCGTAGCCGTCGCTGACGCGAGACAGCAGGCCCGCGATCAGGTCGGCGCGGAGCTCGGAGTCCGCACCGTGGCTGACTACCGCGAGTTGCTGGGATCTGTCGACGCGGTGAGCGTAGTGACGCAAACACCTGCGCATTTCGAGATCGCGCGGGACTTCCTGAATGCCGGCGCGCACGTGCTCGTCGAGAAGCCCATTACCGAAACCGCGGCAGAAGCGCGCGAATTGATTGCGCTCGCGGCCCGGCAGAAGCTGATCCTTCAAGTGGGGCATCTCGAGCGCTTCAACGCTGCGATCCTGGCTGCGGAGCCTTATCTACATTCGCCGCGGTTTGTTGAGTGTCATCGATTGGCGCCGTATCGGGAGCGCGGTACTGACGTGAACGTCGTGCTCGATCTGATGATTCACGACATCGACATCGTGCAGACGATGGTCGGTGCGCCGATCGCCACCATTGATGCCGTGGGCACACCGGTTTTCTCCGAAGAGATTGACATCTGCAACGCGCGAATCCGTTTCACCAACGGCTGTGTTGCGAATGCCACGGCCAGTCGCGTCAGTCTCAAGACCGAACGCAAGATGCGCGTGTTTGAGGACGATGCGTACCTTTCACTGGACCTGCAACAGAAGATCCTCACCCTGATTCGCAAGCGCAGCCCAACCGATGCGCCCGGTCCGTTGCCGGTCAACATCGAGGAGCAGTCACTGGAGCAGGGTGATGCACTCAAGGCCGAGATCGAGTCGTTTCTCGATTGCGTGCGCACGGGGAAGCCACCCGTCGTCAGCGGCGAAGCGGGTCTGATGGCGTTGGAAACCGCGATGCGGATCACCGAGCAGGTCCACAAGTCGCTCGCCGAGCGCAGTCCCGCGGTGGCCCGGCCGAGTGCCTCCGCTGCAACCCCGCCGCTGAGC
This sequence comes from Gammaproteobacteria bacterium, assembly GCA_034668025.1. Classification (GTDB taxonomy): domain Bacteria; phylum Pseudomonadota; class Gammaproteobacteria; order Steroidobacterales; family Steroidobacteraceae; genus 13-2-20CM-66-19. The sequence continues at coordinate 5,303 of JAXDQF010000335.1, read as the reverse complement.
AATCCCACGGCCCGGTCGAAGAGTTGAATCGTGGCTGCCACCCCCGCGCCCGCTGGCGACCTGCTTGCGGATCTTCGCGCCCTGGTCGGCGACCGGGGTCTCGTCACGGGTGAGCGGCTGAGCGCTCGCGTCTACGACAAACACGTTGGTTCCGTCGACGCCCGGGTGTTGGTTCGGCCGGCCGATACTGAGCAGGTCTCCGCAGTGCTGCGATTGTGCCATTCGCGTGGCCAGCCGGTAGTTCCACACGGCGGCCTGACGGGCCTCGTGTACGGCGCCTCCGCCAGGGAAAGCGAGCTCATTCTCTCGCTCGAAGCGTTGAACCGGATCGAGTCCGTTGATGTTGCCGGCCGCACCATGCGGGTGGAGGCCGGGGTCACATTGCAGCGGGTCCAGGAGGAGGCCGAGCGCCTCAACCTGATGTTTCCGCTCGACCTGGGAGCGCGCGGCACCGCCACAATCGGTGGCAACATCTCGACCAACGCCGGTGGGATGCGGGTCGTTCGTTTTGGCATGATGCGCAGCCTGGTGCTGGGGCTCGAAGTTGTGTTAGCTGACGGGACCGTACTGTGCTCACTGAACCGGATGTTGAAAAATAACGCCGGCTACGATTTGAAACAGCTGTTCATCGGTTCCGAAGGGACTTTGGGGATTGTGACGCGGGCCGATCTGCGGCTCGCTTCGCGGCCGGTGTCGGCTTGTGCGGCGTTTGTTGCGTGTCGCGACTTTGCCGCCATGACGGAGCTGCTCGCGGTGTTGGATTCGAGGCTCGGTGGTCAGCTGAGCGCGTTCGAGGCACTGTGGCCGCAGTTCTACGAGCTCACCACGACCGCGCCGGCATTGAGCTCACCCATTCTTCCCTATGGCCACGGTGTGTACGCACTGATCGAGGCGCTGGGCGCTGACCCCGAAGCCGATCAGGATCGTTTCGAGCGCGTCCTGTCGGATGCCATGGAAAGCGGCTTGATCGCCGATGCGGCCATCGCCAAGTCGGAGGCGGACCGCCAGGCGATGTGGGCGCCGCGCGAGGATGTGTTTCAGATGGATCGCCATGGTCCGTCGCACAGCTTCGATGTGAGCCTCGCTATTGCGGATATGCCTCGGTACCTCGATACGATGCACCAGTCGCTGCGAGATCGATTGCCGGGGGCGAAATCCTTTGTGTTCGGTCACGTGGCGGATGGCAATCTGCATATTGCAGTGTGTGCGGGCGATGCTGTCGGTTCTGTTGTCGAAGGCTGTGTCTACGAGCCGCTGCGCAGCATCACCGGTTCCATTTCGGCCGAGCACGGAATTGGACTGGAGCGCAAGCCGTACCTTGAAATCTCGCGCACCCGCGCCGAAATTGCGACCATGCGCGCCCTGAAAGCCGCGCTCGATCCACGCGGTATCCTCAACCCGGGAAAAGTCATCGATGTCCACTGAGCCAGAGCACTTTCGGCGTAGCCCGCGCCGAGTCACCGTCGCCGCCACCCAGATGTCCTGCGACTGGGATGCGGCCGGCAATCTCGCGAAGGCGGAGAAGTTAGTGCGTGAAGCCGCTGCGCGCGGCGCGCAGATCATCCTGCTGCCCGAGTTGTTTGAGGCGCCGTATTTCTGCATCGAGCAGGACAACCGGCACCTGAATCTCGCCTGCAGCGTCGATGAGAATCGCGCCGTGCGGCATTTCAGCAATGTGGCCCGGGAGCTCGGCGTGGTGCTGCCCATCAGCTTCTTTGAGCGGGCAGGCCCGGTGTTCTTCAATTCGATTGCCATCATTGATGCCGACGGCCGCAACCTCGGCCTGTACCGCAAGTCGCATATCCCCAACGGGCCCGGATACCAGGAAAAGACCTACTTCAGCCCGGGAGACACCGGCTTCAAGGCGTGGAATACCCGGTTCGGGCGCATCGGTGTTGGTATCTGCTGGGATCAGTGGTTCCCCGAGACTGCGCGCTCGATGGCGCTGCTGGGCGCGGAGCTGCTGTTGTTCCCCACGGCGATCGGCTCCGAGCCACCGCCGGCACTGCCTGTGAATTCGCGTGATCACTGGCAGCGCACCCAGCAGGGGCATGCCGCTGCGAATCTGATGCCGTTGATCGCTTCAAATCGCTACGGCCTCGAACGATCGTTCCAGGATCCTGAGGGCTTGTACATCCGCTTCTACGGCTCCTCGTTCATTGCTGACTCCATGGGTGCCAAGGTTGCAGAAGCGGGCGAGGAGGGCGATGCGGTGTTGACTGCAACCTTCGACCTGGAAGAGTTGGCCCAGATGCGGAACAACTGGTTTGTGTTCCGTGATCGGCGGCCGGACTTGTACGGGCCGTTGGTGTCGCTGGATGGACATACGCCCAGCCGCTGATCCCTTGTCCTCGGGCGGCCACGTTTGGCTAGTTCTGGACAGAATAGTCTGTAATTGGTAATCTTCGCGGCATGGCTCGCCCGAAGGAATTCGACCGTGACACTGCCTTGCAAAAGGCGGTCGCAATCTTCTGCGACCACGGTTACGACGGCACCTCGACCGACGAACTGCTGCGTGGCATGCGGATCAGCCGCCAGAGTCTGTACGACACCTTCGGCGACAAGAGGCAGCTGTATTTAGCGGCCCTACAACAATACGTGGCCGACAGCGTCGGTGAGCAGATTCGGGCGCTGAACAGCAGTCCGTCTGCGTTGAAGGGCATCGAAGCAGCGTTGCAGGCGTTTGCATCCAACGCCGCCAATTCAACCGCGCCCGGTTGCATGGGTATCGGGGCCACTTGTGAATTCGGGGTTTCGGACCGCGAGGTCACGACCCTGATCGCCACCGCCGATAAAACGCTGCAGAGCGCGCTCGAGCGCCGCATCAGCGAGGGCAAGGCGGCTGGCGAGATCGGCACTGACATCGAGGTCCGGGCCGCCGCGCAGTTCATCAAAGCCACATTGTCCGGTATCAAGGTCGCTGCCCGCGGCGGCGCTTCGGCGGATACGTTGCGCAACATTGCGCAGATGGCGGTTCGAAGCCTGAAATAACCCGCGATTCATCCGTGCGGAAATTCGTGCAGTCAATTATAGATCAAACAGTCCAAAATTAATGGAGAAGAATCATGTCACAACAGCTCGCGGGCAAAGTTGCCCTCGTCACGGGCGGATCGCGTGGAATTGGTGCCGCAATTGTGCGGCGTCTCGCCCAGGATGGCGCTGCAGTCGCCTTTACCTACAAATCCGCTTCAGACCAGGCGAGCTCCCTGGTCACTGAGATCGAGTCACGGGGCGGCAAGGCTGTTGCGATCAGTGCTGACAGCGGTGCTCCGGACGAGGTGCGGCGGGCGGTGGAGCAGACTGTCAGCGTGTTGGGAAGACTCGATATCCTGGTCAACAACGCCGGCATTTTGATTAGAGGCGATGTTGGCGAGTACGACCTCGCCGACTTCGACCGGATGTTCGCCGTGAATGTGCGGGCGGTGTTTGTGGGTGTTCAGGCGGCGCTGCCCCATCTGGGCGCCGGTGCCCGCATCATCACGACTGGCAGTGTTGTCGCGGATCGCGCGGGGTTTCCCGGGGCGTCGGTATATGCGATGACCAAAGGAGCTGTGGCCGCCATGACCCGCGGCCTCGCGCGAGATCTCGGGCCGCGCGGAATCACGGTGAACGCTATCCAACCGGGCCCAACGGATACTGACATGAATGGCGACAAGGATATGCGCGCCAAGTTGAGCACCCTCATGGCCCTCGGACGCACGGGCAAGGACAACGAGATTGCAAGCCTCGTCGCCTACCTGGCCGGCCCCGAGTCGAGTTTCATCACCGGGGCCGCATTGACCATCGACGGTGGCTATTTGGCGTGAGCCGCGCCGTGTGAGTGGCGCCGTGCGATTGGCGTGGGCCGTGCCGTGTGGCTGGCACCGTCCGATTGGCGTTGGCTGCTTGGCGTGAGCCGCATCGCGTGCGTGGTGCCGTGCGATTCGCGTTGGGCACTGGTTGGCGCGAGCCGCGCCGTTGCTTATCTGCTGTTCCTGACCCAGCGATGCGCGTCTGTCAGTTCCTGCACGAAGCGTTGGTACTCAGCGCGCTTCTTGCCTTCGTCCGGAATGCGGAGCAGGAATGACGGATGTATCGTGACCCACAGGTGTGTTGTGTCACTCAGTTGCAGTGGCGAACCGCGCGTTTGGGCAATCGTGACGACGCGGCCGAGGAGTGCGCGTGCAGCGGTCGCACCCAGAGCGATCACGAGCTTGGGCGAGACGAGGCGCATTTCCTCTTTCAGCCACCAGTTGCAGGCGTGAATTTCATCGGCGCTCGGTTTTATGTGCAGCCGGCGTTTGCCGCGCGGCTCAAACTTGAAGTGCTTGACCGCGTTCGTGACATAAACGGATGTGCGGTCCATCCCTGCCTCTTCGAGTGCGCGGTCCAGCATCGCTCCAGCAGGTCCAACAAAGGGATGCCCTTTCAGATCCTCTGAGTCTCCCGGCGCTTCGCCAATGAGCATCAAGCCGCTCGGCGCTTTCCCTTCGCCGGGCACTCCCTGCGTTGCTGATTTCCACAGGTCGCAACGCTTGCACGCGTTGATCGCTTCCGGGAACTCGCGCACGGATTTCAATGTCCTTGTACCGGTGAGCTGCGACGCATCGTCGTCGTGCGCGGAGCGCGTTCGCGTGTGGTGGCTGGTGTGTTCGTCCTCGTGAGTCATCCTGTCTGATCAATGACAGGGGAGGGCGATGGTTCCCTCGCCGAGGTCACTGATCTCATCGACGGAGCGCGAATTGAAATCGCGAAGAAGCGATTTTCAAATTGTTCACGCAACGCGTGCTGCGTCGGGGTGTAGCGTCCGTTGCGCGGAGTCACGGCAACATATTCCTCGAGAAGCAGGCGCGCGCGCTCGGCTTTGTACGTCCGCAGAAAAGGAGTGATCTGGGACAGCACGGCCAGTACCTGTCGGCCCGCGATCACATAGGCAAAGCTAGGGCTGTGGTGAGGTCGCGAGCAGACTTTGCTGGTAATGCGACCAGTGCCGATTGCTGACCGCACGTAGCGCAGAAGAGCGGATTCCGTGCTGCTGATGCTGAGTACGGGCCGACGATTTTCCCCGCGGTGTATTCGCGTAAGCGTTATGGTCCCTTCACCATCGATGATCCCTGCCAAGTACGCGGCGTCGCACACTGACAGTTGATTCACAGAGGGCATGGCAACAGAGCCGCAAGGCTCACGCTTGAATGGGGGGCGCTTAGATTAAGTGGTGTCAGCGCGAGTGGACAGGTCGCAAAACTAGTCTGTCTACGTCAATTCGCGCGAGGCCGGTTTGATGGGAATCACCTGGCTGTGGTTCCCCGCCACTAGGCCGGGAA